>JAGCWE010000011.1 GCA_017962005.1 Paludibacteraceae bacterium | reverse complement strand
GTCTGTGCTAAATTGATATGTCCGGGCTTGGATATATGCTCCGGCAAGTCCCTCAGCAGCGCACAGACAGTCTGCTCTTCTGCAGGCGTAAGGTTCATTAGCGGAGAGTGAATATTGGCAGGTATTGGTTCTTTCTGCCGCTTTCTATGCTCTAATATATAGTCCGCTTTCCTCTCGAAGTCCGCTTCTTCATCCGGCTTGACGAAAGGGGAGAGCAACAAGCGGACGCATACGGCAAGAAGAAAAACAACCAACAATACAATAGCGATGTATTTGACGGTTTGTCCCAACAGGTCGTTTGTAGAGGGATTGTTGGCAGAGACAGTCTGCTTGAACAAAAGAGCATATATCAGGAACAATATCAGCACAACAAACAGCGCAATAGTAGTAACTTCTATTACCTTCTTTGCGATGTTGTCAATATCCGGTATGTGTTTGTTATCCATAGTGCTTCCAACGTGTATTTGCTATGGTCGCGCAAAATTAGTATATTTTTTGAGAAAAGCATTTTTCTTTTTGCAACTTACAAAAAACGCTGTACTTTTGCCCGTGATTTAGGAACGTACAATATACAAACTAAAACTCATAAACTTCATTATTATGGCTTACAAAATTTCTGAGGACTGCATTGCTTGCGGTACATGTAAAGATGAATGCCCGATGGGTGCTATTTCTGAGGGCGAACGTTATTCGATTGATGCTGATTTGTGCACTGAGTGCGGCACTTGCGCAGGTGTATGCCCCAGCGGAGCTATTTCGCTCTAATCCTCTACTAACAACGAATCAAAATGCTGTGTCAATAAAATGACACAGCATTTTTTATGCAAGACATACTGTTTGGGAGTAGAAAGGAAGTGCAGACAAAATGTTTCGATAAGGATTAAAGAAGGATTAATCTATCTGTGGTATGCTGTTGGTATATCCGGCGGGCTGCTCTTTCTGCAGATGAAAAGAGGATTAGTCTGTCTGCGGTATGCCGTAGAGGTCAAAGGCTTCCGTGCGGGTTATGGTGACGGGGTAGAAACAGCCCGTTTTTACAGGGTGTCCGGAGGGGATGAGTACCTCGTTGTCCACTTCGGGGGAGTCGTATTCTGTCCTGCCTACAAAAAAGTCGCCTTCCTGTCGGTCTATGAGTACTTTCAACGTCTTTCCCACAAGTAACTGTTGCTGCTCTTCGGCTATCTGCTGTTGAATGGCCATCAGTTCTTCTAGTCGTGCCTGCTTCACATCATTCGGAACATTGTCTTTGTAGTGACGCCAAGCGTACGTTCCTTCCTCGTGGGAGTAAGCGAAGGCTCCCATCCGCTCGAAACGCATCTTTCGTGTCCATTCCTTGAGTGCGGCAAAGTCTTCCTCCGTCTCGTCCGGATGTCCCACCATCAGTGTGGTTCGCAGACAAATGCCCGGAACCTCCTTACGGATACGCTCTATCAAAGCGTCCTGCTCTGCGGCGGTGATATGCCGCCGCATCAGCGAAAGGATATGGTCAGCAGAGTGCTGGAGTGCGATGTCAAGGTAGTTGCACACCTTTCTCTCCTCCGCCATCACAGGGAGTAGGTCAAGAGGGAAGTCGGTGGGGTAGGTATAATGGAGGCGTATCCATTCGATGCCGCTTACAGCCGCCAGTTGTCTGACCAACGAGGGAAGCCTATGCTCCTTGTACAGGTCAAGCCCGTAAGAGGAGAGATCCTGTGCAATCACATTCAGTTCCTTCACGCCTTGCGAGGCAAGCCATTCCGCCTCCTGAAGTATGTCCTCCTCCCTGCGCGAGTGATGTCTGCCCGTGATGAGAGGAATGGCACAATAGGAGCACATACGGTCACACCCTTCGGATATCTTCAGATAGGCATAATGGGACGGGGTGGTGAGTTGCCGGTGGAAACCAATCGGAGAAGTACGGGTAAGATGCCGGATGAGACTGTCAAAGTCGAACTTACCGAACCAGCCGTCCACTTCGGGCAGTTCCTTCGGCAGTTCATTGGCGTACCGCTGGCTGAGGCATCCCATTACATAGAGCCGGTCCAACTCGTCCAAGCTCTTCCGTTGCGCGAACAGCAGTATTGTGCGGATACTCTCCTCCTTCGCATCACCTATGAACCCGCAAGTGTTGATGACCGCCACGCGGCTGCGCGGCTCTGCGGGATCGTGGTGGCACCGCCAACCCAAGGCATGCAGATGTCCCATAAGCCGCTCGGTATCGACCAAGTTCTTGGAGCATCCGAGCGTAAGAATATCAATGTCGTGAGCCATCCTTAGTTGCCCAAATCGCTGTGGAACTGAATACGTACCAACCGGACGTGCAGCTCGTCGTAGTCGTCGTATCCGAGGTTCTCCATCGCCACGTGCAGGTTGTCGCTCTCGGCGTGCTTGAAATAGTCCACGATGTCGGCTTTCTCGTCAGGGTCAACCACGTCGTCAATGAAATAGTTGATGTTGAGTTTGGTACCACTATATACGATGGCTTCCACCTCTTCGAGCAGTTCGTCAAGCGACATGCCTTTGCTTTCGGCAAGATCATCGAGCGCCACGCGCCGGTCAATCGCCTGAATGATGCTTATCTTGCGTGCCGAATCGTGCGCCACGGTGCGTACCCGCAAGTCCTCGGGGCGGATGATTTCGTTCTCGTCCACATAGTCCTTGATGAGTTTGACGAACTCATCGCCGTAGCGTTTCGCCTTTCCTGCTCCGACACCGGGAATGTTCTGCAGTTCCTCCATGGTGATGGGGTAGGTGGTCGCCATCGCCTCAAGACTGGGGTCCTGGAAGATGACGAACGGAGGCACATTCATCTTCTTGCTCAGTTTCTTGCGCAGGTCTTTGAGAATGGCAAAGAGTACGTCGTCAGCAGCAGAAGAGCCGGCCATCTGCTCAAGAGGCTCTTCTTCGTCCTCGTCTTTCTTTATTTCGACGGGTATCTCGAAGGGCACGGGGTGCTTGGCATATTTCTTGCCCGCTTCGGTGATTTTCAGGTCGCCGTATGACTCAATGTCCTTGCGGATATATCCGGCAATCATAGCCTGACGTATGATGGTAAAGAGGGTCTGCTCCGTCTCATCGGAGGCGATACCGAAGTTCTCCATCTGGTCGTGGTGGTAGGACATGATAGCAGCGGTGCGGTTACCGTGGAGCAGGTCAACGATATGTTCAGAGCGGAATTTCTCGTTGAGCAACTGGATAGTCTCAATGGCAATGCCCAGCAGTTCGCTCTCGTCCACCTGCCGATAGGTCTTCTTGCAGTTGTCGCAGTTGCCGCAGTTGTCATTAGGATACTCCTCACCGAAGTAGTTGAGCAGAAGTTTGCGCCTGCAGAAAGGTGATTCAGCGTATCCTTGCGAGTCAAACAGCAACTGGTTGTTGATGTCCTGTTCGGCAACCGGTTTGTCGCGTGCGAAACGCCTCATCCGTTCTATATCCTTGGGGCTGTAGAAGCATACGCACAAACCCTCGCCTCCGTCGCGTCCGGCGCGTCCTGTCTCCTGATAGTATCCTTCAAGCGATTTGGGTACGTCATAGTGCAGCACGAAGCGCACATCGGGTTTGTCAATACCCATACCGAAAGCGATAGTCGCCACTATTACCTGCACTTTCTCCATCAAGAAGGCGTCCTGGTTGGCACTGCGTGTCGCCGCATCCATACCCGCGTGGTAGGGAAGGGCGGCTATATGGTTCACCTGCAGTTTGGCGGACAATTCCTCCACCTCGCGCCGCGCAAGGCAGTACACGATGCCGGACTTGCCTTCCATCTGCCGTATGAAGCGTATGACGTCCTTGTCCACATTGTCCGTCTTGGGGCGAACTTCGTAGTAGAGGTTGGGGCGGTTGAAACTGGCCTTGAACACGGTGGCGTCCATTATGTCGAGACTCTTCTGTATGTCGTGCTGCACCTTCTCGGTGGCAGTGGCGGTGAGAGCCATAATGGGGGCTTTGCCGATGCGCACGGTCATGCTGTGGATGTTGCGGTATTCGGGACGGAAATCGTGTCCCCATTCACTGATACAGTGCGCCTCGTCCACGGCGTAGAAACTTATTTTGACCTCACGGAGGAAATCTATGTTCTCGTCCTTGTTGAGACTTTCCGGAGCCAGATACAGCAGTTTGGTCCTGCCGCTCATCACATCCTCCTTGACAGCGAGAATCTCCGGCTTGGAAAGACTGGAGTTGATGAAGTGCGCCACACCGTCCTCTTCAGAGAAGTTGCGCATAGCATCCACCTGATTCTTCATAAGCGCGATGAGCGGGCTGATTACTATTGCCACTCCATCCATGAGCAGTGCCGGCAGTTGGTAGCACATACTCTTTCCTCCTCCTGTGGGCATAAGGACAAACGAATCCTTACCGTCCAGCAGGTTCATAATAATCTGTTCTTGGTTGCCCTTGAACGTATCAAACCCAAAATGATGCTGCAACGCAGCAATCAACTCATCGTGACTTAATTTCATTCCTATTTATATAAGCCTTATATTAATAATATAAAAGTGAATATATACAGTGCCGGTTATGACTGCGCGGCAAAAATAACGTTTCCTGCATATACGTACAATACCTATACGATATTTTTTTGCACATTGGATATGTTTCCTTATCTTTGCGCCGTTAAATGGCAAGTCAAAACAACAATACAATGAAAAAGATTCTTTTAGCGATTGTCGCCGCAGTCATGACCATCGGCTCGGTGAGCGCGCAGCAGTACATGTACATCTGGAAGAAAGACGGCACCCATGTCGCCGTTCCGGTAGAGAAAATGGACAGCCTCGGGTTCTACGCACCGACCTATACCCTTGCCGTGACGGTGGAGGGCGCCGGCACAGTGACAGGACAGGGACAGTACAAGATTGACGAAACGGCGACACTGACCGCCACACCCGCTTCGGGTTATACGTTCACGCAATGGTCGGACGGAATAACAGACAATCCGCGCGAGGTGACAATGGTGAAGGATATGACGCTTACCGCCGTGTTCACCGCCAAGGCGGGCGGCACACGCCGGTTCATGGTGATGAGCGACATGCACGTGCTGGTGAACGCTCTCCAGAACACGGGTCATCCCGAAGTGTTCTATTCCGACCACAAGATGGCGGAACACTCACAAGAACTGTTTGACCTCGCCATCGCGCGGGTCATTGCCGCCGCGCCCGACTTCCTGCTTGTGCCGGGCGACATGACCTACAATGGGGAACTGCTCAGCCACCAATACGTGGCGCAGCGTTTCGCCAAACTGGAAGAAGCGGGCATCGAGGTGTTCGTCATCCCCGGCAACCACGATGTATCGGACCCGGGTGCAAAGGACTACTCCTCGGGCAGCGGGGTCAAGACCAACAACCTGTCCGCCGAACAGTTCGCCGTTCTGTACAATGACTATGGTTACAACGACGCGGTGATGCGTCTTGACGAGGGAACGGACTCACTCGCCTATATGGCGTATTTCTCGCAGGACATCGCCGTAATAGGACTGAACACCAACCAGTCGAACATAGGCGGACACAAGTCGGCAGGCGGTTTCACAGAAGGGATGATTTCGTTCCTTGAACAATGCACCGCAAAGGCTCTCGCCGAGGGGCGCACAAACATCCTCGTTATGGCGCATCATCCCATCATGGAGCATATCAACGGCCAGTCGTTCATCGACGTGAACCACATCGCCAACATGGAGGACGGCATGATTGCCCTCAGCGAGATACAAGAGCGTCTGACGGCAGCCCACGTGCATGCAGTCTTCACCGGTCACGCGCATATCCACAGCGTCGCGCATATCAACACCGCCAACGGCGTGCTGTACGACTTTTCCACCGGCTCCCTGAGCGCGTACCCCAGTCCGATGCGCGTCTGCACGCTCGATGCTGACAACGGAATGCTCTCTGTCTCCGGCACAGAGATAGAGAACTACCTGTCAGAAGGCTATGCCCGTGACACCGTTCTCTCGAACGCTGCTGTCATCAAACTCGCCGCCGCTCTTTACTCAGGTGTGCAGATGATAAAGGAGCAGATAGCCAAGTACCCGCAACTCCAGATGTTCTTCAACATGAACACCCTCAACCAGTATGACGCGGCGGGCATGCGGGCAGTTGTCCGCCAGTATATGGGCAATGACCTGCACAAGGCGCTGTGCGCCCTCGCACGCGGTGATGAAGATGTCTATTACTATGACAACGAGGCACAGACCGCCGTTGACCACTTCGACAATATGGTACAGGCTGTTATCGGCATGAACTATGCCACCGTAGTCATGGCATTGCAGATGGCGGGTGTCAATGCCGATTTGGGTATAGACCCCGAATCGCTTTTCAACAGCATATACACCAACACCGTCACCGCAGGCGAGAATACGTACTACACCCCCGATGCGGCGGGTGAGCAAGGCTCCATCCAGGAGAATATCCCCCTGCGTGACGTTCAGAACTAACAGGAATCAATAACGGACAAAACAACTATCACCAAATATGAAAGCAAGACTGATATTGTGTATGCTGGCGGGAGCGGTGGCACTAAGTGCCGCTGCACAGCAGACAACCAACGGATTTACGGCTATCGGGCAGAACGGACAAGAAAAAGCGTTCCTGCTGGAAAACTTCCCGCGCCTGACATTCCATACGTCCGGCAATACAACGACCTTCACGGTCAAAGACACCAAGAACACCACAATGAGCGACGTGAAGACCTGTGTCTTCGGTGAGGTCACGGCCTCCCTGCCGCTTGACATCGTACTGCAGGAGAACGAGGACGCGCAGTACTACGACCGCTTCGCGCAGGACTACAACGGCGTGACGGTAATAACCGCCACACTGAACAGGCAGTTCGCCAACGGCAAGTGGGCGACGCTGTGTCTTCCGTTCGACGTGAAAAAGGGTATGATGTTGTCACAGAGTCTGTACGGGCGCGTGTTCGAATTCAAATATGCCGAGCTGACAGATGCCGTTATCGTCGCTCATTTCTCGGTAGCACAGTCCATCGAGGCAGGCAAGGGCTATATCGTGAACGCCAACGCCAAACTGGCAGCGAAGACCTCGTTCGTATTCCCGAACGTGACCATCAACACAAGTGCGGACAACGGGGATATAGAGACGTTGCAGGGCTACAATGACGGTTCGGGGCGCGGCAATATCTATTTAGCAGGCACTCTTCGCACAGGCATACTGTACGGCTCCATATATCTCGGTCTGAAAAACAACGTCATTTACTATCCCAACAGCACGACCGGCACCGTCGTCCGCGCCTACAGAGGATTCTTCCTCAACGGTATAGGCGGTACGATTGAGGACGGCGATGATGAAGAACCTCTGGTTCCGCAGCGCGTGCGTATGGTGGTAGAAGGCGAGCCGATGGGCGAACTGGAAATTGCAGGAGGCGATATGGCAGAAACAGGCAACACTGAGAAGGTTCTGGAGAACGGTGTGCTGTATATACTGCGCAACGGTGTGCGGTATGATGCACAAGGCAAGCGAATTGACTAAAAAGACAAAAAATAAAACAGCATAGATACCATGAAAAAGATACTATTGGCAGTAATAGCCTTGATAATGACTGCGGGCGCTGTCAGCGCACAGCAATATATGTATGTGTGGATGAAGGACGGGACACACCAGTCCTATCCTGTTTCCGACTTGGACAGTGTGGGGTTCTATATGCCCGAGAACATTGGCGGCAATACAGGCGGTATCGGTGTGTTCAGCGTGAGCGCAACCAAGAAAGTGACGTTCTCGAAAGGCAACTTGCAGTACCAAGCCAGTACGGATACGTGGCGTTTCGCGGAGAATCAGTGGGACATAGTTGGTATGGGGTACGGACAGACCGACCCGAGCGAAAAAATATATTGCTATGTCGGTGGTACGGTAGAGAACGGCGACAACAGGAATATCAGCAGCACCTATAACGGCTGGATAGACTTGTTCGGCTGGGGAACGGGTAATGCACCTATTAATAAGAGTGAGGATAATAGCGATTACTCTTCGTTTGTTGATTGGGGTGTCAATCCGATAAGCAACGGCGGAAATATGGCTAACCAATGGCGGACGCTGACGCAGGCGGAGTGGGGTTATCTGATGAGTACGCGCACGGGCGCGAGCAATAAGTACGGTGCGGCGAAGGTAAATGATATTACAGGTGTGGTAATACTGCCTGATGACTGGACTTCTGCTCCAGCAGGCTGTAGTTTCACTCCAGGTATGACGAGTGCGAGCAACTGGGACGACTGGAGTCTGGTAGCAAGCACGAACATTTACAACGGCACGCAGTGGCAGGCAATGGAGGAGAGCGGCGCAGTGTTCCTGCCTGCAGCGGGATGGCGCAGTGGGACGAGTGTACAAAGCACGGGTTTGTACGGCTACTACTGGTCTTCTGTACAGTATAACGACCCGGCCTTCGCGTCCGACCTCTACTTCCGCACGGAATACCTCATACCAGAGAGCAATACCTACTGCTTCTCCGGGTTATCTGTGCGCCTCGTGCAGGATATTCAGGATTGACCCAGGTCATAGCCCGATCATCAAAGAGCAATCATCCGTACCGGTAAATGAGACAATTCCTATTTCTGCTGCCTGTGCTTGTTACGGCGATGTTTGTCTCCTGCGGGACGAAACCGCGGACACGCATCGTTGTGCCGGAAGACGAGGCTTTCCGAAACGGCGACCTCGTACTGCGGTGCGGCTGGGGAGCAGAAAGCAGGGCTGTCACATACGGCGGACGATCCACCTATTCACATATCGGCATTCTTGTCCATGACGACAGCCTGAACACGTGGATGGTGGTTCATGCCGTTCCCGGCGAAGCGGCAGAAAACGAACCGGAGTACATCAAATATGAGACACTGGAGGCATTCTATTCCCCCGACAGAGCGTGCAAAGGCGCGTGGATGCGCCTGCAATGCCCAGATTCATCGGCAGCACGTGCAGCCGCCTACTGCGTGGGCAAATACCGTGACTCCGTGCTATTCGACAACTCCTATCTCCTCGGCGACACCTCGGAACTGTACTGCTGCGAACTGGTATGGCAGGCGTTCCTCCGTGAGGGCATGGACATCACCTCCGGCAACCGCCACGACATTCCGACCCTCTTCTGCTCCGAAGGAGAAGGCATATTCCCAAGTGATATAGAAAAAAGTGATAAAACGGCTTTTGTTAAACCATTTAATTCCACACAACTATGAAAAAACTGATTCTTATGACGGCAGTCGCACTGATAAGCCTGTGCTTTGCCGCGTGCACAAGTTCGAATACGCCCGAAGGCGTGACGAAAGCGTATCTCTCCGCTGTACAGAAAGGCGACTATGAGAAGGCTCTCAACCTCTACTACAGCAAGGACACGGAAACCGACGACGAAAAAGAAGCCGAGATTCTGCAAATGTTCGAGGACAAGATGAAATCGTCCATCGAAGACAAACAGGGTATCGCCTCTTATGAAGTAGGTATAGCCGAACTCTCGGAAGACGGCAACAAAGCAGTGGTCCCCTATACCGTGCGCTACGGCAACGGCACAGACAAGGAGGCCTCAATGAAGACCATCAAAGCAGACGGCAAGTGGTATCTTGACGCTGGCAAATAACCAGTCTGCAATCCCTGTTTTATCACCTACGGGCGGACCGTCTGATGACGGTCCGCCTCTTTTTGTTAAGGGACAAGGCGGGATTGGGCAACCCTTCGGCAAGCGTAACGGAATCACCTACTAATCACCTACTAATTACCTACCATTTCTTGCTGTTGGGTAGGGATTGATGGTGAGTGTGGTAGGGGAGTGTGAGAGAGTGTGTAGTGTGTGTAGTGTGTAGTGTGTAGTGTGTAGTGTGTAGTGTGTAGTGTGTAGTGTGTAGTGTGTAGTGTGCAGTGTGTGGGTGGAGTGAGTGGTTTTGATGTGTGGGGCTGCGGATGGAGTGTATGGCGTGAGTGAGCGGAACGGGTGAGGCAGGCGCTGGCGATGGCATTAGAGGCGGGTAGGGGAGGGATGACGGAGGAATGCCGTGGAAATGCAGAGGAAATGCGGAGGGAATGCTGAGGAAATGTCGAGGGAATGCGGGAGAAAAAACAATCCGGCCGCCTGAAACAAGCGACCGGACTGCTCTATTCGGTGATTGTTACCGTATCGGTTCTATCAATCCTGATTGAGCGTGATACGACGGAAATCGGTGATGCGCACGTTCTTCTGCTTGAGCACGTCCTTCACGAGTTCCTTGCTGTCAGACATGATGTACTGCTGCTCAACAAGCGTGGACTCTTTGAGGAACTTCTGCAGACGACCCTGTGCAATCATCTCGACCTTCTTCATATTGAGTGACGCTTCCGCCTGTTGCGGAACAGTAGCGCGAATCTGACGCGCCTGTTCAGCCTGCTCGGGCGTGAGCCAACCCTTGGTGGTGTTGGAAGCGATATGGTCGTCACTGTCAGCATGAGCGGGGTTGATACCGGCTTTGCGCAGTTCGTTCTCAACGGCCTTGTTAATTTCATCCTGCTTGGTCTTGTCCATAGCGACGCTCAGTTCGCGGTCCTTGACCTCCTGCGCCACATGGTCAGCATCCAGAGCCACAGGCGCCATAGAAGCCACCTGCATGTTGATGCCGTGAACGGTCTCGTAATCGGCATTGGCGTCATCCGCAGCCACGATGGAGGAGAGCTTGTTGCCGAAGTGGTTGTAGGCATCCACCATAGCACCCTCAATCCAAACATAGTCGCTCAGTTCCATCTTCTCGCCAGTCACGCCCGAACGCTCGGTAACGATTTCGGCTACGGTGAAGTTGGCAATCTTCAGGTTCTTCAGCGCCTCAAGGTCAGCGGGACGGTTGTCGAAGGCAGCGTCCAGAATGAGTTTGACCATTCCCACGAAGTCAGCGTTCTTCGCCACGAAGTCGGTCTCGCACTTTACAGCGACGATGCAACCGAATCCGTTTCCAGCTTTCGCCAGCACGCAGCCTTCACTTGCCTCGCGGTCCGAACGCTTGGCGGCGATAGCCTGTCCGCGCTTGCGAAGAAGGTCTTTTGCCGCCTCGAAGTCGCCGTTCGCTTCCTCAAGAGCCTTCTTGACATCCATCATACCTGCGCCAGTCATGTCGCGCAGTTTCTTTATATCTGCTAATGTTACAGCCATAGTTGTAGTCTAATTTTCTTGTTGCTTACTCTGCTTTGGTTTCCTCAGCGGGAGCCTCTTCGGCTTTCTTCTCAGCCTTCTTTACCGCTTTCTTTTCAGCCTTCACCTCTACCTTCTCTTCGGCCTTCTCTTCCACCTTCTCCTCGGCTACGGGTGCTTCGGTTCCGGCAACCTTCTCGGCCTCTTTCTTCTCGGTAGCGCGGCGTACGCGCTGACGGCGTCCACTCTCGCGGGGCTGCTTCTCAACCTTTTCGCCGCTCTCGGTCTCGGCCTGCGCTGCAGCAGCCTCCTCGTCGGCTTTCTCGACCTTGCGCTCTTCCAGACCTTCCTTGATGGCACTGCAAACCGCGTTGAGAATCACCTCAATGGATTTGGTAGCATCGTCGTTGGCGGGAATAACGAAATCGATGTTGTTGGGATTGGAGTTGGTGTCCACGATACCGAATACGGGAATACCCAGACGGTTGGCCTCCGCCACGGCAATGTGCTCCTTCATGACGTCCACTACGAACAGCGCGCTCGGCAGACGGGTCAGGTCAACGATAGAACCGAGGTTCTTCTCGAGTTTCTCGCGCTGACGCGTGATTTGCAGGCGCTCACGCTTGGAAATGTTGTCAAACGTGCCGTCGGTCATCATCTTGTCGATATTCGACATCTTCTTCACCGCCTTGCGGATGGTGGGGAAGTTGGTGAGCATACCGCCCATCCAGCGTTCGGTAACGTAGGGCATACCTACTTCCTGCGCCTTCTGCGAAACGATTTCCTGTCCCTGTTTCTTGGTGGAAACAAAGAGTACCTTACGGCCGGACTTAACGATGTTCTTCAGAGCCTCCGCCGCCTCGTCAATCTTGATGGCAGTCTTGTTGAGGTCGATGATGTGGATGCCGTTGCGCTCCATGTAGATGTAGGGAGCCATGGCGGGATTCCATTTGCGCTTGAGGTGGCCAAAGTGGCAACCTGCTTCAAGCAGCTGGTCAAATGTTGTTCTCATTTTGTTTTAATTAGTTTTGAATTATTCCTTGTACGCTTCACGCGCGTACCTTATAATTATTCCTTTGCTTCCCCGCAGCAGAGAATCGCAGCGAAGAAGATTCGGCATATTAACGTCTCCGGACAGACCGAAAAAGACATTAACGTTTGCTGAATTGGAAGTGTTTGCGAGCCTTGGGCTGACCGGGTTTCTTGCGCTCCACCTCACGTGCGTCACGTGTCATGAAGCCTTCCGACTTGAGTGCGGGCTTGTCCTCGGGATTAACCTTGACGAGTGCGCGTGCGATAGCAAGACGCAGCGCCTCCGCCTGACCCTTGAAACCACCGCCGTCGAGATTGACCATGATGTCATACTTGCCCTCCACCTCGAGTTTGGCAAGGGGCTGCTTGACGATGTACTGAAGGATAGGGCTGGGGAAATAAACCTCAAGATCACGGTTGTTGATGGTGATTTTGCCGTTACCGTCTTTCATATAAACGCGGGCTACCGCCGCTTTACGACGACCTATTGCATTGATGGTATCCATACTCTTGATGTTTATTTAAGGGTGTTAATGTCAATTGTTTTGGGTTGCTGTGCCTGCATGTTGTGCTCCGGACCGGCAAACACGCGGAGGTTGGTCTGGAGTTTGCTGCCAAGACGGTTCTTAGGAAGCATACCTTTCACCACTTTCATAATCAGTTTGTCAGCGCCTTTCTCGAGCAACTGAGCGGGAGTCATCTCGCGCTGTCCTCCGGGGAAACCGGTGTAGCGCACATAGGTACGGTCGGTCCACTTTTTGCCGGTCATACGCACCTTGTCGGCGTTGATAACAATCACGTTGTCACCGCAATCCACGTTGGGGGTGAAGTTGGGTTTGTACTTGCCACGAAGCAGTTTGGCAATCTTCGTGCACATGCGGCCGAGAATCTGGCCTTCGGCGTCCACCACCACCCATTCCTTCTGGGCAGTCGCTTTGTTGGCAGACACTGTCTTGTAAGATAATGTATCCATTTCTTTTTTTCTTTTACCGCCACGCCGACGGACATCTTTCTGACTGACTCTCTTTGGGGGACTTATTCCGATGCCCCGTCCAGTTCACCGCCCAGCGTGACTATTTCACAAAAAAGCGCGCAAAATTACTGCAAATTCTCTCACTTCCAAAACTTTTCTTCATTTTCTGACCACTTTTTCCGTTTTCCGCGCCTTTTCCACAGATTCTCCACATGCAGATTGATTTGTTCATACGGAAAAATGGCCTTACTTTTGCGGCGAATAACCGTTGATTAAACATTCTACCGTGAAACTTGAAGTCATACGCCGTGTCCTTGCGCCCATCACGTCCGTCGAGGGCGATGACGGTCAGGACATCCGGTATCTGCTGACGGACTCGCGCCAACTGGGCAGCCATCCTGACCAGACGCTTTTCTTCGCGCTGCGCACCGACAAGGACGACGGCGCAAACTATATTCCCGACCTTCAGCGCAAAGGCGTGCGCGCCTTCGTCCGCACGAACGCCCTGCAGGCCTTGCAGGCCCTTGCCGCATACCAGCGCTCCCTGTTCAAAGGCGAGGTGATAGGCATCACCGGAAGCCACGGCAAGACAGTGGTGAAGGAATGGCTGTACGAACTGTTGCGCGAGGATTATCACATCATCCGTTCGCCCCGCAGTTACAACTCGCAGATAGGCGTGCCTCTCTCCGTATGGCTGCTGGGCGAGGAGAGCGCACAAGACGGACAGGCGGACAAACCGTCACTGGCCATTTTTGAGGCAGGCATATCCCGCCCGGGCGAGATGGAGCGTCTCGAACCCATCATCCGCCCGACCATCGGTGTCATCACATACATAGGCGAGGAACGGGATGCCGAGTTCGAATCGCTGGAGCAAAAAAGGCGCGAGAAGATGCGCCTGTTTGACCGCTGCCCCGTTGTCATAGAGGAACCCACCCACCAGAACGTGCGGACATGCGCCGCCGTGATGCGCCAGCTGGGGTATGACGAGCAGACTATTGCCGACCGCATACTGCGCCAGACCCATGAGACTGTGATGCAGATAGACCTCAATGCACTCATCGACAATGTGGCGGAATACAAGCGCCATTTGCTTCCGACCACACGTCTGACCGCCATGGTGAAAGCATTTGCCTACGGCTCAGGCAGCGTGGAGGTCAGCCGCGCGCTGCAGCAGAGCGGTATGGCGGACTACCTTGCCGTGGCCGTGGCGGACGAGGGCGAGGAGTTGCGCCGCGCAGGCATCACCCTGCCGATAATCACGATGAACCCCGAAGAGGCCGCCCTGCAACAGATATTCGCCAATAATCTCGAACCGAACATATATTCCTTCCCCTGCCTTGAGATGGTCATCCATGCCGCCGAGGCACAGGGACTGGAGAACTATCCCGTTCATATCAAGATAGATTCGGGCATGCACCGTCTCGGTTTCTATCCCGAAGAGGTGCCGTCGTTGACAGAACGGCTCAACAACCAGCGCGC
>JAGCWE010000010.1 GCA_017962005.1 Paludibacteraceae bacterium | reverse complement strand
CTGGTCGGAATATAATCCAATGCGAGTGTCATGTTGATACCGTCGTACGGCATGATACTCAAACCGGCACCGATGTTACTGAACTTACCGTTGTTGATGAGGGAGTAGGAGAGTGCGAGACTGAGCCAGTTGAACGGACGGAAAGCGGCACCAATGGTCAGTTCCTCGTACAAGCGTGCGTTATAAAGACGGGTAGCGGAAACGAGTCCAACACCCACACGGTTGTCCCAGAAGTTCGCATCAATACCGACATTCAAACGTGCAGAAGGCATACGTGTGATGCCTCTTTTGGTACGCTCGAAGCCGATACCATCCAACATGCCCATCATACGTGCCTTCACCGAATCCATCAGCATTCCCGTCGAGAAATTACCGTCAGCATCGCGGTAAGCAGGGTCGCTGTAGTCTATCTCGCCTATACCGTCAAAACGCACTGTCGATGAGTCCACATCGCACTGGAACCGTGTTCCGTTGCTCCAATGAATGAAACCAAGGTCAGTGATAGCGGCGTTCACTTGCAGGAAATCAAAGGGCTTGTACGTAAAACCGGCGTCAATAGCCAGACCGCCTCCTGCAGGCTTCAACATCGCAGGAATATTCTTGTAGTTGATGAGGCTGTCCGTCGCAAACGGTCTGTTTTGCAACTCATTGGCCACTTCTAAGGCTGTCTTGCTGTCGAAATACGAAGCCAGATACTCCACGTTCATGGGACCGGCAGCATCAATGTTGATGTTTCCGTCCACATTCCAACGCTCTTGACTGGCATTGATAAGGAATTTGTTGAAGGTCATACCTCCGTACATAGTGCCGAGCAGGATTTTGAGTTTTCCACCGACAGTCCACTGTTCGTTGAGAATATGGGTATAACCTAACGCAATTTCCGTATAAGCGGTAGCACCGACTCCGAGTCCGGACAACAAGATGGAAGTTCTGTCGTCCGTCAGACCGCCGTCAAAGAGGAACTCAAACATCGATTTGGGCATTGTCATTCCCATCTCAATGCGTTCGTTAACGCCGAAATATGCATAGCCGAAGTCCTTTACACGGAAACCGAAGTTCAGCAGACCTAAGGTAACATCGCCGTTCACGTAAATATTGTTACGCAGGCACTTGAGGAAAGCCTGACGACGCATATCCGGATTATTAGGATCGTCACTCGGATAGAGCGGAGTGATGGTCATCACCTCTCCTGTCACAGGGTCAATGCGTGTCTGGAGTACGTCACTCAGAGTCAGCGAGTTGTTGCCGATACCCAAGGACATCCAGCCGAGCGGAGTGAAGTTGACGTAGCCATCCGACACAGGCATAAACGCCGGGTTGATGGTGTGACGCATAGGTGCATTCTCCAGGAAATACAGGGTGTTGACTTGTTGTGCACTCGCCGAAAGGGCTACGATACCCATGAGGGCAACTATGATTGATTTTTTCATGGTTCTCATAGTTCAACCCTCCTTATTAATCGTTGAAATTGAGCACTATGTCTCCTTTCGCAGACAGGGCGATGCGTATCTTCAGACCCATATCATCCTTCAATGCACATGGAGCAGGGTTGTCCATCAGTGCGGCCTCGAAGCGCAGTTTCTTCACTTGGCTCACACGGTCGAAATCCTTTTCGTTGATAGCAATGACATACTTCGGACCTTCTTTGCCGGGTTCCTGAATCGGGAAACGGAGGTGATTCTCGGTACTGTCTTGAACGAATACAATGTTCATATCCTGATCGTTCTCGTCCAAGAAGTAGAGACGTGCGTCAATATTAAACGGAATGGTGTTCTCCACCTGAAGATGCAGCTTGATTTCCGAGGCATTGATGCCCTCCAAAATCTTTGCAGACACAAGGATAGAGTCCAAAGCAATGCGGTCAAATCTCAAACTGTCAAATGTCATTTCGTAACTCAGCTTCGAGTGATCTTTGAATTCAAACGGAACATCAATAGCCGCTTTGCCGCCTACTGCCAACTCTTTGGTGATACGATGCTGTGTGTAGGGATAATCAGTCCAAATCGGACTCGGATTCACGCGCAGATAGTAACTGTAACTGAACTTGTCCGGACGAACGTCAAACAGCTTGTCGATTTGACCTTCTTTCGATTCGGAGGAGAATGTCCGGTTCACTGTAACGTTTGACTCAAGGGGACTTTCCCAAGTCAGAGGCGAAAGAACCTCTCCGTGAGGAATGGTAAGTTCAAATTTCTTGTCTTTATAGTTATTTCCATCGTCTCCTTCCCACAAAGCATATGCTACTTTCCCGTCATTGGATTCAGCCTTGATTTCTTCTATCTTGATCTCCAACGGAGCAGCTACACTGTGCGTAACGAACATTTTGATAGTCGGTTTTGCAATACGCAGCTCAAGATTCTTGATGTCCTTCCATCCTTCCCAGATGGAATCCATGTAGACTGTACGCGAGTCGCTCAACTCATTGCTGGCCTCAAAGAAGCCCCAAATAGCCTTGTAATCAAGCAATTCCACGTGCATATTGTACATAAACTTACTGTCTTCCTTCACAGCAATATCATGGTTGGTACGCACATTGAATACGAGTTCGAAATTGAGTTTGTCCACAGCACCTTTCGACGGATCTGCCTGATCCTTGAGGAGGCTCAGGGTGAAATTGCGAACGTTGATCTCAATGTTATCTCCGAAGTACTTCCCTTCGATAGGAATCTCGATAACCGGACCGCTTTCGCGTCTGAACTGCTCTTTAAGTACCAGCCGGACACTCTCGATCTCATCCCAGTTGATGTCAAAATCATGACGATGGAGCTTCGAAATGAACTTTGCCTCAGTTACCTGAATGCTGTCAATCCGCTCTTTGGACAGGTCGTTGTTGATACCTTCGAGACCTAACTCCAAATTGAATCGGAGTTGTCTTTGTGTTCCCGCAGGAATGACACCAAGATCCAACTGATCCTTTGCCATAAATTCGAGGGTCGTCTCGTTCTTGATGAAGTAACTTGCCAAATTGATGTGGTGATACGTCTTGGTCTGGAGAGGCAGTGTGTCACGGTAATGGAATATACCGTCACTCTCCACAACGATCGGACTAACTTGCCCGGATCCCAAGAAATCACCCAACTTGACGTTAATTGAGCCTACCGGTACGGCAACGCCCACTTTCACATTCGCAGTCTTGTCAATGTTGTCCAGGTCAATGTCAGAATGACAACCTGCAAACAGACATCCTGCCGTCAACGCAAGAATTGCGTAAAGATGGTTGATTTTCATAATGTTATTATTTGAGTTTGTTTGTATTGTTTGTCTGTATCGACCGCTTTGGAACGGTTTTTTACAAATCGGCGGCAAAGTTACTAAAAATTTTTAATATATCCAAATTTATTTACATAAATTTAACGAAGAATATAAATTTTTTCCGTTGCACGTGTCACAGCAGTATATAACCAGCGCAAATATTCCCTTCGCTCTGTAGCGTCCGCCATGCGTTGAAGGTCCTCTCCGATACCGCTGGTGTCTATATACACATGTCTCCACTGCCCGCCTTGCGCCTTATGGCAAGTGACGCAGTACGCAAACCGGATCTGGAGGGCATTGTAATAGGGCGATTCGTATATCTGTTTGACCAGTTCGCGTTTGTTCCGTAGCATGGGATAGTCCTCCGCAATACGGGAGAAGAGTTCTTTCTGCAAGGCATAATTGGCTTCAGGAGTGTCTGTTACGAGCGTGTCCAGCCATACGAGCGCTTCTATCTCCCAGTCGTAATCCACAGACCGCAGGCTTGCCCTTGCAAAATGAAAGCCATACATCTCGTGCCTGTTGGTAAGTCGAACTATTTCGAACATGTCACCATTGGCGATGAAGTCCAAGTCCTGGTATTCCTGAGCCCAGAAATAGTTGTTCTTCGTCACCATCAGCCTATCGCCGTTGGACAAGTCATCCTCTTTCCATAAAATACGTGCACGCACGGCCTGATTGTAGAGGTTGGTCATCTTGTTGCTGCGTGCTATGATGAGCGTCTCCTCGCTTCCCACTTCCCGCCAGCTGTCTTCCATGGCTTCCAATGCCTCCTCTCCCTTGAGTCTGATGACATCTTTGCTGTCTGCCGTTAAGGTAACCGCCTGATTGGCATTATTGATGACGGTCAACTGTTCCCTCAGGCGCGTGGCCTCTCTGAGAATACCACTGTCCAAGGCCTGGCGGGCGACTTCGGATAATTGACAATTGAAAATTGACAATTGATAGTTTTGCGCCATGAAGTCGGCATCCAAGGCCGGACTATTGAGACTCCCTACGGGCGGTAACTGCGCATCATCGCCGAGCAGCAAAAGGCTGCACCCCTCTCCGCCATACACATACCGGACAAGGTCGTCCAACAAACACCCGCTGCCGAATGTGCCGTTATCCCGACTCCCGCTCAGCATCGAGGCCTCGTCCACGATGAACAAGGTCCGTTTATGCAAATTGTCGGTCAGCGAGAACGCTTCCGCTCCCAACTGGTTCTGGCGGTAAATCTTTTTGTGAATGGTGTAAGCAGGGAAACCGGAATACCGGCTCAGCACTTTCGCGGCTCGTCCTGTAGGCGCCAGGAGAACGCAAGGCTGCCTGAGTGTGTCCAATGCCCGTACCAGCGCACTCATCACACTGGTTTTGCCTGTTCCGGCATAGCCTTTGAGAATAAATGCCTTTCGTGCATCGCGACTGACTAAAAATGCTCCAAGTGCCGCAAAAAGACCTTCTTTTTCGGCATTAGGTTCAAAGGGCAATTCCGCCTTAATCCGACCAATAATGAAGTCTTCGAGCATTTTTTTGCGATTTTTCTTGCACAATTGAAAAAAAAGCAGTACCTTTGCAGCGAATTTGTTCAGATACAGGTAGGTGCTATACGACCAGCTCCCTCTGAACTCCCCCAGGTCTTGACCGAAGCAAGGGTAGGAGGTTGTAGCGGTGCGATATAGAGGGCCTACCTTTTTTTATTCCATCCGCTGCCCCGCCATGTTGTATGCCTTTCCCTGGCGGATGATGAGCAACCGGCCGTCTTTCAGTATCTTACGGCTTTCCGGACCGTTGTCCTGAATACCGACGTTTTCAATTCCTAAGGGAAGCTGCATCGTATAAGCCAGCCACGCGTCCGGAATGCCGTATCCGTACTGTTCCGTGTCCGGCTCGGAGTAACGATCGGCAGAGCGGATAATCCGTTCGCGGATCTGCATTGCGTTCTCGTCGGGCAAAGCCGACCAGAGGCTGGCAGCGAGGCCGGCTATGAGAGGACAAGCGAAACTGGTTCCGTTGCTATAGACGAGCGTCCCGTTCGGATGAATCAGTACCGATTTGACCCCGACTGCACAAACGTCCGGTTTGACGCGTCCGTCCGCCGAAGGACCGTAACTGGAGAAAGTGCCGATTGTGCCCTTCACATTGATTGCGCCGACTGCCAGGATACTGTCTGCATCCGCAGGGACGGAGATTGTTCTCCATTCACTATTGCCATCATTCCCAGCCGCCACGCAGACCAGCATTCCTTTTCGGGCTGCAATGGTTGCTGCCATGCTTGCGCGTGTCGATTTGCCGTCCAGTGCTGATTT
>JAGCWE010000134.1 GCA_017962005.1 Paludibacteraceae bacterium | reverse complement strand
GAGGAGGCCAACTACCTCGCCGGACTGTGCAACAAAGTCTATATGATCGTGCGCAAACCCTTCCTCCGCGCGTCGGACATCATGCAGCAACGCGTGCTCCATAACCCCAAGATAGAGGTCCTCTTCGAGCATAACACGCTGCGGCTCACCGGTGAGGGAAAGGTGCAAGGTGCCGACCTCATCTACCGCAAAGGAGAACTCGATGAGGAGTTGCGCCATATCGACATCGACGGCTTCTTCCTGGCCATCGGCCATCACCCGAACACGGAGCTCTTCAAGGACTACATCGCCCGTGATGCCGAAGGCTACATCATCACCCGCGACAACAGCACCCGGTGCTATCCTGCTCCCTCCCTTGAGGGGAGGGCCGGGGAGGGGTTCTTTCCCGGCATCTTTGCCGCCGGCGACTGTGCCGACCCGCACTACCGCCAAGCCGTCGTCGCTGCCGGTTCCGGCGCCAAAGCCGCCATCGAAGCCGATAAATACATCAAATCACTCGGATAAAGAAAGAATATAACAAACAACTCAAATAATTACCATTATGAGAAAACTTTTCTTCTTATTCGCTGCGCTGTGGATAGCGGCAGTAGGAACCGTCAAAGCGGCAGACAAAGAGCTTTATGGTGTAAAAATGGCGAGTGGTGAAGACTTCGTTTTGTACCTCTGTTATGACGAAAAACGCGCATTCCTCGGCGGCGAAACCGACTGGAGCGTCTGGAAAAATGACGTAACAAAAGTCATCTTTATGGAGTCTATGCAAGACGCCCGGCCTACTTCTACAAAGGCCTGGTTCGCTTTCTTTCCCAAACTCAAAGAGGTGGAAAACATCGAGCGCCTCAACACATCACAAGTTACGGATATGATGATGATGTTTTATGAGTGTACCTCGCTCACCTCGTTGGATCTCAGCTCCTTCAACACCGCCAATGTGACGGCTATGCAGAATATGTTCGAAGGCTGTGCAAGCCTGAAAGAACTGAATCTGCTGTGGTTTGATATGGACAAAGTCCAAACCTCCAATTCGATGTTTAGGGACTGCTCGTCGCTCACCACGATTTATTGCAACACCCGCTGGTGGAACAGCATCTATTGGGGGCCGGCAGAAAAATATAATTACGGCGACATGTTCAAAGGCTGTACTGCGCTCAAAGGCGATAATGGCACCGAGTGCAACGGTACGGACAACTTGGACATCCATTCTGCCCATCCCGACGGAGAGAACGACGAGCCCGGCTATTTCACCCACTTGGACGTGGAACCCGAACTATATGCCGCATTGGAGGAAGACGGCAAAACGATGACTTTTTACTATGACGGCAAGCGAAAAATGCGCCACGGCAAGGACAACTGGTCCGGTTGGAGGTTTACGGTCACCAAAGTGGTCTTCGACGAGTCCTTCAAAGATGCCAAACCGGAAAGCACCAATAGTTGGTTCCGGGATTTCCAAATCCTGGGAAACATAGAGCACTTGGACTATCTCAATACCGAAGAGGTAACGGATATGAACATGATGTTTTATAATTGTATGTTACTCACGACTCTCGATGTCAGCCATTTCAATACGGCCAAGGTAACGGACATGGGGTATATGTTCTTTAACTGTAACGGACTTACTGCTCTGGATGTCAGCAGTTTCACTACCGAAAATGTGACGAGTATGGCGGCTATGTTTACGGGCTGTTCTTTCCTTGAATCGCTGGATGTGAGCAGCTTCAATACCGCCAACGTAACGACTATGGAGAATATGTTTGAAAATTGCTCCGAACTGGAATCGATCGATGTCAGCGGCTTTAACACGGAGAAGGTAACGGACATGGAGAATATGTTCTATAATTGTATGGAACTTAAATCTCTTGATTTACGCAACTTCAATACCGCCAACGTGACGAATTTCCAGTATATGTTCTCCGACTGTTCATCCCTTGAAAAAATCTTCTGTGACGACGACTGGAGCACGAGTGAAATCATTCTCGACGCAACGGATATGTTCGCTGGCTGCACGAAACTGGTCGGCGGTAAAGAAACGACCTACGACGATAGCTTTGTGGACATCAAGTATGCCCGCAAAGATGGTCTGGGTGGCAAACCCGGCTATTTCACCGGCAACGAGTTGTACGCTGTGCTCGAAGCCGACGGTACTACCTTGACGCTCCGCTATGACACCGAACGGGAAGCCAAAGACGGAAATGTCAAGTGGTTTGACTATAGCTCCAACGAAGCTTTGCGCAATGCGGTTACAAAGGTCGTCTTCGACGAATCCGTCAAAAAAGCCAAGCCAGAAAGCACCTTAGAATGGTTCTTCCATTTCGCGCTGTTAGAATCCATCGAGCACTTGGATTTCCTCAATACCGAAGAGGTAACGAGTATGAACAGTATGTTTAGCAGTTGCGAAAAATTGACTTCTGTTGATGTCAGCCATTTTGCAACCGGCAACGTGACCGATATGAATGGAATGTTTTATGACTGTAAGTCACTCACCGCATTGGATGTCAGCGGTTTTAATACCGAAAAGGTTACCGATATGTGGGGAATGTTTGAAAGCTGCGAAAGATTGAAATCCCTTGACGTCACGCATTTCAATACCACCAACGTTGCCGATATGAGCCATATGTTCTATAGCTGCGATAGTATCAAAATCCTCGACCTGAGGAACTTTGACATGACCAATGTGACCAAAACGGCAAACATGTTCATGTATTGCAGTAACTTACAGAAAATCATTTTTGACGGCGACTGGAGTACGAGCGGAACCATTACCGATTCGGAGGATATGTTCCTCAATTGCCCCAGACTCAATGGCGCCAAAGGCACCAGGTACGATGCCGATCATGTGGATGTGGCCTACGCCCGCACAGACGGACTTGATGACCTGCCCGGCTATTTCCACGGCACAGCCATACCTTTGTTTACCGTCAAATTCTTCGACGCAGAAAGCAATCTGATTGACGAGCAGTTGGTAGGCGAAGGCAGTGCAGCAGTGGAACCCGAAGATGAAGACATTCCGATAATAGAACACTACCATTTTACCGGCTGGGACAAAACTTTTGACAATGTGACCGAGGACTTGAACATCACCGCCCAATATGCCATCGACACTTACACCGTCACTTTCGTCGATTATGATGGCACGGAGCTCAAGAGCCAAACCGTAGACCACGGCAGTGCCGCTACCGCGCCCGCTGACCCGACACGCGAAGGATATACATTCACCGGATGGGATCCCGCGGACTTTAGCACCATCACCTCTGACCTCACCGTCACCGCGCAATACAAGATCAACACCTACACCGTCACTTTCGTCGATTGGAACGGAACGGTACTCAAAGAGCAGACTGTCGATTGGAGTTCCGCGGCGACCGCTCCGGAGGATCCCGAACGCGAGGGCTATGTCTTCACCGGCTGGGATCCCGCGGACTTTAGCACCATCACTTCTGACCTCACCGTCACGGCGCAATACAAGCAGAACCCGGGAACAGGAATCGACCAAATCGTCAATCGTCAATCGTCCAATCGTAAATGGATCATTGATGGCCGGCTCTTTATCGAACACAACGGCAAGCTCCTTGATGCCACCGGACGGTTGGTCAAATGACACGTGATTGACCCTTGATTGGGAGATAAAATGGGTTGGGCGGACGGCTATCAGCTGTCCGCCTTTTATGTTCTATTTTTTCGGAAGTCGTAATGTGAATTTTGCAAAAATAAAAAAGTTCTTGCATATATTCTTAAAAATTCGTACCTTTGCACCCGTTTTTGAAAAATTTATAAATTGTTACTTACTTACTCACGACCATGAATGTATTGAAACACATTCTGTTTATAGCTATGTCCATATCTGCCATTTCGCTTCATGCGGCAACCGTCACATGGCAGGGCACAACGGATACGGATTGGGAAACGGCCACGAACTGGTCAGGTGGTGCTGTACCGACAGCGGAGGATGATGTCATCATTCCCGGTGGTTTGAGTTGTTATCCCACGGCTGCGGCAGCTAGTGTTTGCCGCTATTTATATATGGCATCGGGTGCCCGTCTGGCGGGTCAGGAGCTGCTGACGTACGAGAAAGCCTTTGTCGATGTGACGCTTCCGGCCAACCGCTATGTGCGCTTCACGCCGCCGTTGCAGGAGACCTACACAGGTGACTTGTTCACGGCCGAACAAGGTGGCGAGTGGACGAACTTCGAGAACTCACATTTCGCAGGCGTAGAAGGAACATCCGGCCCGAACCGAGTGTTCCCCGGCGCTACTTATATCAGTCTGTTCGCGCAGACAGGCACCAACTATGACGCGTATTACAATATCGAAGCGCGTAGCGCCACCACCACTTGGGATGATCCGTTCAACGCATTGGCGCATCGGTTTACCGAAGGTGAGGGTTTTGACGTGTGGGTGGATAACGGAGACAACCCTGCCACCACCGCTACCTTCCATTTCCCCGGAGGCGATACCGAATATACATATTATAACCAATCGGGCAAGGCAGGCGAGTCAGCGGACATCACGCGGACGAGCGCAAGCGGACATTTTATTTTTGACGCAGGCACGACGGGCGAGGGGCGCAAGGATTATAACTTCGCTTCCAACGGCACGGCCATGTTCGCCACCGGCAACCCGACGATGGGCTTGATGAATATCCGTCTGTTTATGGAAGAAAACGTGCAGACGCATAAGAACATCACGCCGTTCCTCTATCGGCATAACAACGTCTATGCGGACCGCGGCACGGAATCGATCCTCTACTACAACGCCGCCAGCAAACGGCTGTTCAGCGTCAGCGGTTCGGCTGCCGATAACGAAGTGCCTGCCGGGAGCGACGACCCGCAGATAAGCGATGAGTCCGATAACGCGTACATCCAACCCAACGAGGGATTCCGTCTGATGAGCGGAGAGACCACCGTCTTCTCCATCGAACCGAAACTGTTAGGTAACTACATTCCTAAGTCCGGCGTGACCAAATGTGAGTATGAGTACTACGGCGTGCCTACGCATTACTATCTTATTAACCATACCAAATACGGCAAACTGTCCAATGTTGAGGACGGCGAACATGCCAAATACAATATGTCCGTCTCCATAACGGCTACTGATGACCCGAAAGTGGTGTGTATCAACAATTTTGTACGGCGTGGCTCTGTCTATGCCCATATCGACGTTGATAACCACACGCTGACGATTCCCAACGGCTCGCCGGTATTCTATTTGGCGGCAGGCTACTGGTACGAAGGAGACTATAGCCATTCTCTTCGTGCGAACCGCACCGTGTGTATATATGGATGTGCGGACGAAACACCTGTTTTTGATCAGCAATTTGAGTATAACTACCTATTGTTCGGTATTTCTCTTTACCGCACTTATAAGGTCACCAATATAGTTCTTCCGACCTCCCATGTGGTGCTGGACTATGCGTTTACGGCCGGTGGCGATTCGATAAAGATCACCTCTCGCAAACCCTTTGTGCTCTATAGTGAGCAGTTCGAGATAAATAACGAACCAATGGCCTATCACGACGAGAACGAAGCGGAGGCCTATTGGGTGTATAAACGCATTGAAATCAACAAACCCGTTAACTCCCTCGATGATTTTATTCTGCCGGAGACATTAGGTGGCTATAACACCGTTGTGTCTTCGAAAAAGGGCTCACCTGCCGGAGGTGTAAGTGCCGGTGACACCATTAGTGGCATTTCTATGTCGCGCCTCAAAGGGGTGTACGACTACGTGCTTGTCGATGGCATCTATCCCGGCGTGTACGGGCATCCTGTTATCGGTCGTATTACGGACGGGGAAGCAGAGGCTAACAACGTAACCCTTGAAAAGTATTACACGGACAAAAGCAGTAGTCTTAGAATAATCGATTGGATATTGGACGTGTTTGGCCATGAACGCTATGCAATCACAGTAACGGCAAAGAAGACCCAATACCGGCTAACAATCCTCAACGGGCAACTGATCAACGAGGTGTCCGCCAATGACATCAGTCAGAATTATTACTTGTACAACATCGGCCGGCAGGACAGTATGGTGTTTACATGGTACACCGATGTAACGGTCACGAAGCAGGAACAGGAATATAAGCATTTAGGTTTGTTGAATTGGGGATGGGTAAATGTAGGAGATCCTACCGTTGTGACGTTGCCGGACCGTTGGCAGCAGAATAATCAGATTTTCGCTTCGCATATAGACAGCAATCCCGACGGAGATAAATTCCCGGGATTCTATATGTCTGTCTCCGACTTGGATCTATGTGTCTTCTCGCATGTCCGTGATGCTGTGCCTGGCACAGCCGAGACAGGTGGCGACCCGGGTGGCAGTGCAGGTGAGATCATCATCCCTAAAGGTACGGACCAACCGCACCCCGTGACCTTCACAGCTTCTATGTTTGCTGCCAACAAAGCCGATTTTGCAACCCGTCTGGCAGCGCTGGCGCCGGCACGCAAGAGCGCGAAAGCAACGCAGACACCCATGTTGGAGATCAAAGCACTCAGTTCGACGGGCAAGAAAGCCAACACTTTGGTGGTACTCAGTCCGTCTGCCGATGCCGGCTTCAACCGCTATGAGGACGCGCCGCTCTTCGATGCCGCCGACGCGGCCTTCACCTTCGCCACGCTCGCCGGACAACAGGTCGTAGGCGTCAACGTACTGCCTGTTTGGGACAACATACCGTTGTTCATCACGCATAACGCTACGCTGACGTTCAATGGCATTGACACCTATGAACAGCCGCTCGTGCTCTTTGATGCCATCGAGAACAAAGAGTACGCCTTGACCGAGGGCTGCAACGTTGCCTTGACTGTCAATAGCGGTGAGGAAGCCGGACGATGGTTTATTCGCAAACCCGCAGGCATCGCCTCTGACTGCCGGCAGACAACCGACGGAGGCAAACTGACGGCTTGGAACCCGCAGCATGGAACACTCGTCGTACGGACGGCCGATGAGGCTTGCAACGTCTCGCTCTTTGCTATGTCCGGACAACGAATCGCGGCCACCGAAGCAGACGGATTAGCTACTTTCCATAATGTTCCTACGGGCACCTATCTCATCGTAGTGACGGCCAACGGAAAGACGCAACAACTGAAAACAAGCGTAAGATAAGATGAAACAAAAAATAGTCAATAAGGTATTAGTTCTGTTTATCCTGCTTTATGTAGCAGGACAGCTTTGCGCGTCGCCTTTCGAAATGCCGGCAGTATCGATGCGCTCTGTCAACACGCAACTTTCTTCTCTCAACACGCAACACTCAACACTCCATACGGCGTCAGCAGATCGACAGAACTCTCAACATCTGCCGGCGATCGCTATTTCGAGGGAGAACACAGACCTCTACAACCCGAACACGTCTGCGGAGAACTCGATATGCGGAGGCCCTCGTCGAGTGGCGCCTGGAGGAGGTGGCTCAGGTTCCGGTGTCGTTCCTAATCCTATCGGAGACACTCCTTGGCTTCTTACTCTAATCATGTTACTCGCTTACGTCTTGAAAAAGCGTCTCTTCCGCAAAGCATAAACGCCGCGAACTCCACATCTATTCAGCAGTCTTAGGACTGCTTTTTTTTTGCCCGTTACCGAAGATTGTTGTATTTTTGCAAAATGTAGCAATGTAGCTGCAAGCAAAAACACAACAGTATGATTTATTATGATTTCTTGGTTCTAATGAAAGAACAAGGTTTTTTGCAAGGAATGAAACAGACGTGTTTAACCAATCAACATTTGGCATATATGGAGATTTATGCCTACCATTTGGACCATCCTAAACTATCTCAATTCCAAATAGCCGTACATTTTAATTGCTCCAAAAAGTACGTTTACAACGCGTATCGTACTATGAATCAGCCATTTACGATTGGGTGAATTTTTCGGCGACAATATTGTCGTCACTCAGGTCATAATAAAGCAGTAATTTCGCACCGGATTTGAGTTGTAGCAATGTCGCTGCACTAAAGATCCGATGATTATGAACATACCCATTATCAAACAATGCCCTACTACGGAATTTACCAAGGGCAAAACCGTCTTCTGTTCCAACGACGGAGAACACATCTACAATGCCAAAGGCAAGGAACTGACCCAGCAAGATGGTGGCTACAAAGACCCCCGTGGTGGTCACGGGTCAAAAGACTATCTGCGTCTGAGTGATGCCTATGACCATGCCTATGTACACCTCATTGTCTGTACCACTTTTCATGGTCCGCGACCGCGGGACAAAGAGGGCAAACCCTTCGAGTGCCACCACCTCAACGGTCAGTACCGCGACAATCGTCCCGAGAATCTCATCTGGCTCTCCGAGCGTGACCATGATGCCTTCGACCGTGTCCTCAAACAAGGCACCGTCCTCATCCACCACGACCCCCACGAACTCTCCGACCGAGAAATCTCCCGACATCAAGAATGTTAAATTGTTAAACCGTTAAATTGTTAAACTGTTATGAAAACAGAAAATTTAGCAGCTCTGCGTGAGTTGCGCTTGCAAGAAAAAGCCATTAAGGCACAAATCGATGAAATCAGTACAGAGGCTACCAATGAGGCGGTGGCGATTCTGGCAGAACAAGGCCTGGAGAAAGGCGAGTTTGAGATTGAGGGCGTGGGTACCTTCCAACTGCAACGGACGGAGGTGTTCGACTTCCCCGATTTCCACAAATACCCGCAGGAACAGGCCGTCAAATGGCGCGAGAATGCCAAGGAGAAACTCAAAGAGCAGAACCTGGTCAAAGCCCGTACCGCGGTCATGGCCGGTTATGTGGAGACCTTCAAACAGCTCTACCCCTACAAGGAGCCCGACGAGATCAAGCTGACAGTCAAGGTGATCGTTTAAAAGAAGCAATCGTTCGAGCGGGAGCGAAAAAAGAAGTAATCGTTCGAGCGAAAGCGAGAAAAGAAAGCAGAAAAAAGAAGCAAAAAAGAATAAAGAAATGTTCTGCCCCATTTCTGTAGTCCATTCTGTCCTACAGATCTTCCCCGGACGACAGAAAGACAGAACAGGCGACAGAATCGGGGCGAAACAATAAAAGAATTTATTATGGACGACAGAATTATTTTTGAAGATTACTG
>JAGCWE010000133.1 GCA_017962005.1 Paludibacteraceae bacterium | reverse complement strand
GTGGCACCGGCGGTGACGAAGCGGCTATTTTTGCGGGCGACCTCTTCCGTATGTACACCAAATATTTCGAACTCAAAGGATTCAAATACACTGTTTCTTCGTTCAACGAAGGCGCTGCCGGCGGTTACAAGGAGATCATCTTTAATGTCACGGGGCAGAATGTCTATGGTACGCTCAAGTACGAGTCGGGCGTTCATCGAGTGCAACGAGTGCCGGTGACCGAGACGCAAGGGCGTGTACACACTTCGGCAGCCTCGGTTGCCGTGTTGCCCGAAGCGGACGAGTTCGAGGTGCATATCAACGAAGGTGAGATCAAATGGGAGACTTTCCGTTCAGGCGGCGCCGGAGGACAGAATGTGAACAAGGTGGAGTCGGGTGTCCGGGTGCGGTATAACTGGAAGAACCCCAACACGGGCGAGGTGCAGGAGATACTGATAGAGTGTACCGAGACGCGTGACCAGCCCAAGAACAAAGAGCGGGCGCTATCCCGTCTGCGCACACAGATCTACGACAAGGAGCATCAGAAGTATATCGACGACATAGCGGCGCGCCGCAAGACCATGGTCTCAACCGGTGACCGAAGCGCCAAGATCCGTACCTACAACTACCCGCAAGGACGTATCACCGACCATCGTATCGGCTACACGGTCTATAACCTCGCGGCCTTCATGGACGGCGACATACAAGGTGTGATCGATGCCCTGCAAGTAGCCGAAAACGCTGAGCGACTCAAGGAATCGGAACTGTAATTTTGAATTTTTAATTCTTAATTTTTAATTTCCCGTGTACCTCTTTTACTGTCCCGACATAGAAACCCGTCAGACGCTTTCCGAGGAGGAGAGTGCCCATTGTGTACGCGTGTTGCGCTACTCGACGGGCGATGAGATATTGTTGACGGACGGTAAGGGAACGACCTACACGGCGCGTATCACCAATCCGCATCCCAAGCACTGCGACTTCGAGATCCTGACCCGCGAGAAACAGCAGCCGCATCACACTTTCCATCTGCACATAGCCGTAGCGCCGACGAAGAATATCGAGCGGCTCGAATGGGCCATCGAGAAATGTGTGGAGATAGGCGTGGACGAGATCACGCCTTTGCTCTGCCGCTTCTCCGAGCGCAAGCAGTTGCGCACCGACCGCCTCGAGAAAATCATCCTTTCTGCCGCCAAACAGAGCCTGACGCCTTATCTGCCCGTCCTACACGAGCTGACGCCGTATGATGCTTTCGTCCGCGAGCAGGCGACCAAGGACCAGCAGTGCTTCATCGCGCATTGCTACAAAGAGGACAAACGGGTGCTGAAAGACGAAGTGGAGCAGGGTAGAGACGTGTTGGTGCTGATCGGACCGGAAGGTGATTTCAGCGAACAGGAAGTGGCGCAAGCTCTGTCGTTGGGTTTTGTACCCGTCAGTCTGGGCAACAGCCGCCTTCGTACCGAGACCGCTGCCGTTGTGGCTTGTCATACGGCCGTACTGATCAATGAATAAATCATAAATTTGAAATCATAAATCATAAATTTGAATCTCGATTCAACGATATTGCTCTGGATCAACGGCCATTATGCGGAGTGGTCGGACGAGCTGATGTGGTATGTCAGTTGCACCGCTACATGGATTCCGTTGTATGTGCTGTTGGCGGGACTGATTGTATGGAAATACCGCAACTGGCGAACGGTGCTGGTCGTGCTGATAGGTTTTGGTGTGGCGGTAGGCCTGAGCGATTTTGTATGCAGCGGCGTGCTCAAACCGTTGGTGTGCCGATTACGCCCTACCCATGAACCGGCGCTCGATCCTGTGCATCTGGTGCGGGGCTATACCGGCGGGCTGTACAGTTTCTGCAGTTCCCACGCGGCCAATACGATGTGTGTGGCTACGCTGTTCAGCCTCCTTTGGCGCAAACAAACAGCCACCGCAGGTCTGATGACTTGGGTGGCTTTGGTGGCATACAGCCGTATGTACCTCGGGGCACATTATCCGACGGATATCATTGCCGGTCTGTTGATTGGAGCTCTTTTTGCGGTATCGGTTTACCGGGTGTTAAGACATTGGCTCCGCGTGGACGACGGGGTTGCTCGGCAGGGTGATTCATAAACTGCTCGAACTCCTCGGGCGTGAGCAGTTTCTCCAGTTCGGCATAGATCGACTGCATCCGTTCCATGTTCTCGGCACGCGTGAGACCCTTCTGACGAAAACGGGCATACTTGAGGTGCATCCGATAGATGGTATCAAAGCGAACGGAATCTTCGATTCCCAACTCGCGCACAAGGCGCATCGTCTGCTTGAGAGCCTCTTCCTCGGGAGTGCGCTGCAGACGCTCACCGGCAGGCTCTTGAGCCACAGCAATGCCCCATAACAGGGCTGCCGAAACAAACAAGAATAAGCGTTTAAACATATAATAAATTACTACAAAAATCATGCCAAATAGTGAACTTAAAATAGCAACTCGGCTATATTTTTCGCAAAAGGGTCAGGATCGTCAGTCCCGACCTGCTGTGCGCGTTGCTTTGGCAGGGATTATTGTGGGTGTGATGGTGATGATTCTGACCATTTGTATCGTGGTGGGATTCAAACAGACCATTACGCAAAAAGTAGCCGGTTTCGGAGCACATATACAACTCGTCTCGTTCGATAACAACAGCACTTACGACCTGCAACCGATAGAGGTGTCGGACAGTCTCCTGCAGCGGTTGGAGGCTTATTCACATGTGCAGCAAGCGGCGCCGTTTATCACCAAACCCGGTATGTTGAAGACCGATTCGGCTTTCCACGGCATCGTGCTCAAAGGAACGGACTATTGGGATTTCTTTGCGCGCAACATCGTCGAAGGTGCGCTTCCGACCAAGCCGCAAGAGGTGTTGGTGTCGCGTCTGATGGCCCGGGCGATGCAACTGCAAGTGGGGCAAGCTGTCAATGCCTATTTCGTGGACGAGACGGATATACGGGCGCGGCGATTTGCCATATCAGGTATCTATGATACGGGTTTCGGGCAGTATGACGACCTGTTCGTGTTGGCGCCGCTGGAGACGGCCCGTCGGCTGCAGGGCTGGGACGAACATATTTTTTCCGGCGTGGAGATCCTCGTGGATGACTTGCGCTATCTGGACGAGACGGCGGACGACATCTATTTTGCTACGGTGAATCATCTGGACGAGAACGGCTATAATGTGTATTACGTACAAACGCTCCACGAACAGAATCCGGCTATCTTTGCGTGGCTCGACCTGCTTGATTTGAATGTGGTGGTGATCATCATTCTGATGCTGCTTGTGGCGGGTTTCAACATCGTCTCGGGCCTGATCATCCTCATTCTGGACGGCGTACAACTGATCGGCACGCTCAAAGCCTTGGGCGCGGATAACCGCTTTGTGCAGCGCATCTTCCTGGGTCAAGCGGCTATGCTCATCGGCAAAGGAGTGTTGTGGGGCAATGTGCTCGGACTCGGCTTGGTGGCTTTGCAGTACTGGACCCATCTGATGCCGTTGGACGCCGGCACCTACTATGTGGACTCGGTGCCGGTGATGTTTGCATGGGGATGGATCGTCGCGCTCAATGTGCTGACTATTGCCCTCTCGATGCTCATTCTGCTGCTCCCGTCGATGATTGTAACCAAAATCAGTCCCGCACAAGTAATGCACTTTGAATAGTGAATAATGATTAATGAATAATGAATATCTGTCGTGCCCTTGTGGCTAAGAATATCTCGTTGTGAAGTTTCAGACCATAGTAGATATCAAACCGAGTCCGTGGAAGATCGGGTATGACGACAAGATCCTGTTGGTCGGGTCGTGTTTTGCGGATGAGATAGGTGAGCAGATGGCGCAACGGTATCTGCAGGTGACCTGCAACCCGTTCGGCACGCTCTATAACCCGCTCTCCATCGCGCAAGCTATCAATCTTCAATCTTCAATCTCCAATCTTCAATTGATAAACCACGACGGCCTCTGGCACTCGATGGCGCACCATGGCTCGTTCTCCCGTCCGACCAAAGAGGAAACGGAGCAGGCGGTTCGGGCATCCATAGAGAATATGCAGCAGGCCCTTGCTGAGGCTACGGTCGTGATCGTGACCTTCGGTACCGCCTGGGTGTATGAGATGAGGGGTGATGGGTTATCGGTTACGGGTTACGGGATTGTGGGCAATTGTCACAAACTGCCGGAGAACCGCTTCACGCGTCGGCGTTTGTCGGTCGATGAGATAGTGGATGCTTGGCGTCCGATCTTGGAGCGTTATCCCGACAAGCATTGGATCTTCACCGTCTCGCCCATCCGTCATATCCGCGACGGCCTCCACGAGAACCAGCTGAGCAAAGCCACCTTGCTCCAAGCCATCGACCGTCTTACAGCCGACCAACGACTAACGACTAACGACCAACGACATTATTTCGAAGCCTTTGAAATAATGCTTGACGAACTCCGGGATTATAGGTTCTATGCCGATGACCTCGTCCATCCGTCGTCGCTGGCGGTGAACTATATCTGGGAGCGGTTTGTGGACACTTTCTGCACCCCGCAGACCAAAAATGAACTCGTGCTCCAACACAAACGCTGGAAGCACGAGCATCATATTCCGTTGCACTAATTTTACCTTACTTCCTGACCTTGCAGCGTGTAGGTCTTTCCGTTGTGCAGGATGAAGAGTTGTCCGTCACGGAGAAGCTTGGTATTTTCCATTTTCCATTTTCCATTTTCCATTTGTCCATTTATGGCCGTCGGGATTTCTGCGATGGGTTCAATGTCGAGGAAGTCCAGCCATTGGTCAGCGTTTTTGTAGGCAACCTCTGCGCTCTCCGGCACATAGAGCGGACTGGACGTGTCTATTCCTCCGAACGCTTCTGCTCCGCAAGTCGGCGGCGTGGCAGCATAACAGGTGATGGATCGCACTTCGGTACAGCCGTTGAACGCATAGTCGCCGATGGTGGTGATACCACTCTCTATCACAATATACTGAATATCCGAAAGATAAGGATACCACGGAGCAGAATCTTCTGCCGGCAGGTGACGCTTGCCATCCGGCGCAGCAGCCGGTTTGCCCCATTTGTCCATAACACCGGAGCCTTTGATGGTGAGGATACCGTTGGAATCGAGCGTCCAGGTGATCTTGGCACCGGCAGTACCGGTATCGATGATGCGGGTATTGGGGCGTTCACTCAGTGGCAGTATTTTATACATCTTCCATGAACTATGGGCTTTATATTTGCTAACCGATTCAGCCGGCACATAGACCGGAAGGTCTTTTGCACTCTCTTCAGATGTCGCGTCGCCATATGCAAGACCTGTGCAATAAAGCGGTTCGACAGAGAAACAGGTTATCGATGAGAGTGCTTGGCAGTAGTAGAACGCGTTGTCGTAAATAGAAGTCAGTCCACAGAAAACAAGCGTGGTCAGCCCTGTGCAGTCGCTGAAAGCCTTATCGTAAATAAACAGTACATTCTTCGGAATAAGGACAGAGGTCAGTTTATCGTTGCCGTGGAAAGCACCGGGTCCAATGGTTACAAGGCTGTTGGGAAGACTGATTTTTTCCAGGTTTTCGAGGTTGCTGAACGCTTCACCGCTAACCAGTGTCACGCCTTCTCCCACTATTACCGACTTGATTTCCGAAGCGTAATCATCCCACGGATAGGAGAAATACTCATTGAGAGCAGACATCTTGCCTTTGCCTTCGATACGGAGTGTTCCTCCGCAGGAGAGGGTCCAAGTGAGCTGCTTGTCCGGTCCGTTGGTTCCGGACGCTACCGTACATTCGATACCCTGGAGGTTGGTGAAGTCTTTCCAGCCTTGTGCCTGCTGATAATCCTCCAAGGATTCTTCGGGCACATTGACCGGGATGGATTTGTTCACATTCTGGAAACAATCCGTACCACAATCCGGCGGTGTAACGGCCTGAGAAGTGATAGTAGTCAAGCCTGTACAGTCGGCAAATGCCTTTTCCCCTATTTGGGTCACAAATCGAGGAATAGTGATAGCGGTCAGGCCGGAGCAACCTGCAAACGCATAGTTGCCTATTTCGGTGACGGCATCATGGATGATGAACTCTGTCAGTTTAGCGCAACCGGAGAAAACATAACTACTGATGCTCGTGATGCCATTCGGGAGCGCAATAGAAGGCAGACTGCTGCAATTACGGAAAGCGGCATCGCCGATGGAGGTTACGCTGCCAGGAATAGTGACAGCGATGAGGTTGGTGCACTCCGCAAACGCTTCTTTTCCGATGCTGGTGGCTTCGTCTTCTATTACTATCGACTTGATGTCAGCCCGGAACGGAACCCAGGAGGACACATTGTCCGCCATCGCTCCGCTACCGGAGATCGTGAGGACACCGTCGCTCATCAGTTTCCATTTGAGGTTGTCGCCTTCTGCACCGCATGTGCCTTGACCAATCACAGGGTTGGGTTGTATGTTCTTGAAGTTACTCCATTCTTCCGCCTCTTGATAGGCAGCAACGGATCCTTTGGGCACATAGAGGATAACGGATTCTTTGTCCACCCCATCAAAGCACATAAAGCAGTAATCCGTGAAATAGCACAATTTCGAGCATACCGGCGGTGTCGATGACTCGCAGGTAATCGATTGCAAGCCTGTACAGCCGTAGAAAGCAATCTCACCGATTTTGGTAACGCTTGCGGGGATAATGACGGATGTCAGATTCTCGCAAACCTCGAAGGAGGCAGCGCCGATACTATCAACGGTAGCGGGGATAACATATTCGGCACGCTTGTTACCGACAGGATATTGAATCAGTACCGTTTTGTCCTTGTTGAACAGAACATCGTCTATCGTACAGAATGCCGGATTATCGGCAGCGACTTCAATGGAGACCAAGGAGGAGCAGTCTGTGAAATAGATATTACCGAGATCCGTGACGCCCTCTCCGATTACCAGCGACTTGATAGACGGGCTATAGAAACTCCACGGTTCAGAGCAATTCATTGCACCCGTACCGCTGATGGTAAGCACGCTGTCTGTCACGTTCCATGTAATATTGTCGCCGCAGGTACCGTAAGGAAGCGGGATGGCAGTGATATTAAAGTTACTCCACGGCGCGGTATTGCTGTATGTCTCCACCGATTCTTCGGGCACATACAATTTCGTAGAGGAAGACACGCCGTATAAAGCATCGGTTTTGCACGTAGGCGGTGTGACGGCATAGCAATGAATCTCTTGCAGTCCTTTGCAATTATAGAACGAGTTTGCGCCGAGGCTGGTGATATTCTTATGAAGCGTCAGTGCGGCTAAACCTGCGCAGTTGCTGAAAACACTTTCATCGGTATAGTACATACCGTCGGGAATAGTGACGGAAGTGAGACTGCTGCAGTTATAGAAAGCATATTTGCCGATAGAGGTAACCGTTGCAGGAATTGCGAAATCAGCCAGTTTCGTACAACCGGAGAAAGCATAGTTACCGATGTTTGTCAGCTTACCGAGAATGGTTACCGAACTGAGACTGCTGCAGTCTTGGAAAGTATAGTTCGCAATCTCTGTTATTCCCGAGGGGATAGTGATGGAAGTCAAACTGCTGCAATTCTGGAAAGCGTACTCTCTAATGCTTGTTACGCCTTGAGGAAGTTCAAGAGAAGTCAAACCGGTGCCGGAGAAAGCATAGTTGCTTATGACTAATTGAAAACCGGTGGGGACAACTGTGTTTTTGCAGCCCTGAATGAGCAAAGGTCCTAACCAAGAATTAGTCTTATCTATTATGGCGTTACAGTTATCACGGCTGTCGTAACCGACACATCCGGCTTCCACAACAATCGATTCGAGACTGCTGCATCCACGGAAAGGAGCTTCACCTATGGAGGTCACGCTCTTTGGTATCACGACGGAAGTCAGCGCGGTACAACCCTCGAAAGCATAACTTCCTATATTTGTGACGCTGCTGCCGAGATCGACCGACTCCAAGCCGTTGCAGCCAAGGAAAGCATAGCCCCAGACATACTTGACACTATTCGGGATAGAGATAAAGCGAATCTGGAAACAATCCCTGAACGCATAATCACCAATACTGGTTACACCCTCTTTTATCACAACCGATTTGACATCGAAAGAACCCCATGGATGGTGGTGATACTTGTCCCAGTTAGCCATTTCTCCTTCGCCGGAAATGGTCAGCACGCCGTCGCAGGAGACTTCCCAAGTCAGATTGTCATTCCCGCCTTTGCCGCACGTACCTGAGCTTGCGACACAAACCGACAGTATATTGGTAAAATCGCTCCATCCGGGAGCCTCTTTGTATGCCTCTACCGATCCTTCCGGCACATTGACCGGAATATCTTTGTCCACTTTGTCGAAACGGTCATTACCCTCGCCACAGTCAGGCGGGGTAACGGCATAGGAGGTGATGGAGGTCAAACCGGAACAATTGTCGAAGCCGTTCCAGCCAATGCTTTTGAGGTTGTTGAGAATAGTGACAGAACTCATGTTGACACAGTTCTGTAACGCGTATTCGGCTATGCTGTCAACGCTGTTGGGAATGATGTAGGAGGCGTCCTCTTTGCCGGCCGGATACCGTATCAGTGTCTTTTGGCTTTTGTCAAACAACACGCCGTCTATCGAGCAATAGTGGGAATTGTCGATGGCTACATTGATGGCGGTCAGGCTGTTGCAGCCGACAAAGGCGTGGTCTCCGATGCGTGTGATATTCTTGGAAAGGCTTATGGACGGGAGATTCTTGCAATCGAAGAACGCATTGTCTCCAATGCCGGTGACGCCGGATGCAATAACCACCGTTTGGATAGACAAGCGACAACTATACCACGGGATATCAGCAGTCGTCTCCCAATCGGCCATGTCTCCTGTACCGTTAATAACCAGGAGACCATCGACATAACTCCATGTCAGGTTGTCGCCGTCTTTGCCGCAAGTGCCTGTTTCGGCCCACATCGTTCCTGCGCCGGCTGCCAGCGCAAGGATGAATGTAAAGAATTTTTTCATATGTTTTTGTTGTTTTTTTCGTTCAAAACCTTTGCGGCTGCAAAGGTACAACAATTTTTGCATATATGCAAGTTTTTGGACGAAAAATCTAAATCCCCCGCGATTTTTTTTGCTAAATAGATACAAATGACAACAAGAAGTAATCGTTCGAGCGGCAGCGAAAAAAGAAAGCAGAAAAAAGAAGCAAAAAAGAATAAAGAAAAATGTTCTGCCCCATTTCTGTAGTCCATTCTGTCCTACAGATCTTCCCCGGACGACAGAAAGACAGAACAGGCGACAGAATCGGGGCGAAACAATAAAAGAATTTATTATGGACGACAGAATTATTTTTGAAGATTACTG
>JAGCWE010000132.1 GCA_017962005.1 Paludibacteraceae bacterium | reverse complement strand
CAGCCACTGATGCTCAATGTGGTCCAGCCTTTCGAGATGGACTCCACACCCGCGATAACTGACATCAAGCCCATTCAGAAAGCCCCCGTATGGACGTGGGGCATACTGCGGTGGGTGGTGCTTCTGTTGGTGCTGGCATTGCTCGGCACGGGCATCTATTTCCTTGTCCGGCATATACGCGACGGCCGCAGTCTGTTGCAGCCCTACGTTCACAAGGAGCCGGAAAGGCCCGCCGAAGAGGTCGCGCTGGAGAAACTGGACGCCATTCGCGAGGAGAAGATATGGCAGGCGGGGCGTGAGAAGGACTACCACACCCAGCTGACGGACGTGGTGCGCGAGTACATCGGCAGACGGTTTGACGTGCACTCCACGGAAAAGACATCCAACGAGACGTTGCGCGAGATGAAGACGGCGCTCAAAGACCGGAAGGAACTGTACACGGGTTTGTCGCAGATGCTGCAATTGGCGGACCTGATTAAGTTCGCCAAATGGAAAGCGACACCCGATGAGAACGAGCGCAGCCTGCAGACCGCCTATCAGTTCGTGAAAGAAACGACCCCGCAAGACGAACCAAAAGAGGAGGAGAAGCCATGACATTCCATTCACCTGCATACTTGTTTCTGCTTCTTCTGCTGATACCCATAATCGGCTGGTATGTATGGCGTCTGCGTGACGCGCAGGCGACGCTGCGCCTGAGCGATGCGTCTGAACTGGCGCGCCGTCCGCGTACCCTGCGGGTATGGCTGATTCATGTGCCGTTTGCGTTGCGCGTGCTGACTGTGGCTTTTGTCTCTATCGCGCTGGCGCGTCCGCAGTTGAGCAACCGCTGGCAGTCGCAGTCCACGGAGGGCATCGACATCATGATGGCGCTCGACGTGTCCGGCACAATGCTGGCGGAAGACTTGAAGCCCAACCGCTTGGAGGCTGCCAAGGAGGTGGCTACGGACTTTGTCATCAACCGTCCGAACGACAATATCGGCCTGGTGGTCTTTGCGGGCGAGAGTTTCACCCAGTGCCCTCTGACCACCGACCACGCCGTACTGGTCAACCTGTTCCAGTCGGTCAAGTTCGGACTCATTGAGGACGGCACTGCCATCGGTCTGGGGCTTGCCAACTGCGTGAACCGCATGAAGGACTCGCCCACCAAGTCAAAGGTCATCATCCTTTTGACCGATGGAAGCAACAACCGCGGTGAGATAACCCCGCAGACGGCGGCGGAGATTGCCAAGACCTTCGGTATCCGCGTGTATGCCGTGGGCGTAGGCTCCCACGGGCAGGCGCGGGTGCCGGTGCAGACCCCTTACGGCACGCAGTATATGATGATGGACAGCGAGTTCGATGAGGTCACGCTCAGGAGCATCGCCCAGGTGACGGGCGGTGAGTATTTTCGCGCCACCGACAACAAGAGCCTGCGACGGATATACGAGCAGATTGACCAGTTGGAGAAGTCGAAAATCCGCGTCCGCGAGTACTCCAAGCGCTATGAGAACTTCATGCCGTTCCTGTATGCGGCACTGATTTGCCTGCTGTTGGACATACTCATCCGTCATTTTGTGCTCCGCACGATTGCAGAATAAAAACCAACGAATTATGTTACGATTTGCCAATATAGAAATGTTGTGGTTGCTGCTTTTGGTGCCTGTGATGGTGGCAGCCTATATTTATTTCACGCGCCGCAAGCGTGAGCAGTTGCGCCAGCTGGGCGACGAGGCGCTTGTCCGGGAACTGATGCCCGATGCGTCCCACAGCCGTCCTATAGCCAAGTTCATTCTTCTGATGGTGGCGCTTGTGCTGCTCATCTTCGCCGCTGCGCGCCCGCAGGCAGGCCAGAAAAGCGAGACGGTCAAACGGTCGGGCATAGAGGTGATGATTGCCCTCGACATATCCAATTCGATGTTGGCGGAGGATGTCGCTCCCAACCGTCTGGACCGTGCCAAGCAGATGCTCAGCAAGATGATTGACAGGATGCAGGACGACAAGGTGGGTCTGGTGGTGTTTGCCGGCGAGGCATATACGCAACTGCCCATCACGTGCGACTACGTGAGCGCGAAGATGTTCCTCAACACCATCACTCCCGACCTCATTCCCACTCAGGGAACGGCGATTGGTTCCGCCATACGCGCGTGTGTCCGCAGTTTCGGCGGCGAGCAGAGCGAGGCGGGGCGCGCCATTATTCTGCTGACGGACGCGGAGAACCATGAGGACGATGCCGTGGCTGCCGCCAAGGAGGCGCAGGAGAAAGGCATTCAGATATTCGTGGTGGGCGTAGGCAAGCCCGACGGCTCGCCCATTCCCGTTCCCGGAACAGGCACGTTCCGCAAGGACCGGCAGGGGCAGGTGGTCGTCTCGCGTCTGAACGAGCAGGCGGGAAAGGAGATTGCGCAGGCGGGTAACGGCATGTACGTGCGCTGCGACAACACCAACACGGCGATGCGCGCGCTGCAGAAGGAGCTGGACAAGATTGCCACTGCCGACATCGAGACCCAGCTCTTCACCGATTATCAGGAGCAGTACCAGTCGTTCCTTCTGGCGGCTCTGCTGCTGCTCGTGGTGGAGTTCTTCCTGCTGGCGCGTCAGAACAGGACACTCATCAGGATGGATATATTCAAGGAAAGAAGCAGTAAACAAGCACGTTCGATATGAAAGCACACAGTTATATAATTGCCGTTCTTCTTTGCCTTCCGGCGGTTCTGTCTGCCCAGAAAGAGGCTGGCAATATCCGCAGCGGCAACCGCCACTATGAGAGCGAGCGGTACACCGATGCGGAGGTCGATTACCGCCGGGGACTGGAGAAGAACCCCGATTCGTTCGAGGCGCATTACAATCTCGGCAACGCCCTCTTCCGTCAGGACAAATACGACGAGGCGGCGCGCGAGTACACCCAGGCTCTCCAGTTGATGGAAAGCAGGAAAGACAAAGCGGACAGGAAGGACACGTTGCGCCTCGCCCACTCCTACCACAACCTCGGCAACTCGTTCTACGGGCAGCAGAAGTTCCAGGATGCCGTGAGGGCATATAAGCAGTCACTGCGGCTCAACCCGAAGGACAACGACACCCGCTACAACCTCATCAAGGCGATGGAGATGCAGCAACAACAACAGCAACAGCAGAACCAGGACCAGAATCAGGAGCAGCAGGAGCAAGAGCAGCAGCAACAGGAACAGGAGGCGCAGGCGCAGGAATCGGACGAACAGATGGACAAGGAGACCGCCGAGCAGATTCTGCAGGCGCTTGAGCAGGACGAGCAGGACACTCAGGACAAGGTCCAGCAGAAGAAAGGCGGAAAAAAGAAACGTGTGGAAAAAGACTGGTAAGATATGAAAAGACTACTCCCTATACTCATCGCTCTTCTGCCCGCATTCGTGTGGGCGGAAGACATCAGTTTCAGAGCCGAGGCGCCTTCGCAGGTTATCGTCGGCAAGCCGTTCCAGTTGCGTTATACCGTGAACCAGAGGGCACGCGACCTGAGGGCGCCCGAGTTCGCCGACTTTGACTTCTTGGCGGGGCCCTATCAGTCCACATCGTCCTCCACCTCGTTCGTCAACGGCAAGCGCACAAGCACTTACACGCAGACCTACACCTACACCCTTGCGGCTAACAAGGCGGGCACGTTCACCATTCCGCCTGCCACTATCCGTGTGGACGGCGACGACTACACGAGCAACGGCGTGAAGATTGAGGTCCTGCCTGCTGACGAGCAGCCTGCGGCTGTGCAGCAGCAGCAACAGGGCAACGCCACGAACAGCAGACAGCAGCAACAGCAGCAGGCTTCGTCATCGGCTGGCGGCGACAACATCTTCATCCGAACCATCGTCAGCAAGACGAACGTCCACGAGCAGGAGGCGTTGGTGCTCAGTTACAAGCTCTACTTCGCGGGCGTGGATGTGGCGCAGTTCACCAACAACACCAAGCTGCCCGAGTTCGAGGGCTTCCTCAAGCAGGAAATCGAGCAGGGCGACATTCAGACCGAACTGGAGCATTACAACGGTCGCAACTACCAGACGGCCGTCCTCTACCAGACCCTGCTCTACCCCCAGCGCAGCGGCGATATCAAGATCGACCCCGCGCAGTTCGAGGCGGTGCTGCGGGTACAGGTAAGGCAACAAGTGCGCTCCATCTTCGACGACTTCTTCGGCTCATATACCAATGTGACCCGTGCCCTCACGGCTCCCGGTGTCACCATTCACTCCGAGGCGCTGCCGTCTGGCAAGCCCGCGGGCTTCTCTGGGGGCGTGGGGCAGTTCAGCATCAGCGGCGACATATCGGCTACGGACACCAAGGCCAATGAAGCCGTCACGGTACGCCTGACCATCCAGGGCACGGGCAACATGAAGATGGTCAAGTCGCCTGCCATCGACTGGCCCGAAGGCTTCGAGACCTACGACCCGAAGGTCACCAACAAGCTCAAGCAGACCACCCAGGGGATGAGCGGCACAAGGGAAATCGAGTACCTCGCCATTCCCCGTTCGGCGGGCAACTACGCCATTCCCGCAGTCACTTTCTCGTGGTTCGACACGCGCGACAACCGCTACAAGACACAGACCGTTGGCGGATGGACGCTGCATATAGCCCGCGCGGAGGGTGAGAGCGAGCAGAGCACGGTGGTACAGAACTACGTCAACAAGGAGGACATCAAGCAGTTGGGCACCGACATACGCTACATCGCCACGGGCGGCTTGCAGACCGAGCCGGCGCGTCAGCCGCGCGTGGTCTTCGGCACATGGCTCTTCCGCCTCTGCTACCTGCTGCCGCTGCTCATTGCCGTTGTGCTGTTCATTGTCTTCCGCCGCCGCATAGCCGAGAACGCCGACAGGGTGCGTATGCGCTACAAGAAAGCCAACAAGGTGGCACAGAAACGCCTGCGCGAAGCCAAGCAGGCTATGGACAAAGCGGACAAGACCGCCTTCTACGAGGCTATCGAGCGCGCCGCATGGATCTACCTGAGCGACCTCCTAAGCATACCGACCGCTAATCTGAACAAGGACAACATCGAGTCCATTCTACGCGGCAAGCAGGTGCCTGACAACTTAGTAGCGGAAGTGCGCGAAGTGCTGTCCGTAGCCGAACAGGCACGCTACGCGCCCACAACGGACAGCGATATGGAGCAACTCTACCAGCGTACCTCAACCCTTATCAACCAACTTGAAAACCAGAAACTATGAAACGCCTTCTCATCATACTCCCCCTCCTGACATCGCTTCTTGCCGTCCAGCCGTTGAACGCACAGAACGCCTCTGCCGCGCAGGCCGTCTTTGAACAAGCCAACCAACTCTATGCGGCGGGCGAATACGCACAGGCGGCAGACCTATACGAACAATGCTTGCATGGTACGGACCGCAAGAGCCGCGCTGCGGTCTTGTACAACCTCGGCAACGCACGCTTCAAGCAGGGCGAACTCGCGCAGGCCATCCTTGCTTACGAACGCTGCCTGCGCCTTGCCCCGCGTCATAAGGATGCGCGGTATAACCTTGAGATAGCGCAGGCGCGCATAACCGACAACCTCACCGACAACACCTCGTTCTTCTTTGCCGCATGGGGACGTTCGTTGCGCGACACGCTCACCGAACAGGTTTGGACGTGGATGAGTGTCATTCTCTTCATTCTCTTCCTCGCGGGCATTCTGCTCTTCGCCTTGTCCGGGCAGGTCATCTTGCGCAAGACGGCGTTTCATACCGCGTGGGTGGCGCTGTTGGTCAGCATCATTGCCTGCTGCAACGCCGCATCGCTCCACAGCCGCGACACCCATCGCAGCGAGGCGGTCATCACGCAGGGAGTGCTCAATGCCAAGGCATCGCCCGACCGCAGCGGCACCGAACTCTTCACCTTGCACGAGGGCACGAAGGTGACCGTTACCGAGTCGCTCGGTGAGTGGTGCAACATACGTGTGGGCAACAACGAGGGTTGGGTCGAGGCTGCTCATCTCGAGCGCATCTGAACCCGAAGCCATGCCGCAATGCCGTCGGGAAACGGCAAAATCACACAAAACGCACGATTTATTTGCCCGTCCCGAAAATCTCCCGTACCTTTGCCGCTCGAATAGCAACCATTCATAATGACACCCATGCAGGCACTCGTTTTACAACCGCAGACAAAATCGCAGTTCAGCCTTTTGCTGGAACTTGCAAAGGCGTTGAGTATTCCTTTCAGGCTGATGTCCCCTGCGGCGAACATCGGTAAGGATGCCTTTCTTGCCGAGGTCGCCACTGCCGGAAGGCAGGCGCGGAAAATCGCCGACGGGCAGATGAAAGGTCAGACGCTTGATTCTTTGCTTGATGAACTCGATTGATTTCATCGCGACACCCGTTTTTGCGAAATAAGACAGGCCTTGAATGGCGTTGAAGAATAAACCACCCCGCCCCCACTGCTGACTGGTGCAGCGACATAACATATTTTAAGCATAAAAAGAAGCGAAGTTCCGTTCGCTTCTTTTTATGCTTTTTACGGCCTGTACCGGACAAAAAACAATGCACGTTTCAACACAGGATTAACACAGCATTAACACAGGATTAACACAGCATTGAAAAACGGACACGCTGACATTTCGCGAATCACACGAATATCACGCAAACCGAAACATTTATTTGCACAATCCCCGTAAACACCGTATCTTTGCCGCCCTGAAAAAAATAGACTAACCGGATGACACCGCAAACAATATCACAATCGGCTTATAACCTGCGAATTACCCCCCCCCCCATGCGGGCATAGCGACATTCGCACTACATAACCGGCATACAGGCGGTGCTTGACGCATGTCAGGCATCGCTTGCCGTGTTCATCTGACAGCTATCCGGTGCAACAACAACGCATACAAATCAAAAACAACAATAACAATGAAACAATTCAGACTTTTTACTCTCTTGGCAGCCGCCCTGCTCTCTGCTCCACTCTGGGCGCAAGGTCCATGGACAAGCGGCGACTGCACCGTCACTTTGGCTGACGGAGTGCTTACAGTTAGCGGCGATGGTGCCATGGGCAATCGTACTACAACTGGAGATTGGGGTGCTTCTGCTATTAAAACTACCGTTATCTCTATTGTCGTAGAAGAAGGTGTGACTGTTCTTGGAGAAAATGCTTTTAATGGTTGTGCGAATGCAACATCTGTAAGTCTGCCTTCTACACTCACATCCATCGAATTGAGTGCTTTTAAAGGTTGTAGCAACCTGCCATCTGTTACGATACCTGCTGCGGTTACAAGAATAAGGCAGCAGGCATTTCAATCTTGTAGCAAACTACAACTGGTAAGATTTCTTCCTACAACACCTCCGGAATTTAATGGTGTGCGAAGCGATCTCACATTTGACGGTTGTCACGCTTCCTTGCGTTTGGAATATCCGGACGGAAGTGATGACGCCTATGCCAGCGATCCTGTTTTATGTCCTAACTGGTGGGACAGACTCTACAACGCCACCACAGGTGAGCATGCTCCGTATCCGAGTGCGAGCGGAACTTCCGGCTCTATTAATTGGGCATTGAGTAACGGAAGATTAGAAATCTCTGCCGATGTTGTTACAGACATGCCGTCAAACTATGGTTCTACCTCAACGCCATGGTATCCTTTTAAAGAGTACATTACTGAAGTCGTAATAGGTTCGAACGTAACGTCAGTGGGCAAAAATTCTTTCTATGACCACACAAACATCACTTCTGTAACGCTATCGGAAACAGTTGCAAAAATATATCAAAATGCCTTCTATCAATGTTCAGCACTGCCGACTATTTCTATTCCGTCATCCGTTAACTTTATTGACAAAGACGCTTTCAGGAAATGCACAGCAATGACGGAGTTGTATCTTTATTCAGACCCGACACTTTGGGAGTTCGCTTGGGATGAGAACAATTGCAATGATTTCATGGGAGCCGCGCAAAGCAGAACTACCAAATGTTATGTGCCGGCAGAACACCTTGCCACTTATGAGAGCCGATATAATAAAGGTGAAAGTACCGATATAAACGTCACTTTCGCTGTGGCTTTGGAAGACAACAACGCTTCTGTAGAGACCGATTTGGAGAATTTGGAATCATACGGAGAAACCGTCCACACTCTCAAAATCACTCGCACGCTTTATAAGGACGGTGCGTTCAATACCCTCTGCCTGCCCTTCGCCCTCGCGTCACTTACCGGCACGCCCCTCGAAGGCGCGGAAGTGTTTGAGTTTGTTTCTGCCGAGAAAGTGGATGCCGCCCTGCATATCAACATACGTCCCGTCGATGCCATTGAGGCGGGCAAACCCTACCTCATCCGTTGGGCAAGCGGCGAGAACATCACATCCATGGTCTTCTCCAACGTGCAAGTCACGGCGCACGAAGGCAGTGAGGTGAAACCCGAAGGCGATGTGGCTTTCATCGGCACACTGGACGTGACAGACCTGCCGGAGAACGAGAACTATCTCTTTGTCGGTGCCAACAACACCCTCTATTATTCCGACGGAACAGCCGACATGAAGGCTTTCCGCGCCTATTTCCGTGTGGACGCTGCGGGAGGCGGAGGCAGCATGGCACCGGCACGCTTCAACATCCTGCCCAAACTGCCGACTGGCACGGACAATGTGCGGACGGGCAGCATCCAAGTTGAGAAGGTTATGGAGAACGGAGTGTTGTACATCATCAAGAACGGCGTGCGCTACAACGCGCAGGGTCGTATAGTGGAATGAAAGGAGGAATAGCTATGAAGAAGACATACAGACAACCGGAGGCATCAGTGACGCGCGCGGAGTTGGCGTCTCTTATCTGCACCAGCGTGTTGGGCATAGGCGGTTCCGGCAGTCCCGGCGGCGCCCGCGCCCCCGAAATGCTCATCACCGATTAGCTTGCGGTAATCCATCGGGGTCGTCCCTGTATGGCGCTTGAAGAAGCGGCAGAAGGACGGTGAGTCGGCATAGCCGAGGTGGTCGCTGATTTGCTGCACGGAGAGGTTCGGGCGGGTGGAAAGAAGGTTCTTGGCCTGCGTTGCGAGGTACTGCTCTATATAGTCGCTTGCGGATATGCCTACCACCTCTTTGATGATAACTGAGAAATGGCGCGTCGTGAGATGCGCTTTTTCTGCATAGAAAGCCACCTCGTGCTGCTCACGGTAGTTTGTTGCGAGCAGGTTGCAGAACTCATTGAACACTCCGTTGTTGCGGCTGCGTGCCATTGTGTTCTCATCCATGTCGCGACGGCAGGCATCAAGCATCTCCGCCATTATGTCTATCTGCGCCATCAGCATCTCGTGCCGGTGGGGATAGCGGGTGACTGGCGTGCCGCTTATCAGTTCCAGCATGTCCACTGCTTTCATGTACTGCCCCATTTCCTCGTCTGTCATCAGGCAGGCGGGAAGCGCGTGAAACTTGTTGCGGTCATGCGTCATGCGCCTTTGGGTCATTTCTTGTTCAAAGGCGATGGAGTGCATGATGATGGTTATGGAGTAATCAGGGCTGCATTCGATGGGGCGTATGATATGGTTCGGTAGTATCATGGCCACCTCATTCGGTCGGAACATTACTTCCCGCATATCGTATAATGCACGGGACGAACCGGCATGACAAATGAACAGCATCATATATGGGGAGATGATGTCACTGCCATATACAGGGAATCCGTGCACATTGCGGATGACGGCCACTTCCTTGTTTTCTATACTGCTGTACGCCTCCTCGAATATACGTTCTGTTTCCATATAGTGTCGTTTGTGCTGCAAAAGTACTGCTTTTGGGGGATTATGCACCACTTTTACCGCAAAAATCTTACTTTTGGCACATAAGTTCCTAAAAATTGGTAGTGCGTATATACGTACAAGGCAGTAATTTTGCTGCGTATTTTAATCCATAGAAACAGGAGGTATATATGAAAAAGATTGGAATGGTATTGGTAATGTGCATGGGGCTTCTGATGGTGGCATGCAAGGATAGGAATCCGGCAGTGGACCCAACGGAGAACCAGACAGAGAACCCCGCGACGGACACCGTGAAGCACGAGGTGGACACTGCGGAAGTGACTGTTGTTTCCGACAAGGACAATATGGTTTGGGTCGTGTATAAGGATACGGCTGCCACCGTTTCCCTTTCGCAGAACATTCTGCCCTACGTCACAGTGCTGCAGGCAGGCGCGCATGTGAGCGTCGTGCAGAGCGAAGAGGTGACGGAAGAGATTACGTACAACCTGTCCGGCACTTCGGCGGACGGTGGCTTCTACAACGAAGGGAGTTATAAATCCACCGTGGAGTTTGACAACTTGGCTCTGACAAACAAGTCGGCTGTTTTCTCCGGTGCGGCGGTGCACATACAGAACGGCAAGCGAATCAAGGTAAAACCGCTGACCGGTACGACCAACACGCTCGTTGATGCCGCAGGCGGCAAGCAGAAGGGATGTCTCTATATCAAGGGGCATGCGGAGTTTGCGCAGAAAGGTACGCTCAATGTCACCGGCAACGTGAAGCACGGTATCAAGACCGGAGAGTATATCACGGTCAAGAATGTCACGCTCAATGTCCTTTCATCGGTAGGCGACGGCATCAACTGCGAGCAGTTCTTCCTTATGGAAAGCGGAGCGGTCACACTCAGCGGCGTCGGTGACGACGGACTGCAATGCGACATTGAGGATACCGAAACGGGTTCGACGGGTGAGACCCCTGAGCACGAAGACGAGGACTCCGGCAACATCTATATCAGCGGCGGCACGCTGACGATGAACGTGACGGCTGTTGCTGCCAAAGGCATCAAGTCCGAAGGCGACATCGCCATCAGTGACGGAACGATAGCCATCACTGTTTCCGGCAATGGCACGTGGGACACCGAGGATTTGGAGACCAAGGCGGCAGCCTGTATCAGCAGCGATGCCAACATCGCCATCAGTGGCGGTACGCTCAATCTGATGAGTACCGGCTCGGGAGGCAAGGGGCTCAAGTGCGACAGTATGCTGACCGTCACCGGCGGTACAATGGTTATCAAGACCACAGGAGCACTCTATTACAACAACGGCACAACAGAGAACACCAACTACACCGGCAATACCGACAATGTGGACAGCAAGTACTACTCCTCGCCCAAAGGTATCAAAGCAGGCATTAAGACCGAGTCCGGCAGCGGATGGAATGTGACCTATACGTATGCGGGCGGTATCGTTATCGACGGCGGTAGGATTTCTGTCACCACATCAGGGCGCAACGCCGAAGGCATAGAGAGTAAGAGCACACTCGTCATCAACGACGGCGAGGTGACGGTCAATGCATACGATGACGGCATCAATGCGGCTTCCGACCTCACTATCAACGGCGGACTCGTCTATTCCCGTTCTACCAACAACGACGGTATTGATGCCAACGGAAACGTCTATATCAAAGGCGGTCTGGTCTATGCGGTTGGTTCGTCAAGTCCCGAGATAGCGATAGATGCCAACAGTGAGGAGCAGAAGAAACTCTATCTGGAAGGCGGCACAGTCGTGGCCATCGGCGGCTTGGAGAGCGGCGCAAGCCTCACGCAGAGTTGCTATCAGGCAGCGTCGTGGAGCAGGAACACATGGTACGCGCTGACTGTCGGCAGTGATGTCTTTGCCTTCATGACGCCTGCATCTGGTGGTTCGTCTATGGTGGTTTCCGGTGCTTCTGCGCCGACCCTCACATCCGGTGTATCCGCAAGCGGCACTGGGATATTCGAGGGTGTCGGTTATTATCCGGCTTCCGTTAGCGGCGGCAGTTCTGTATCATTGTCCTCTTATACCGGAGGTGGAGGCCCCGGTGGCGGAGGTCCTGGCGGAGGTGGAGGACCCGGCGGCGGTGGCAGATGGTAACCGTGCGTCTGCCAAACGGCAGCCAGGCATAAGCGGGACACTGGACAGGCATCTGCCGGACGCTTCCTTGTAGGGGACGGTATGGGGGGGATTATAGGAAAAATATCAAAAAATGACATAATGTTTTGGTGAATAAGAAAAAAGCAGTACTTTTGTCGCCGTTTTGCGCGTTAGGGCTCGAACAAGTAGCCGCCAGTATACGATGCTTCGCACCGTTGGAGAGGTCGCCTTAGCCGCTGTTATTAAAAATAGTAGTAAGTACAATGTACGCAATTGTGAACATGCTGGGCCAGCAATTCAAAGTAGAGGCCGGCAAGAAACTCTTTATCCACCGCATGGAAACCGAGAAGGGCGCAACGGTGGAATTCAACGAAGTGCTGCTCATTGACAACGACGGGAATGTGACTGTTGGTACTCCCACCGTCAAGGGCGCGAAAGTGGTATGTGAAGTATTAGACAACGAATGCCGTGGCGAGAAGATTCTTGTTTTCCACAAGAAACGCCGCAAAGGGTATCGCAAACTCAATGGTCACCGTCAGGATTTGACGAACGTCATCGTAAAGGAAATCGTGGTGGCTTAAGCAAACAAACATCCAAACATCTAAACACACAACATTATGGCACATAAGAAAGGTGTCGGTAGTTCGAAGAACGGCCGTGAATCAGAAAGCAAACGTTTAGGCGTTAAGATATTTGGCGGACAAATGGCGAAAGCCGGTAACATCATCGTTCGTCAGCGTGGTACTGTTCACAATCCCGGTGAGAATATGGGTATGGGAAGCGACCATACGCTCTATGCTCTGACCGACGGTATTGTAACCTTTACCCGCAAACGCAACAACAAGTCGTTTGTCAGCATCCAACCCGTACAAGGCTAAACTATGCTAACGTTACGTCAAATCCTTGCCGACAAGGAAGCCATCATTGCCGGTCTGGAGAAGAAACATTTCAATAACGCTCGCGAGGTCATCGGGAGCGTTATTGCTATAGACCAACAGCGCAAGTCCGCACAGCAGAGGAAGGACAACGCCTCGCAGCAGATGAACGCACTGTCGAAGTCTATTGGCGCGCTGATGGCTAAAGGCGAGCGCGACAAGGCGGAAGAGGTGAAAGCCCAAACGGCGCAACTCAAGGAAGACATACGCACCTACGAAGGTGAGATGGCACAGGCGGAGGAACAGCAGCGCAATCTGCTGCTCACCATT
>JAGCWE010000009.1 GCA_017962005.1 Paludibacteraceae bacterium | reverse complement strand
GCCGCCGCCGCCCATACGAGCGCCAATATGCCTTCAGCGACCATCGCGCCATAGAAAATCCACCTGCCCTGTCTCTCATTGTTGACACAGCGCGCCATCAGCGGCGACTGCGTGCCGTGGAAACCAGATATAGCCCCGCAGGCAATGGAAACGAACATCATCGGGAAGAGGGGCAGACCGTTGGTCTGGCGGTTATGCAGACCATCGGTCAGTTCGGGCATCTCGCCGGCATGCCAGCCCAGCATCACAATCATAATGCCGATACCCATAAAGAGCAGGATACCGCCGAAAACAGGATAGAAACGGCCTATCAGTTTGTCCACAGGCAAGACGGTGGCCAATGCATAGTACGCAAAGATAATGAGCACCCATACCAGCGGAATGGAACCCTCCCCCCACGCAATGGAAGGCAAGGAACAGAGTCCCTGCAACAGCGTGGCGGGACCACTGAGGAACGTGGTAGTGAGCAGGATAAGCAACAGAAGCGAGAGGATGCGCATAAAGAGTTTGATACCTCCGCCCAATTCGCTACCCACGATGTCAGGAAGCGAACCGCCTTGTTTGCGGATGGACATCATACCACTCAGGTAATCGTGCACGCCACCGGCAAAGATAGTTCCGAAGACAATCCACAAGAACGCACTCGGTCCGAAAAAGATGCCCATAATGGCACCGAAGATGGGACCCAGACCCGCTATGTTGAGGAATTGGATAAGGAAGACGCGCCACGGCTTCATCGGCACATAATCCACTCCGTCCGACTGGCTGACCGCAGGGGTAGTGCGCCCCGGGTCGATGCCAAACACTTTTTCCACCAATGTTCCGTACAGGACGAAACCCACAACAAGCGCCGCAAGGGCAATAAGAAAAGTTATCATAATTCACTATGTTTGTTTGCAATACTTCCTCTGAAGGTGACGGAGAAGTTTGTCCACAAGGACAGAAACAGGCTGCCTGCCGTTGTTCTCCACCACATAATCCACACGATGCCGCAACTGACAATTGCTCATCTGCGCTTTTATCCGCCGCCTGACCTCTTCCTCGCTTTTGTTGTCGCGCGCCATGGTGCGCGCTATGCGGAGAGGCTTGGGAGCTATGACAGCCACAATGTAATCGCACGCGCTGTCAAAACCGCTTTCATACAAGATGGCACTCTCCACGAAGACGAACGGATGCTCCGTCGAAAATTGAAAATTGAAAATTGAAAGGTCATTACGGACAGCGGGATGGACGATGGCATTCAGTCCGCGCAACAATTCCGGGTCGGCAAACACGCGCTCCGCCACACGGTCAGTCAAGTATCTGCCGCCGTCATACACGTCCACACCGAGCAGCCTCTCAATCTGTTGCCGCACAGCAGGGTCCAGCACCAGACGCTTGGCGGCACTGTCCGTGTCATAGACCGCATAACCGCGTTCGCGAAGTGCACCGGCTATCGTTGTCTTGCCGCTTCCTATTCCCCCTGTCAGACCGATGAGCATAATCAGAACTGGAAATAAATAAAGGGTTGGACATCCGTGAGCATAAAGCGGTAGAGCAATGCCACCGCAGCGACCATAATAATCACCATCAGCCACACGGGCAATGAGGCGAAGCGGATACGGTACCAGAGTTTGAACTTATCGGGCATCCAGTGGATGAGCATTCCCAGCAAGAAAAGCAGGATGGTCAGCCGCTGGTTCCACAGGACAGGCAGAATAGTCGAGGTGTTCCATGCGCTGCCTATCTGCTGCATCATCTCGCGTGCTGTCCGCCAAGCCGTCTCATTGGCTGTGGCAGGGTCCAGATTGGAGCCGGCACGGAAAAAGAGACGGGTGAACGTGATGAACACAAAGGTCTGCAGCACCGCCCAGACAGTACGCGCAGCACGTGCGAACCCTTTGTCAGGCAGGCGGAAAAGATAATACAGATAGCCTAACAAACCACCCGCCGCAGCCACCACCACCGCCACCCAGACCACATTGACCCACGGCTGCGGATGGAAATAGTGGAGCGTGGTAACACCTGCGGCAAGCAACAGAAGAGACAAGAAGCGAAGATGGGCGTTCCACTCGCGCCATATCTTATTCACTATCATTCCTATCCCGTTCAGTCCGCCCCAGATGAGGAAGTTCCAACTTGCGCCGTGCCACAATCCGCCAAACAGCATCGTGATGATCGAGTTGAGGTTGGCAGCAAGCAGTCTGCGCCGCTGCGGACGCAGCCACGCCACAACGGCGACCACAAGAGCCAGTCCCAATGTGACACCCGTCACCCACCAACTGCCACTCAGCACCAACGCGACAGCCGCTATGACCGCTATCCACAGGTACGTACCCGCCGTGGCACTGCGGTTGCCTCCCAAAGGAATATAAACGTATGTCTTGAGCCACCGGCTGAGCGACATGTGCCACCGCCTCCAGAAATCCTGCGGGTTACGCGCCTTGTAGGGGGAGTGGAAGTTCTGCGGCAGGAAGAAACCCATCAGCATCGCCACGCCGATGGCTATATCCGTATAGCCAGAGAAGTCCGCATAGACCTGCAGCGAATAGGCAAAAAGGGCAAGCAGATTCTCCGCTCCGGTGAACAGCATCGGGTTCTCGAACACGCGGTCAATGAAACTGACTGCCAGGAAGTCACTCAATACTATCTTCTTCACGAGTCCGTTGAGTATCCAGAAAACGGCTATACCGAACTGCTTTCTGCTCAAGCGGTACGGGCGGTAGAGCTGCGGCACGAACTCAGACGCGCGGACAATGGGACCCGCCACCAGTTGCGGGAAGAACGACACATAGAAGGCAAAATCCAGCAAGTTGCCGACCGGCTCAATGCGGCGGTGATACACATCCGATATATACGAAATGACCTGGAAGGTATAGAAACTGATACCAACCGGCAGGAGTATCTTCTCGGTGATGGTCAAATGCGTGCCGAAAAGCTGGTTGACAACATCCGCACCGAAATAAGCGTACTTGAAGAACCCCAGCAGACCTATATCAACAAGCACACACAGCCACAGACACAGGCGCTTGAGCGTCTTTCTGCCGTCCGCCGCATACACGGCTCGCGCAAACAGCCAGTTGTTCAACGTCAGGAAGACGAGAAGCAGCAGGAACCAGCCGCTCGTCTTGTAGTAGAAGAACCCGCTGGCAAGCATCAGGAAGACGTTGCGCAGATGCAGACGCACACGCGAGCGAGGGTCTTTCCCGATTTCCATAATGAGCGTGAACAGGACATATACCGCCGCGAAGAACACCCAGAACTCCCATTGCGTAAAGAGCAAGGGACGCTGCGAATCAAATGCGTATATGTTAATCAGGTCGTTCATTCCGTCTGTTCCTGCAAAGGTTGTAAGATAAAGTCCGCCAGCATCCGTCCCGCCTTATCGGCTCCGTCACGCGTGAAGTGTATGCCGTCGCGTCCTGTCCACCCCTTGTCCTGCCATTCCGCCATCGCGCCTGTGCCTCCCATCGCCTCCAACAGACTCCAATAGGCGGCCTGCTCCTCCTCCGCCACCTGACGTAGCGCGCTGTCCAGCAAAGGAAGAATCTCATAGGGATGCCGGAGTCCTTTCTCATAGGTCAGCATATCGCTCGGTCCGACCATCAGAATGGCGGCTTCGGGTGCCAGCCGATGAAGGATGCGAATCTGCTGCCGCACTTTCTTCATATAGATATCCACCTGGTTCTGGTTCTTGATATAGGGGGCTGCATTTCCTCCAAACTGCCAGATGATGAGTCGGGTACGTGTCGCATCGTAGTAACGCCACAGGGCTTCGGGATTCATCTGGTCGAACATCGTACCCGCGCTGCCGCGCAACGCCACATTGTCCACCTGCACGCCCGTTTCCGATTCGAGCGAGATGCCGTAAATGTCCTGCCTGCCTGAAAGTTGAAGCGTATATGAGGCAGCAGTGTCCTCCATCTGAATCAGGCTGTCCTGCTCACCCACAATGCGTATTCTGGTGAAACGGCTTTCCGTCCCCTTGGTCCGCGACTGAAGGCGGACAGTTATATCCTCGCTGCCTTCCGCGAGCGAGTTGTCCATCACACTGACCTGCACCATCGGACCATACACACTGCCAGGCCGGCGCTGCGTGGCGGGACCGAAAGCACGGTAGGTCTTGGGATGCACCACCCTGCCATTGTGCCGGAGCGAGATGAGCACTGTCCGCAAATCTGCATACGGCTCAAGCGGTACCAGCCCCGTACCGAAACCGCCGAAGCGTTCCTGCAGCACACGGCGGAGCATAAAAGTCATGCGGTCGCCCTCTATCTGCGAGTCGCCGTAATGCACCACCCTGACAGTCTGCTCGTCCGTATGAGCGAGCGACTCATAGAAAGGCGCAAGCAGATGATAAGGACTGGCAGATTCACGGATAGTGTCCTGCCAACTGACGGTCTGTTCGTAAGGCAGCGTGTCAATGAAAGCGAGAAGCACCGTGTCGGAAGGCTGGTCGGAATCACCAAGCATCTCCGGCAGAAATCGCCAACCTTTCACCGTTACGGCAGAACCCGCCAGACAGAGCATCAAAAACAGACAGACACGCCAAGGTTTCATTTCTTCCAAAGCTCTTTAGAGAAAAGAAGCAGTACCGTGAAAATCTCCAAGCGGCCGATAAGCATTACCAGTGTAGCAGTCCATTTGGCAACAGTCGGGTAATCGGCGTACGTGCCGGAAGGACCGAACTGCCCTATCGAAACGCCCACATTGCCAATAGCGGAAACGGCAGTCCCTATGGCTTCATCAAAAGCCACTCCGGAAGCGCAGAAAATCAGCACTGCCAGCATAATGATGACTATGTAGAAGAACATAAATGCCATCACATTACTTGTTGTCTGCTCGCGCAACGTATGACCGTTGAAACGCACGGGAATAACCGCGTTAGGATGAATACGGCGTTTTAACTCTGTATAGGCGGCCTTGGCAAAAACAGCCAGACGGACCCACTTGATACCTCCCGCTGTCGAACCTGAAGACGCACCGGTGAACATCATAAAGAAGACAAACACCCACAGCAACTTCGGCCATGTCATATAGTCGCTGGCGGCAAAACCGGAACTCGTCATAGCCGAAGTGACCATAAAGAATCCCTTGCGCAGAGCGTGTTCCAGAGTAATGAACACATTCTCCAATTCAACTATTTTTCTGACGTCGTGTTCAATACCGTAATGGATAAACAAACCCATAGAAAGTATTAATGTCGCCACACCCACCGCAATGGCATACCACCGTGTCTCTTCATCGTTGAACAGCGATTTGGGATTGCCCCGGAAGAGACGAATCAACTGGGTGAAATTGATGCCTGACAAGAACATAAACAGAGCCGTAGTCCACTGAATGGCCGCATTATAACTAATCATGCTGTCGTTGCGGGTGGAACAACCTCCCGTGGAGATGGTGCTCATCGAATGACAGACGGAATCGAACTTATCCATACCAAAAATCCACAAGAACAGACCTTCCGCCAGTGTCAAAAGAATATACACCACCCACATGTGCTTTGCCGTGTCCGCGATACGAGGGCTGAGTTTCTCGTAACTGACACCTGTCACTTCAGCGCTATAAAGCTGCATACCGCCCAAACCGAACATAGGCAGGATGGCCACACTGAGCACAATAATCCCCATACCTCCAACCCACTGCATCAACGCGCGCCATATCAAGATGGTATGTGTCTGAACCGTCACATCGCGAATAACAGTGGCGCCGGTAGTGGTGAAACCCGCCATTGTCTCAAACCACGCATCGACAATGTCAGTAAGAGCACCGCTGAGCCAGAAAGGCAACATGCCGAACAGTGAATAGAAAATCCACACCGTAGCCACAATAACGTACCCTTCCCGTTCGCCCACCTGCTTCGGTGCGTTATACCCCAAAGCCAATCCCAACACGCCCCCCAGAAAGGTGATGACAGTTGAAACAAGAAACGCACTCTGGTCCGCCTCGTCATAGTAGAACCCGACACCTGTCGCCAAAGCCATAAAGAAGGCCTCGATAAGCAACAGTGCGCCCATCGTACTAAAAACCAACTGTTTGTTAAACGCTCTTGTCATTTGAAAAACCGCTCCAATTCCTGTATGTTATGGCTCTTGCAGAGCACGATAACCTGGTCATCGGGAATAATCTTTGTGTCGCCGTTGACCAACAGTCCTTCTCCTGCCCGAACCAATCCGCCTATTATCACCTCGCCGGGCAGGCTGATATCCCTGATTTTGCTGCGCGTGATGCGGCTGCCCTCGGTGGCGACCAGTTCGACTATCTCCGCGTCGGCGCTCGTCAGGTTTCTGACGTTCAGCACGCTGGCGTTGAGCAACATCTGGTAGATATAACTTGCCGTGATGGTCTTTTTGTTCAGTACGGTGCCTATGTCAAGACGCTCCGCCATCTGTATGTAGTCGATGTTCTCCACATCGGCAATGGTCTTGATGACTCCGAACCGTTTGGCGGTGAGGCAGGCGAAGATGTTCGCCTCGCTGCTGTCAGTCACAGCCACAAAAGCGTCCATATCCTGTATGCCCTCGTCAATGAGGTCGTCCATCGAAGAGCCGTCGGCATGGATGATGAGTGCGTTGGACACCTTCTCGCTCAACTGCAGGCACTTTTCGCGATCGGCCTCCAGTATCTTGACTTCAATGTCCCCGGGGATGCTCTGCACCGCTTTCTGGGTCATACGCGTGCCGCCGTAGAACATGACGCGGCGTATATCTCGCGTGGGCTTGCCAAACTGTGTCCGCAGGAACTCCATCTCCTCCTTCGTGCAGATGGCATAGACCATATCGCCGTCCTGCACAGCATCCTCACCTGTGGGGAAGAGCGTCCGGTTGTCGCGCTTGATGAGCACGATGCGGTAACGTCCGTGGCTGTAGAAGCCCGAATCGAAACGCTGTCCGATAATCTCCGCTCCGTCCCTGACCTTGACCACGCACAGCTCCAAGGCACCCTGGCAAAGGCTGATATGATAGCGCATCCAGTTGGTACGCAGCGACTCCTCTATCTCGTTAGCCGCCAGCACCTCCGGATAGATGATATGGTTAAGACCCATATTGTCAAACAGATGGCGGTTGTCTAGCAGCAGATACTCGTAATTATCCACGCGGGCGAGCGTCCGCTTGGCTCCCAACTGGTTGGCGATAAGGCAACTGACAATGTTCTTCGATTCCGACGGAGTGACGGCAATGAAGAGATCCACATCCTTGATGCCCAAAGACTGTATATCGTGGATGGACGTGGGACTGCCGACCCGGGTCATAAGGTCGTAGTTGGCTTCCAAATCGCCGAGGTGTTCGGCGTTTCCGTCCAGCAGACAGATGTCCATATTCTCGCGCGAGAGCAGTTTGGCAAGGTGTGTGCCTACTTCTCCAGCGCCTGCAATAGCGATTCGCATAATCCTTCCGCGTCTAAATGAAGTAAATGATAAAGTTCGTCGGGGCTGCCATGCGGCACAAAACGGTCGTGCACGCCCAGCCGCACAACACGCACCGCATAGCCCTTTTCGCTCATATATTCGCTCACGGCACTGCCCAGTCCGCCTTCGGTCATACCGTCCTCGGCTGTCACCACCGTCCTGTAATGCTGTCCCACATAGTCAAGCACCTCTCTGTCAATGGGCTTGAGCCAGCGCATATCCCAGTGGGCGACTGTGTCCGCCCCCACATTCTCCTCCGCTTTCAATGCCGCCTCATACGCCTGATTGCCTATCGCGCCTATCGTCAGGAGAGCCAGACGGCTGCCTTCTTTCAACTGCACCGCCTTGCCGGAAGGAGTTGTCCGTTCTCCGTCGGGCTGTATGTCTTTCGGCACTTTGCCCCGCGGATAACGTATCGCCACCGGTCCGTTCATCCCGACAGCCTGCCGCATCATGACTTTGAGGTCTCCGGCCGTACGGGGAGCCGCCACCTGCATATTCGGTACGGAGCGCAGAAAAGCCAGATCCAGCAGTCCGTGATGGGTGGCTCCGTCGTGTCCCACTATGCCCGCGCGGTCCACGCAGATGATGACGTGCTGACCGGTCAATGCCACATCGTGAACCAACTGGTCGTATGCCCGTTGCAGGAACGACGAGTACTCATTAACCACGGGTATCAGTCCTCCCTTCGCCATACCGGCAGCGAACGTGACAGCGTGTCCTTCGGCTATGCCGACATCAAACACCCGGTCAGGCAGCGCGGCTTTCATTATGGACATCGAGCAACCGCTCAGCATGGCAGGCGTCACGCCCACAATCTTCTCATTCTCCCTTGCCAGCCGAAGCAGTTCGTTGCCGAACACTTCCTGCCAGAGAGGTTGTGTGGTATCCCCGTGCTTGCGCTCGCCGCTATTGGGGTCGAACTCACCCGGGGCATGCCACGTAGTCTGGTCATGCTCGGCAGGCTCGTAGCCCTTGCCCTTCGTGGTGATGATATGCAGGACGCGCGGTCCGCGATGATTCTTTATCTCGGTCAATATGCGCACCAGACCAACCACATCGTGACCGTCCGCCGGACCGAAATACCGCAGGTTCAACCCCTGGAAGATATTGTTCTGCTGATGGGTGAACCATATCTTGACCGCATTCCAGAAACTCTGCACGCGGTCCTTCTTCGTGTCGTTGATAAGGTGCAGCCGCACCCCCAACTGATAGAGCCACCAGCGCCAGCGATTGTACCGGTTGCTCGTAGTCAAATCCACAAGGTACTGGGAGAAACCGCCCCGGATGGGGTCAATCGCCATATTGTTGTCGTTGAGGATGATAAGGAGGTTGTTCCTGTTCATCGAGGTGTTGTTCAGCCCCTCGAACGCCAGTCCGCCCGTCATCGCTCCGTCCCCAATGACCGCCACCACATTAGGCGGGGTCTTTCGCCCTTTCTGCAATTCGCCCGCCATCTCGATACCTAACGCGGCAGATATGCTGTTGCTAGCATGACCGGACACAAAAGCATCGTACTCACTTTCCTCCGGAGTGGGGAAGGGAGCCAGTCCGTCCATACGGCGTATGGAAGAGAACCGGTCGCGCCTGCCCGTCAGAATCTTGTGGGCGTACGCCTGATGCCCCACGTCCCACACCAACTGGTCGGAAGGCGTGTCGAACACATAATGCAGGGCAACGGTCAGTTCGACAGCCCCTAACGAGGAGGCGAGGTGGCCGGGATTATGGCTCAGTTCCTGTATGATGAAGTCGCGCAACTCCTCGCAGACGCGTGGCAGCGCTTCACGCGGCAGCGCCTTCAGATTGCGGGGACTGTCCAGTTGCGGCAGATACTGATAAATCATCTTGTGTGTTGTACATTACAATCGGCGGGCAAAGATAAAGCGGCGTGCTGATATATGCAAGAACAGAATGATTATTCAAATTGCAACTGACAGAACAACGACCGTCCCTTGCATCATCAATGAGACTTGGAACAGTCGTTATTACAGGGTCAACACGCCCAATCAGGGAAGGAAGCCTCAGAGTTGGGGACCTGCCGCCACAAGGGCTTTACCGGCATCGTTGCCTTCATACTTGGCGAAGTTCCTGATGAACCGTCCCGCGAGGTCGCGTGCTTTCTCATCCCACTCGGCGGCATCAGCGTAGGTGTCGCGGGGGTCAAGAATCTTCGGGTCCACACCAGGAAGCGATGTCGGCACCTCGAAATCGAAATAAGGAATCTTCTTCGTTGCGGCTTTCAGGATAGAACCGTCAAGGATGGCATCGATAATGCCGCGCGTGTCGCGGATAGAGATGCGCTTGCCCGTACCGTTCCAGCCGGTGTTCACCAGATACGCCTTCGCTCCGCTCTTCTCCATCTTCCTGACAAGTTCCTCAGCGTACTTGGTGGGGTGCAGTTCGAGGAAAGCCTGTCCGAAGCAGGCGGAGAAAGTGGGAGTAGGCTCCTTTATGCCGCGTTCCGTACATGCCAGTTTGGCAGTAAAGCCCGACAGGAAGTAGTACTTGGTCTGTTCGGGAGTGAGAATGCTAACCGGGGGCAGTACTCCGAAGGCATCGGCACTGAGGAAGATGACGTTCTTGGCATCCGGTCCAGCAGACACGGGGCGCACAATCTTTTCAATATGATAGATGGGGTAGGAGACACGCGTGTTCTCGGTAACGGACTTGTCGGCGAAGTCAATCCTGCCGTCTTTGTCCACGGTGACGTTCTCCAGCAGCGCATCACGCCGTATGGCGTTGTAGATGTCGGGTTCGGACTCCTTGTCGAGGTTGATGACCTTGGCATAGCATCCGCCTTCGAGGTTGAAGACGCCCTCATCGTCCCATCCGTGCTCGTCGTCGCCAATGAGCAGGCGTTTGGGGTCGGTAGAGAGAGTGGTCTTTCCTGTGCCGCTCAAGCCGAAGAAGATGGCGGTGTTCTTACCGTCCATATCGGTGTTGGCGGAGCAGTGCATGGAGGCGATGCCCTTGAGAGGCAGGTAGTAGTTCTGCATGGAGAACATACCCTTCTTCATCTCGCCGCCGTACCACGTGTTGATGATGACCTGCTCGCGGCTGGTGGTGTTGAAAGCGACACAGGTCGCCGAGTTGAGTCCCAGTTCCTCGTAGTTGTCCACCTTCGCTTTGGAGGCGTTGTAGATGACGAAGTTGGGTTCGAAAGAAGCCAGTTCCTCCTCGGTGGGCTGTATGAACATGTTCTTGATGAAGTGCGCCTGCCATGCCACTTCCATAATGAAACGCACGGCGAGCCGTGTCGCCTTGTTGGCACCGCAGTAAGCGTCCACGACGTAGAGCTCCTTGTTGCACAACTCCCTGATGGCAATATCCTTCACCTTCGCCCATACGTTTTCGGTCATGGGGTGGTTGTCGTTCTTGTATTCGGGAGTGGTCCACCAAACGTGGTTGTGGCTCTGCGCGTCATCCACGATGTACTTGTCCTTGGGCGAGCGTCCGGTGAACTCACCGGTCATCACATTGACTGCTCCGAGTTCGGTCAGTTGGCCTTTCTCATAGCCAGTCAGCGCGGGGTTGGTCTCTGCTTTGTAGAGTTCCTCGTAGGAGGGGTTGTAGGCTTTCACCGTTGAGCCAGTGATGCCGTACCTAGTAAGATCGATTGTCTTCATATTATAAAATTTGGTTATTCTATGCCGCTCTGTGGTATTATTCACAGGAGATATGGCAAAAGTAGTGCCAAATGGCAAATGATGCAATGATTTAGCAAAATAAAATCTTTTTGCAAGTTGCAGTTTGCAGAAAATGCGGTACTTTTGCCGCCAGTATGATAAGTCCACAAGAAATAGTCAGTATCGGTCGCATCACACGTCTTCACGGCAAGAAGGGCGAGTTGCAGTGTCTGTTGTCCAATGACCTGCTATATGATGCCGCCCCGTCGTTTGTCGTTTTGTGTCCTGACGGCCTGTTGGTTCCGTTCCGTCTGTCGGAGTGGCGTGACAAGGGCGCAGAGTCGGTTCTGTTGTCGCTGCAAGGCGTATCCAGTGAGGAGCAGGCTGTCCGCCTTGTCGGTTCGGAGGTGTTCCTTCTGCGCAGGGATTGTGTTCCTGCCGGCGGCGCCAATGACGATACGAAGATGCTTGTATGGCAGGATTTGGCAGGTTACCGCCTATTGGACGCGCAAGGAGAGGATATGGGCAGGATAGTATCGGTGGACGAGACGACCGCCAACACGCTATGCAAGACGGACAAGGACATGCTCTTCCCCCTTCACGAAGACCTTATCCAGCGACTGGACACGGACAAGAAAGAACTTGTACTGGGATTATCCGGCAGTGCATTGCAGTGAACACTCGGACGCTTAGCGGCCGCTAATATACAACAAAAAGGGGCGTTTTGCAATAGCATCTTAAGAAAAGGAAACTCTTTTTTGACCGCACAGCAACAAACTGGTCAAAAAAAATGCCGCAATCTTAAGAATCGTACATTTTGCGGGTGCAAAGATACGATATGGGGGATTGGCGTTGTCCCATTCTGGCACTATTTGGCACTATCTGGCACTCTTGGGCTACCATAGTCTATACCCTTTACATAATCTATAGAGGCATACAGACACAAAAATCTATCAGTCGCGTTCGGCAAAAAAATACCCCCTCTATAATATAGCAAAAAAATGGCCCATTTCTATCACCTAAAAAGCAACTTTTTTTCAAAAAAATGCATTTTCTTTATAAGTGACACAGGTACAGGGGCAAAAAAACACGACAGATATCGCCGCGTGCGGCGACGCCGGATAATATCCGACCTAATAGACGATGTTGAAAAGAAACCTGCAACACTGAAAAGGAACCGACTGACAGCCGGTGTAACGGAAGAAGAAAAACGCCTTTCGGCTTAATCATGGCGGCTCTATATGAGCCGGTGTCCAAATTTAATTTGGACGTAATGGAAGAAAGGGAATCGTGTCTTATACCGCTTCGCTCTGTTGATTATTTTCTGTGGGGACCCCAGTTTTCAAAAAAATGCATTTTTTGTAACTGGCTAATTATTTGTCAGTTCGACCCAAATGACGAAACGGGGAGATGCGGCTTTCACCGCCATTACAGGCTTCGTCGCTTTGCTGCGTACATGCGACATGCATCTGTACCGCCCCATAGGAGTCAACACATCGTAATTACTACAAATCAACCTATCTTCTATATGCTTTATATTATGAAATGGTACAGCTTTGCAAATAGCAACTTGATGATATTAAGCGTATTATGAGACAAGCGGATTTACTTTGCAAATAAAAGCATCAGCCATAATATGGTATATATGTCATATATTTTTTAGAAGCAGTTTCTGTATCTGCAGGTTTAATAAATCCCGCTTCAACAGTATCCGAAATTATTCTTGAAGCAACAGAAGAATCATTTTTCCCAATTTCAAATCTTTCTCTCACGGATTGATTGTTTATAGCCTTTCCGTCTTCATACATCAAACAAGCGTGTTGGTAACAGGCTGCTGTTTTCTCTGGTTTAGTCATTTCCTTGAGACTTTTTTGCGGGAAAAGAAATATGCGAGTGTGCTGGTCACTTTTTGCCTTGTTTTCAAAATGACAAAGAACACTTCGATTCAAGCGAACCGTTATTGTTTAACTTTTAATATGAGAGTCCATTTTTTTAGTGGACAGTAGTGATAGTTCTTATCATACTAAGTTCACCAACTCAAATTTGCGATGAACCTAATTTATGTGCTATTAGAAATAACAGAACACTCGATACTACAAACAGCGGGCATTCTCGAATGCCCGCCTGTATCATTTGTGTATTGTTCTTGTGTTCCTTACATTGTTTCCGCTCGGAAAGAAAACACACATGCTTTGATTACCACCAAACAACATTGTATGTTGTAGGCTGTTGATTTTCACCATATGCGACACCGATATCGCGGATTGCTTTTATAGATGCTTTTTCTAAATCAACTTGATCTTTTTGCTGCTTAAGTTGGAAATCCCATTCGCGCTTGTCAAGTTCCTTGACCCGTTTAGCAATCTCGGCATTTAAGGACTCTGCTCCGGCAAATGCGGTAGATTGGGGATTAATCTGCGCCAAGATTGCTGCTGCCGCTTCTGCAGCGGCAACATCTTGTCCGGCAGACCATACACCACGAGCCTCGGCTAATAACTTTGCTCCTTCTTGATTAATCTTCTCTTGATAGATTGGTTGAGCTGCAGCCATACATTTGTCATAACACTCTTTGCACACATCCGGAACTTGCATCAATTCAGCAAGAGCTGCATCGAAATCCTGATTCTTTGCTTTCGTTTGGGCCTGAGTTATGATAAAGTCACATTTTGCGGTGTAATAATCCACGATTCTCTTTTTTCCTTCCTCAATAAATGCCTGATATTGTGGGTTAGATGCTTTGATTTTCTTTAAGGCAGCCATATAGGCTTTTTCTTTTGAATCCCCTGCCGCATTAACTTCCAAAGAACAACTGGAAAACAAAGTTCCATCTATTCCATCTCCAATGTAGAAATTAACTTCCAGATTGTAAAGGTAAATCACCGGAGCCGTCTCGCTTTTTTCCAAGTTGAGTTCGCGAACATTTGCGGTCATAATAAACCGTGTGTTCTTTACAGATCCCATACCATTCTTTGTGATAATTTTCTGCATGCGGTCTATCAGCGTCTTCTTTGCGTTATTTGGAATAGAGGATGAAGGATCCATGTATGCAGATAGCGCTATGCGCGCAGCATCATCCATGGTTTGGGCTTGATCCTGGGCAAAGGTCATGCTTGCCAAAAGGCAAGCGATGACCATTATAATGCATTTTCTCATAACAAAATGATTTGTAAATTATTATTCATCAGAGAGAGAATCGTCTTGGCCAAGTGTGATAACCGCATATCCAATACTGCGGGCATCTACCCGACAAGGTTGTCCTGTAAGTTCCGTTATGTAGTCCGCCAATCTTGTAGCGAAATCTCCTGCCGTTTGAGCGCTGCGAACCACTTTACCTTTTGTATTTTTCCTTTCTATAATGAGTGGTATGTATATTTGCTTGTACATGAGTTTATTCGCAGTATTCTTACCAGGTGTGAAACCAGGAGTCTGAACTTCCTCTTCTATCCAATCATAGATATATTGAGACAAAGGACCAGCCTCATACCGCTTAGCAAAATTAATCGGACAATTTTCTTTACGCTGAATCGTGATTCGGACTTCACGACCTTTTTTTTGCATATCATTAAAAGTACTTTGGAGTGAACTGAGGAATTCATCTTTAACATTAAGAATAGCTTCCTTAAGTTGATTAACCATCTGACCACTACCATAAGTAGCAGTACCCTGTGCAGACATGCTATATACGGACTTGTTTGTACTAACATCGATAGCACTTATTCTGAAAACTACATATTGTTTACCGGCATCCATGCGTGTTTCAGGATAGAATGCAATCACAATATCTGCACTTGCTGCTGATGCGAGCATTTCACGTGCACCGCCTGCATTACCTTCACCATCGTCCATCTCATCTGCTGCAGCCCATGCTTTTTCGTTGCGATAGTCTTTGAGAGTGGCATCCAAACGTTCTGTCGGGAAATTTGCGACAGTCTTCATAAAGTTATCGAACTCGTTAATAAGATCCTTCATATTAACATCCGCCAATGCTTTGTCATAATCAACGGTCTTTGGATTGTCGTCCATGACATAGTTATTTGCCTTGCACCAATCATCATCCGGAAAAATCATGATAGTCGGTTTTTGAGCGCCTTCTAATGCATCAGCAAGTCCCTTAATGATACCGGCTGCGACAAGATCACTTCTCAGTTTGTCGAACATGACTTGAATCTCGACCTTTACTCGAAGTCCTCCTTTGATCTCAGTCATATCTTTTCCTGAAGGATTAGCTACTTGAGTGAGATAATTCGTGTATTGTCCGCTATTGAAGAAATCGTCAAAATACTGCATGTGATCTGCAGAAGGTTGAGTAGAGGGGTAAAGAGCAGGAGTGGGTTGACCATTGCTTCCGCCGGGCAATCCCTGGAAGATGGCAGCATGAATGGCATTCATTCCTGCACGCTCAATCGCAGCATCTTTTTTCTTTGCTTCACCGGATACTTTTACGTTTTTAGTACCGGCAGTAGCTACATTGATAAAAACGCAAGAATATGCTTGCGGGGCTTCAAAGACAGCTGCATGTTTTTCTTTTGCCGCAAATACAGGCAATGCCATGCAGGCAACCATTATATAAGAAAATACTTTTTTCATTGTAAATACTGAATTTTACGACTGCCGCATGCTACATGCGGCAGTCGTAATGTTAATTATTTGCTATTAGAATGTCCACTTCACACCTGCAGCCACACCAAGACCCATGTCGCGTTTGCGTCCGCACGCATCCAAATCGTTGTTAATCGCTTTGTAGGTTGCTCCCTCCATTATCATATAGGAATAATCTCCTTGAACAAAGAGTTGGAACGGGTAGCCGCAATTGAATACAATACGTAATGCGGGGTCAATAAACACACCATAGTTCGTCTTCTTCTGCTCTTTTGTTAAATTTACCTTTGTGTGGAACACGGGTAAATCTACACCCACATTAATCATAGGTTGGAACTCCACTATTTGTTTTACTTTTAAACCGCAAGCATAACCTATAGAAACGTTAACAAACGAAGCGCCCTTTTCTAACCATGAATTTTTAAGGGCACTTTCTGCTTGTGCTTCAGTCATTCCTGTGTTAGCGGCAATAAGACCATTCTTGAGCATCTTATTTGTAAGAATATCGTAGCCAACATTTATTCTACCATAATGGCTGATACCATTTTTATGCATGTAAGCAAGATAATCAAAGGTAACATCTGCCATTGAGAATGAACCAAATATCTTTTGATTTTCCCAACCAAGTCCATTATAGTTATAATCAATGCTGACACCAAGTTTGATATCGTTGCTTTGCTTCAAGAATTCCGTACCTTTCATCCTTCCACCTGATATTTGATAGAAATATGAAACTCCTGTATTTCCAGTTGCAACTTCCTCATTGTCATTGATTACAGTTGCACGAGCATATCCCACTTTCTTAGTGTAAGTAGTATCGCGTCCTTCGTTATTTTTTGTTTCAAAATTTTTATAAATCTTGAAACGTTGAGCGTTCTTTAATCCTTCCTTTTTACCAATCTTTGCAGTTATATAAGGACGAACTTCTTCAGGAGTGGCTGATACTGCCCATGCAGAGATTTTGTTCTCTAATTTACGGAGTACGCCATCATACGATTTCGTAATCGCTTTTTGCATTGATTCCTCAGAAGATGCACTTTCGGATTGTGCCGCAACACATACCATCGGAATATGCACATTGCGATACAATTCACGTTTATAGTTTATGGTATTAATATCCTCACCATCATTAATCCACATATTATGGACGATATTGCCGATAACATCCGCTGCGCTATCTATCATAAAGACATAGCCTGTAACATTAGCCAAGTATAGCGGTTTCTTGTTGCCGTTCTTATCCGTTGTTTCTCCAATTCTGGGATCCTTAGCGTCAAAAACAATGATGTAACTATTCGCCAAGAGAGCTTCACCATTCTCGTTCATCGTTTTTACCTGAGATGCATTATCCAACTGGACATCTTCATCTTTTGCATTCCAACGGCTGCGCTTGATCATAATGTCAGAGTGAAAACGACCGTTGTTGTCCACCATTAACACATAGTCAAAGATTTCTTTACCTATGTTGTTGTCGTTCAGATACTCTGTCAGCAGGCGTTGGGTTAGTGTATCAGGCTTGGCAACTATTCCATTTCCCATACCTTTGAATGTGTTTCCCATACCTGCAAAAAAATCCTTAGCACCATTGCCAGACGATTGAGCAGGAACTGCCGCCTTTTGCTGCTCTTCGGCGGTACGGAATGCACCATTCAAATGAATTCTTTGAGTTTTCAATACATTAACATCAAATTTGGAACCTGTGTCAATGGATTCAATACCAGTGATAACATGATTATCCCATTGATCTCCATAAACAACAACTACTTTAGAAATGCTGTTGCGAGAATAATCAGATGAGATAGTTTGTTTTTTTACTAAACCTCCTGCAAAAACAGCAGAAGATACTGTCAGGACCATGAAAATAAGTCCTGCAAGTTCGAATCTCTGTTTCATAAAATTGAAATTTTAATTTTGAATGTTTGTTATTTTAAAATACCGTCCTCTATGAGGCGTTGTCTTAATTGCGACACAAATACACAAACGGTTGTTCTACATACTGTTTGAGAATTTGTTCGAGTATAGATACTTGTCAAAATTCTCTTTTCTTTCATGGATATGTATTTGGTATACTCGCCATTTTTTTGGAAAAAGGCATCAAAATACGCTTTATTTACTTCATATCCTCTTTGTTTCATGTAGAAGACAGGGTCTATCCTCTTGTTAGGGCTGTCCGGCCAACTAACATCCGTAAAAAGAACGGCATAAACAGCTTGTTTGCCGGCTTCTTCGTATGCGTCTGCTGCATTTCGTCCACGCCCTTCCAAACGAAGAGTATATGAACCGTCCAACTCGCTTGCGATACACACGGGTTCCGACTTTGAGTATGCGATTGTTTTATGTGTGCTGCACGAACTAAAAAACACAACCATCAACAATACACTCAATTGGCAAAATAACTTGTTCATATTTTAATAATAACTATTAGTTTTGCCTACTCGTTTATGGATTTTCGGCATTCTCCAATTGTTATATTTTCTGCCTATTATGCTATCCAAATCAGACTATTGAGATGCTATGCCTGCCTACTGGTTTAATTTATGCCAACGCTCCACTTGTACCGGAGTTAACAACCCTTCCACCTCTGCCTCTGCCAAGTTTTCTGTTGTCGCACTAATGACTTCGAAATCATTAGTTTTAAGAGCATTCTCATACGCATCAAGCACCTCGTCGTAATAGGCTTCGTTACTTTGAGTTTCTTCCGCAGCAACTTCCTCAATTACGGCTTCTTCACCTTGTGTCTTAGTAGTTTGCGCGCTCTTGGAGCAACTTGTCCATGCTAATGCAATCATTGCAAAAGCGGATAAAAATAACAACTTTTTCATTGTAGTAAATTTTGAATGGTTAATATAAACAATGTCCACTATGAGGTGGAATGGAATAGTTTAAAAATTTGTAGCGGCATATCTTCCTTTCTTGGCTCAAATGTTTCTTATCACGGTACAGTCAGACAACTGAACATCACGCTGTTCTTTTCGTATATTCTGTTCTTAAAACTCTATACGTCAAATGAGATTTCGGAGTTTGAAATAAAACTTCTTTCATAAATTGTTTCTTTATATTACACCTACTCTTTATCGGATTTTTGACATCCATCCTCCATTACATACAAAAAAGTACTACCTCTGTTACTTTCCTTGTGATGGCTCTGGTAAACCTCGGGTAGAAAATAGCAAAAGTAGTACACCTAACGTGCACTAACATAAGCCAACTTACTACCCTTTAAAAATTTACCAGATTCTCACAAGGTCAGTTGATTGTTAGTCGTTCAATATGTGCCCCGCATCCACTGACACGGGGTGTCTTTCCTAAAGACGCTACAAAGATACAATAGAAGTTTGAATTACCCAAATAATTCTTCGTTTTTTTGCATTTTTGCGACAGATCGCACGTTGGTGTACTACTTCGCTGTGAAGTGTTTTGCAAAAGTACAGCAAAGAAAGGAAAGGGCGAAAAGGTCTTTCCTTTGCGCCCTAATTAGCCCTAAAATCGCGTTCGGGATGTTTTATAGGTGATGTTTTATGTTTTGCCCTTCTCGGCGGAGGCCACTCCTCCCGTTTGTCGGGAGAACGTTCAGGGTGTATGATGTATGGTGCATGATGTACAAAGTATAGAGGAAGACGCGAGCACCTAAAGGAATTATTATGCAAATAATTCTTTTAAGTCTGATTTGAGTAAAGTCTCAATAGGAATGCCTTCTTCGCCCACTAATACCGACCGATGGGGATGGAATGTCTCCCGGAAAGTATGCAAGCCGGAAGTGTCTTTTTCGTGATTACTTTTCACTTCTATAGCTACGACCTTTGTATCTTTTACTAATACAAAATCTACTTCTTCTCCTCCATCGCGCCAATAATAAACATTAAACCGTCCGGTATAAGCGCAATTCATGATATGCGCTCCGACTGCAGATTCAAACAACCGTCCCCATAATTTATGATCCGCCCTTGCCGCTTCAAAATTATGCTCGCAATAGAGACTCATGAGGGCATTGTTATATACCTGATACTTGGGAATAGAGTTACGGCGGCGTGCTTTATCAACGGAATACTTGCTAAGTCCACAAACCATGCCGCTTTGGTTGAGAAGATCCAAATAATGAGCGAGTGTAGTGGTGTTTCCTGCGTCTTGCAGTTGCCCAATCATCTTGGTCAGCGACACTTCTTGTCCGGAATAAGCACTGCTTAACTCAAAAGTCTGACGCAACAATGCCGGTTTGGCAATAGGGGTGTCCATCAGAATGTCGTTGTTGATTGTAGCGTCCACAATGGAACTGCTGATATACTCCTGCCATCTATCCAAGTCATGACGCAAATCAGCGGCTCCGGGATAAGCACCGAAATAGATATATTCGTCTATGGTCATCCCAAATCCTTCCTGCATTTCAGCGAGGGACCAATTGGGCATTTTGATAGTTTCAAAGCGTCCTTTGAGGCTCTCGCTTAGTCCTTTTTCCAAGCGAACGCGGGACGAGCCTAACAACACTACTTTGATGGGTACATCATTGAAAGAGTCGTCATCCCACTCTTTCTTGACGACTTCGCCCCAGTTCAGTAATTTTTGTACCTCATCAATAACGAGCAGCAACTCGGGCAGTTTTTCCATACGGAGTTTATTGCGCGCCGTTGCCCAGCAATCGCTAATCCAAGCAGAACGGGTGGCAGGCACATTATCTGCAGAAAAATGCACCCAAGGCATTGAAGTGCTCTTTAGTACTTGCTTGATAAGCGTTGATTTGCCAACCTGTCGAGGTCCCTCAATGATTTGAATGAACTTTCTGGGCTCATTTAATCGCTTTGCAATCGTTTCAAAATAATGGCGTTGAATCATACATTAAAATTTTACTCAATGCACTTGGCATTTTTACTCAATAGAATGAGTTATTTTGTTTTCGGGTGCAAAGGAACTGCAAAAGTATGAAATGCACAAATAAATCTTCATTTTATGAAACTTTTTTACTCAAGACTAATGATTGAGGGCTTTGAGAGAATCGTTATCTTAACGTTTCTTGGCAGAAAAGACACAAAATCAAAAGGCGCAAAGGTTTTGCCCTTTACGCCCTAATTAGCCCTAAAATAATTCGATTGATTCCTATTCTATTCTGATTCCCTGAAAGGAAAATCTTTATACAATGTATTCAAACGCGTATAATCGCGTGTGTAAATAACAGAATAATGCCCATACAACTGATTCTCGTACTGCGGATAGGTCTGAATAAGTTCCTCGCGATAGTTGAACATTGCCGAAGCATAACGGTTAGTCATATCAAAAACCTCTTCAAAACTCTTTTCTTGCATGTTCATAATGGAATCGGCATACAAGCGATACATAGCACTATATTGCATTTCCGCTTTGTTCTTCAAGTTCAACCAAACAGAATCAATCCCGGATTGTGCAGGAACAATAACGACGACAGTATCCGTTTGCGTTTCAATAGTGTGCATCGTTTCCGCCGGATGCGGGATAAAGAGAATGACAAACGTTATGATTATTGCCAAAGCAAGTATGAGCGGCAGTAGCCACCTCATCCGCCAATAACGACGGAGTGCCGAACGGACCTGACGAACAGAAGTGTATTTGCGGGGACCAGAAGAAAGACATCGACGGATAGCCGGTCCGGCAGAATGCGGGAAAAGGAGCGCAAGCATTTTACCCAATGCATAGATATCCCGTTCAGGCAGCAAGACATCCGCCGGCAGTTGTTCGGGAACGCTAATGGATGGCGAAGCGCCGATATTCTTGGCTATGTATGCCTGATTATCGGCAAAGCCGAAATCAATGAGCCGCACATGGTTGCCGGAGTCGGTAATGAGGATGTTGGAGGGCTTCAAATCGCCGTGGACGATTTGGCGGTCATGAAGGAAGACTAACGCTTCCAGCAGTTCGTCCGCTACGCGGCGACGCTCGGTAGAGGAGGGGTTTTCCGCTATGAATTTGTCCAACGGACGGCCATGGATGTATTCCATGAGGATGGCACGCCCTAACTGCGGGTCGTCCACCATGGATATGGTCTGAACCACATAAACCGAATCCAGACGATGCATGATCTCAAACTCGCGCTCCAATAGCAACCGGTTGCGAGTAAGTTCACCTTCAGTGGTTTTGGCAGCCTTCAGCACCACCCACTTACCGCCCATCCGGACACGGTAAACCAAGTTGTGTCCGGAATCGGACAACAACTCATAATCCGTGAGGGGTTCAACCCCTAATTCGTGCGGGCTGAGCGGACGAACAGGACCCGATGTAAACGAATCAGTATCCATTTGCGATGCAAAAGTACAAATAAAATTGCGTATATTCAAATAATTTCACAACTTTGCGCAAATTTTTGAATCATGGAGACCTCATATTCATCAAACAGTATTGCTATCAGCCAGTTGAAGAAGGCGGTTGAAGTACGCTTCGGGCGTATTCCGGCTACGCCTGCCGATTTCGGAGAGTTGAGTATTGCTATCTTACGAATCACCGATGAACGCATCAGCGCGGATACATTAAGCCGTGTATGGGGATACAAGAAAGGATACTCCTCTGTCCGGCAGACTACTGTACGCGTGTTGGAGCATTATGCGAAAGCAAACGAAGAATCGGATTTCATCCATAGTGCTGCTATTTATGCAGATGAATGTCAAAAAGGCGACCGCGTGCGCATCGCATGGCTTCCGAACCGCGTCTGTGTGCTGAGTTATACGGGCGACTACCGATGGCGCGTGGAAGAAAGCATCAACAGCAAACTGCAAGTTGGAAACACATTCTATTGCCGTACCATTGCACAAGGAGAAGAACTAATCGTGGATCACTTAGAGACGGAAAATGGTATCTATGAAGGCTTCCGAATGGGGAATAAAAACGGGCTTACCATGGTGGAAAAACTATGACAGACATACCAATCCTTCTACAGTGCGGGGTAATACGCAAGTTCCCGCCGCTCGTTTTGTCAGGCAGACGGGACAACGATAAAGGGCACTTCATGCGGAGTGCCTTTCACTGTTATATTGCGGCGAGGATTAACCCGCCGAGCAGAACCTCTTAGTCAATACGCTGGCCTTGGGCGGTGTAGGTGGTGCCGTTAGGCTCGATGTAGAGGATGCCGTTGCGGAGGAGTTTGCGGGCTGCGGGGTTGTCCGTGCCTTCGGCAGCGTCCAATGATGTGGCGGGGCTCTCCTTGTAGAGCGCGCGGACGGTGAGGTCAGATGTCACATAGTCGAAGTCCGTGTCCCATCCGGTGAAGTTGTATCCTTCGCGCTCAGGGTCATCGGGTGCGGTCGCGTTAGCGCCTTTCATGACTGTTTCGGTCTTGAGCGTATTGCCGTTGTAGTCCTCAAATGTGACCGTATAAACAGGTTCCATCTCAACAATGACGAACTCCTTCCACTTGTCCGCCGCCTGATATGCAGCGCGTGAGCCGTACGGCACATGGATGTTAATCACCGCCTTCTGCTCAGCCGACCAGTAAGCAAGCGCGCCCGGCAAACCGGACACGTCCAACGGTTCCTTCCTGTAGCAATAGACATCCTTCAGATACCCGCAGTAGCTGCTCAAGAATCCGTCCTGCAAGAAGAGAACCGACTCGGGGATGGTGATTGTGTGCAGCCACCCCATATAGTCAATGGCGTTGGCGCATATACACCGCAGCCCTTCTGGCAGCACCAACTCGTAAATCTTGTTGTCTCCGCTGAACACTCCGGAGGCAATCAGTCGCGTACCCTCTTTCACATGGTAGGTTCCGACCACATAATCCGGCTCATGATAGAGGAGGCATCCGTCGTAATAGACAGAATGCTGCCCGTCCATAATCTCCGGCAGGTTGAGCGTGGTAATGTTCTTGCTGTTGGCAAAGGCAAGATATATTCCTTTTCCACGCAACATCTGTGCGAAAAAAAGCCAACGTCACGGCATGGCAACATGAAAGATACGGTAATGTATGGGCAGGACAAGCCGAATAACATACTAATCACCTACTAACCACCTACTACGGATAGGGAAACGCATGCCGCAGGACTTGCACGTGTGAGGAAAAATGCATTATCTTTGCACGCCGAAAACGGCGCGAGGCAACCGAGCGAAAGAGAATACAGCGCACGGAAAAGAAGGCAACCGCGCGAAGAGGATACATCGCACGGAACAGACCCGAGCGAAGAGCAGACAGGAACCGAGCGAAGAGGATACCGAACATGAAAAAGAAGACAACAGCAGAGATGCGGCGCATGACCGTGGCGGAATTCCATGAGTCCGCGAAGACTCCCCTTGTGGTGGTGTTAGACAATGTGCGGAGCCAGCACAACATAGGGGCCGTATTCCGCACGGCCGACGCGTTTCGCCTGCGGAAGGTGATACTGTGCGGCATCTCCGCATGCCCTCCGAACCAAGAGATACACAAGACGGCGCTCGGTGCGGAAGAGAGTGTCGAATGGGAACACTCAGCATCCACCGCCGATGCCGTTCGGCGGCTGCACGAAGAGGGCTACACGGTGTTCGCCGTTGAACAGGTACACGACAGCATCCCCCTTCCGTTGCTGGACCTCACACACACAGGCGACCGCCCCGTGGCAGTGGTGATGGGTCACGAGGTGTTCGGCGTGTCGCAGGAAGTGGTGGACATGTCGGACGGATGCATAGAAATCCCGCAGTACGGGACGAAACATTCGCTTAACGTATCCGTAGCTGCGGGAATCGTACTTTACAGCCTCTCGCGGCTGCTCCGCCCCTCAGACGAATGAGACGACCACCCCGTAGACACATGCTCCGATAAGCGCGGAGACAGGGATGGTGATAATCCACGCGGTGATGAGGTCAAGGCTGACCCCCCACCGGACGGCACTCATGCGCTTGACCGCGCCGACACCCATAATGCCGCCGCTGATGACGTGGGTGGTGGAAACCGGGATACCGAGGTTCTGCGTGACGAAAAGCGTCACGGCTCCCGCCGCCTGCGAACAGAAGCCCTCCACCGGCGTGATGCGGGTGATCTTGTTACCCATGGTCTTGATGATTTTCCAGCCGCCGGACATGGTTCCGATGGCAATGGCAGTGATACACGCCACGGGAATCCATACGGGCGCTCCGGTGAGGTTGCGCGCCGCCGTGTCCGCCACCATCGTGTCGGGCATGAGCCAATGGGGCAGCGTGTCCATGCCGTACTGGGCGGCATAGGCCGTCAAGGCACAGGCGATGACACCAATCTCCTTCTGGCTGTCGTTGAGTCCGTGACCAATACTGAGGCAGGCACTGGAGACGAGCTGTGCGCGCTTGAACCAGACATCCGCCTTGTGGGGCTTCGCCCTGCGGCAGCACCAATAGACCAAGACGGTAATCAGATTGCCGACCACAAAGCCGATAAGCGGGGCAACAATGATGAAGAGGCAGATGATGCCGATGGTGGACCAATGGACCGCCGCAATGCCCTTGGAACAGATGGCCGCACCCATCAAGCCGCCGATAAGCGTATGGGAGGACGAGGACGGTATGCCCTTCCACCACGTGAGGAGGCTCCAGACAATGGCGGCACCCAAGCCCGCGATGATAATGGGCATGGTGACCATGTCCGCCTCGACGACCTTCTGGACGGTGTTGGCAATGTTGAAGCCAAGAAGGTACTCGGCAATGAAGAAGGCAATGAAATTGAAGAACGCCGCCCACACGACCGCCACGAAAGGCTTCAAGACCTTGGTGGAAACGACTGTGGCAATGGAGTTCGCCGAATCGTGAAAGCCGTTGATGAAATCAAACGCCAGTGCAAGGACGATGATGGCAATGAGATGTCCCATACTCAGGCGTATTTAACGATGATGGTACGGAGGGTCTTCCCGACATGGTTGGCACGGTCGGTCGCCTCCTCCATACACTGCATAATCTCCTTAATCTTGATGAGTTCCTTCGGGTCGCTCTCGGTCTCGAAGAGCTCCTTGACGAAGTTGTCGTACACGTCGTCGCCCTCGTGCTCGAGGTCGTGGAGTTTGGCACACTGCTCAAGCGCGATGTCGGGCTGCTTGTTCATGATGCCGAGTTCCCCGCAAGCGACCTCCATTGCCTTGGTGCCCTCGAGGATGATTTCCGCCATGTGCATCGCCTTGTTGGGAATCTCGCGGGGATGATAGAGCACCATTCGCTTGGCGCTGTCGTTGATATAGTCCATCACGTCGTCCAAATCGCTGCACAACTGGTGCATGTCCTCACGGTCGAACGGGGTGACAAAGGCGTTGTTGATGTGCTCAAAGATGTCGATGATGATATTGTCGCACTCGGTCTCAATGGTCTTGATTTTGGTGTAGAGTTCGACCTGCTTGTCGCGCTCGGTGGCCGACACCAGTTCGGTGAAAAGGTCGGCACCCACCACGATGCGGCTTGCCATCGTCTTGTACTTGGGTAATAACTTTTCCTCCTTGGGAAGAAACGAAGCGAAGAAACTGTTGAGTGACATATATTATTTAAGAATTGGTATGTGCTTGAAAAGGCAAACAAAAGTAGTACACAAAAGCTCATACCGCAAAACAAAAAATGAAAAGTGCCACATAAAGAATACAAAGTTGCATATTTTTGTCACTTTTTGCAAAATCTATTTCCATAATTGATACGGATGCGGTAATTTTGCGCAATTTATTACACAACAAAAACAGAAAAAGAATATGTCAAAAGTAACCGTAGTAGGCGCAGGCAATGTGGGAGCGACCTGTGCAAATGTGCTGGCTGTCCATGAGGTGGCCGACCGTGTATGTCTGATAGACATCAAAGAAGGCCTCGCCGAAGGCAAGGCAATGGATATCATGCAAACCGCCCAGCTGATGGGCTTCGACACCGTGGTAGAAGGCGTGACGAACGACTACAGCCGTACCGCCGATTCGGACGTGGTGATCATCACATCGGGCATCCCCCGCAAGCCGGGCATGACGCGCGAGGAACTGATAGGCGTGAACGCCGGCATCGTGAAGAGCGTTGCGACACAGATACTGAACTACTCGCCGAACGCCATCCTGATAGTAGTGTCGAACCCGATGGACACGATGGCCTATCTGACGCTTCACGCGATGGGTCTGCCGCGCAACCGCGTCATCGGCATGGGCGGGGCACTGGACAGCGCACGTCTGCGCTACTACCTGAGCCAAGCCCTCAACTGCAACGCCAACGACGTGGACGGGTTCGTAATAGGCGGACACGGCGACACGACCATGATACCCCTGAAGTCGTTCATGACCTACAAGGGCGTACACGTGAGCAACTTCCTGTCGGACGAAGAGATAGACGACGTGGTGAAGAAGACCATGGTGGGCGGCGCCACACTGACGGGCCTGCTCGGCACCAGCGCATGGATGGCTCCGGGCGCAGCCGCAGCCGGCGTGGCAGAAAGCATCATCAAAGACCAGAAGAAGATGATACCCTGCTCCGTATCCCTCGAAGGCGAATACGGAATGAAAGACATCACCATCGGCGTTCCGTGCATCATCGGCCGCAACGGCCTCGAGAAAGTGCTGGAACTCAAACTGTCACAGGACGAAATGGAACAACTGCGCAACAGCGAAGCCGCCGTCCGCAAGACGACCGCCGTCCTCAAAGACCTAAACGTACTGTAAATGGATTTGTTCGACAAGTGCCATTTCGAACTCCTTGACGAAGTTCGCCGCAAAAACATCTACCCCTATTTCCACAGCCTTGAATCACGCCAGGCCCCGATAGTGGAAATGGAGGGGAAAAGGCGCATCATGCTCGGCAGCAACAACTACCTCGGTCTGACCGAAGACGAACAGGTGATAGCCGCCGGCAAACGCGCCCTCGACAAATACGGTTCGGGCGTGAGCGGCAGCCGGTTCCTGAACGGAACCCTCGACCTTCACCTCCAACTGGAACAAGCCCTGGCAGACTTCACCGGGTACGAGACGGCAATGATATGTCCTACCGGTTTCCAGACCAATTTAGCCATCCTTTCCACACTATGCGGGAAGGATGACTTTATTCTGAACGACCGCGAGAACCACGCCTCCATCTATGACGGCACGCGTCTGAGTTACGCGACCCAACTGCGCTACAAGCACTCCGACATGGAAGACCTTGAGCGCAAACTGCAAACGCTGCCGCTTGAGGCCGGCAAACTGATAGTGACCGACGGCGTGTTCTCGCTGCGAGGCGACATCTGCAAACTGCCGGAGATATGCGAACTCGCCGACAAGTACCACGCCCGCGTGATGGTGGACGACGCTCACGGCTTCGGCGTGCTGGGCGAAGGCGGACGAGGCACGGCAGACATGTTCGGTCTGACGGACCGCGTGGACATCACGATGCTCACGTTCTCGAAGTCGCTCGCCAGCATAGGAGGCTGCATGCTCACATCGCAGCGCGTCGCCGAATACGTGCGGCACACCTGCCGTCCGTTTATCTTCTCCGCCTCGCTCACCCCGAGCAGTACCGCCACCGCCCTCGAGGCCCTGCGGCGCCTGAAAGAAGACCCCGAACGGCCTGAAAGACTGATGCGCATCACCCGCTATTTCCAGCAGTCACTGCTGAAAGCCGGTGTACCCATCATCGAGGCTCCGACCCCCATTGTGCCGATATTCACATACGAAACACTGCGCACGCTCTACCTCGGGAAGCGGCTCTTTGAAGAAGGCGTCTATGTCAATCCCGTGATTGCGCCCGCCTGCGTGGAAGGCGAGTGCCTGCTCCGCACAACACTGATGGCCACCCATACAGAGGACATCATAGACGAGGCCACCGGCATCATCGCGCGCGTGCTGCAGGAAAAAACCGATTTCCTTTGAACACCTCGCGGACACTTCTTCTGACCGGCGGTTCCGGCGGAATAGGCAAGGCCACCGCCGAACTGTTCGCCGCACGCGGCTGGCAGGTGTACGAGCTGAGCCGCCACGGGAGCAGTTACGACCGTGTGGTGCACGTGGACTGTGATGTCACTTCGCCCGAACAGGTTCACCGCGCCGTGGACGAGGTGCTGCGACAGACTGACCACATAGACGTGGTGATCAGCAATGCCGGCATGGGAATCAGCGGGCCGGTCGAGTTCACGCCCGTTGAGGAGGCCAAGAGGCAGTTCGATGTCAATTTCTTCGGTGCACTCTATCTGGTGCAAGCCGTTCTGCCCACGCTGCGCAACCAACAGCGCGGGCGGATTATCTTCACGAGCAGCGTGGCCGCCGTGCTGAGCGTGCCATATCAGAGCCTGTACAGCGCCAGCAAGGCCGCACTCAATGCGATGGCACTGGCTCTTGCCAACGAGGTGAGACCCTATCATATACAGGTGTCGTGCCTCATGCCGGGCGACGTGGCAACCGGTTTCACCTCCGCCCGCGCCAAAGGAACAGCAGGACTGGACGTCTATCCCTGTGCCGAACAGGCCGTTGCCGCCATGGAGAAGGACGAACAGCACGGAATGAGCGCAAAAAAAATGGCAACCGCGCTCTGGCGGATTGCCACTTCCCGTTTTCCTGCCCCGCTCAATGTGGGCGGCTGGCAGTACAAAATATTCTGTCTTCTTGACCGCATCCTCCCCAAGCGGGTTGTGAACCGCATTGAGGGGATGATGTACTCCTGACCTTACTTTTCGAGTTTGCGGATTTTCTTGGCAGCCTTGTCTATCTGCCCCTGCAGTTCGCTTCTGCGTTTCTCCAACTCGAGGATGGAGGTAACCATTGAAAGACGCTTCTTGGAAGACGCCTCAAAGTACGCCTTGCGCTTCTCCACCAGTTTCTCGTTGGTTTCGGTCAGTTCCTTCTGCCAGCCGGCATACTGCTTGTAAAGCGAGCGTGCATCGGCATTCTGGAAGTCCTTGAGTTTGGTATAGACCGTCCGGTCGTCCACGATGAAGAAGACAGACGATTCGGTTGCTTTCTTCTTGGTCGCTTTTTCCTTTGTATTGGTGGCGGGTTCCGGTTCCTCCTCTTCGGATATTTCCACTACAGGACGCTCGGCGCGGTGGTACTCCTTGAGCTGGGCGAAGGCTGCCAGTTGCTCACTTGACATCGACATCGGCAGGTAAGAGGGTTTGTCCTCTGCCAGGAAAGTATATACGCATACCTGTCCGTCGCTGCAACGGCGGTCGGTGGCGAAATAGCCGACACCCATCTGCTCGTCAATCACGTACAAATAGTCGTTGCCTTCGGAGTTGAAGGGGAAACCGATGTTCTCTGCTGCGGCGTAGGTGTTGGTGGCGGGATTGTAGCGAGTCATATAGATGTCCCATCCTCCCATTCCGTCCTCAGCCTGTGACGCGAAGTAGAGGGTCGTGCCGTCGATCATGCAGAACGGATAGTCCTGTCTGCTGCCGCGGTTGACAGATGCGGGCAGGTTCTCCGCCCTGTCCCACTCGCTGAGCAGGCGGCTCTGCTGCTGCAATGCCGTGCCCTGGGTGAAGAAGCGTTTGTCGCCGCGCTGGTTCGTGTAGGTGATGCTGCCGTCCGCACTCTGGGTCAGCGTGCCCGCCTCCCTGCTCAAGGGATAAGCGCGCAACAGGTCGGACTTGCTGATATACACAGAGTCAATGATTTTCACATCGGTCACGCGGTGGATATAGCGGCTGCGTTTCTCCGCGATGGCTATCTGCTCCTGCACGTACTCGGTACGGTCGCTCGACATCGATTCGATGATGTACATGCGGTACGAAGCGATAGCGTCATCCGGACGCCAAAGCGCCTGGAAGCACTCGCCCTCATAGAAATAACTCAACGTGTACTTCTTTTCGGTCTTCTCAAACAGAGGCAATGCCTCGGTATAGCGGCCCGCCTCCTGCAAGCAACGGGCAACACGATAGGTGTAGAGCAGATTGCTCGGGTTACTGGAATGCAGTTTCTCATAAACAGGCAGAGCCTCGGCATACTTGCCTGCCTCAAAAAGTTGGTTGGCCTGCTTGGCGGTCTGCGCCGTCATCGAACCCGCAGCCAGAACGAACAGGCATACAATGGTTAATTTGGTAAAGATTTTCATAGTATTGTTAATCAAATATTAGTATTCTATTCTCTAATTTGTCCGTCACCCTCGACAATCCATTTGTAGGTGGTTATCTCCTCCAATCCCATCGGGCCGCGCGGACCGAGTTTCTGCGTAGAGATGCCTATCTCCGCGCCCAGACCGAACTGCGCGCCATCGGTGAAAGAAGTCGGGACGTTCCAATAGACGCAGGCCGCGTCAATCTCCCGCTGGAAACGGCGTGCCGCCTCCTCGTTCTCGGTGATGATGCTTTCTGAGTGACCACTGCTGTGCTGCTGAATGAAAGCAATTGCCTCGTCCAGCGAGTCCACAATCTTCACGCTCAAGTCATACGACTGCCATTCGCGTCCGTAGTCGCCGAAATGGAACTGCACGCGGTCTTTCATCGGCGCAAGCAACCGGTCAAGGTCTTTCTCGCGGTCCTTATGCACCAACAGGCGGTCAAGCGCGTTGCAGACGCTCACGCGGCGTGTCTTGGCGTTGTTGATGATGCGTCTGCCTTTCTCCAGATCGCCGTCCTTGTCAAAATACGTGTGCACCACGCCCGCACCAGTCTCAATCACGGGTACGCGGGCATTGTCGCGCACAAAGTCAATCAGCCTGCGGCTGCCGCGAGGAATGCACAAATCCACATATCCCACCGCCGTAAGGATGGCCTCGGTGGCTTCGTGCGTGGCGGGCATCAGCGTAACGCAATAGGGGTCGATATTCTCCTCGCGCAGCACGGAGTGAATGATTTCCACCGCGCACAGGTTGCTATCCACAGCATCCTTTCCTCCTTTGAGCACGCAGGCATTACCGCTTTTGAAGCAGAGGGAGAACACATCGTAGGTGACGTTCGGCCGCGCCTCATAGACCACGCCGATAACGCCGTAGGGTACGCTCACGCGATGCAGGCGTATGCCGTTGGGGAGTGTGTTCCGCTTCGTTATGATGTCCAAAGGAGTGGGGAGTTGCGCCACGTGCCGCATATCGGACGCGATGGACTGTATGCGCGCACCGGTCAGCTGCAGCCGGTCGTACATCGGATTATCCTTGTCCATTCGGGCGAGATCCTTGCTGTTAGAAGCAAGGATTTCCTGCTCGTGCCGCTCAATGGCATCCGCCACACGGCGCAACACGCGATTGCGGTCGTCGTCCGTCAGATGCAGCAGCATACGGGATGCTGTTTTGGCTTTCACAAACATGTTTTGCAGATTCTCGTCCATCAGTCAATGGGATAAAAAGCGCGCAAAAGTATGACTATTTTTTCGTTATTGCAAATTTTTTTCGTTGCAATGAGGATTTTATGCGTTTTTGGAGGACAAACCGCCTTGTTTTTCGGAGCCGGAACTCTTAATAAGGTAAAAGACGGCGTAGTTCAGCATGTCGAAATAATTGCCCTCGCACCCCTCGGAAACAAGGGTGATGTTGTTGTGCGCCGCTATCGACTTGTTGCGGTTGATTTTGGTGAGGATGATGTCGGTCAGCGATGAGGGATACATCTCGCGCCACGCCTCGCCGTAATCGTGGTTCTTGCGCTGCATCAGTTCCTTGGCTTCGCGCGCATAGGTGTCGTACAGACGGGTCGCCTCGTCGGCTGTCATGTCCACATCGTCCGAAAAGCTGTGGCGCAGTTGGATAATACCGATAAGGGAGTAATTGACAATGGCGTACATCTCTCCCTCCACCGACTCGCCAACCATATTCTCACCCGTCATCTCTATCTCCCGTACCCGTTTGGCCTTGATGTACAACTGGTCGTTCACCGTCTGCGGACGCATGATGCGCCACGACGGTCCGTAGTCTTTCATTTTCAGCACAAAGATGCTTCGTGCTTTGGTTATCACCTGGTCGTATTCGGCATTCGTATTCATACTATTTCTCCATAAATGCGGACAGTTCCGCCTGTGTCATTCGTTTCTGTTCGCCCGTGTGCATGTCTTTCAGCGTGACGGTTTGCGATGCCAGTTCCTCCGAGCCGATAATGGCAACAAAAGGAATATGGTTGGCATCCGCATAGGCGAGTTGCTTTTTCATCTTGGCGGGGTCGGGATAGACTTCCACCTTTCTGCCTTGTCCGCGAAGTTCTCTTGCCCAACGGAGTGCCTCGGTCATCTCCTTATCGCCCATCGAGACAAAGAGCACTTCGGTCTGCGCGCCTGCTTCAGAGGGGAACAGATTGAGCGTGGTCAGGCAGTCGTATATACGGTCGGCACCGAAGGAGATGCCCACGCCGCTCACATCAGGCAGGCCGAATATGCCCGTCAGGTTGTCGTAGCGGCCGCCGCCTGTGATGGAGCCAATCTGCACATCGCGCGACTTGACCTCGAAAATGGCGCCCGTGTAGTAGTTCAGTCCGCGCGCAAGCGTCAGGTCCAGTTCGACGGAAAACGTGTCATCATCCTTTTGGCTCGTCTCGCGGTAGAGGTCGAGCACGGTGCGTGTCTCCTCCACGCCCTTCAGGCCCGTTGCACTGTTTTTAAGCATATCGGCGATGGTCTGCAGTTTCTCCTCGTTGGTTCCGCTCAAGGCGAAGACAGGCTGGAGCAGACGGATGCTCTCTTCGCTCAGGCCGCGTTCCGCCAGTTCCTCTTTCACTTTTTCCTCGCCTATCTTGTCCAGTTTGTCTATCGCCACCGTGATGTCAATCATCTTGTCCGGCGCGCCGATGTATTCCGCTATTCCCGCCAGTATCTTGCGGTTGTTCAGTTTGAGTACGACCCGCAGCCCAAGACGGCGGTAAACCTCCTTCACAATCTCTATCAGTTCAAGTTCCGATACCAATGACTCGGTCCCGATGATGTCCACATCGCACTGGTAGAACTCCCTGTAACGCCCTTTCTGCGGACGGTCGGCGCGCCATACGGGCTGTATCTGATACCGCTTGAAGGGGAAGGTGATTTCCTGCCGGTGCATAACGATGTAGCGCGCGAAGGGAACGGTCAGGTCGTAGCGCAATCCTTTCTCGGGAGTCTCGCCTGCTTTCTCGCCGCTGTTCTGGATGCGGAAGAGCAGTTTGTCCCCTTCTTCGCCGTACTTGCCCATCAGTGTCGTCATCTGCTCCATCGCAGGGGTCTCAATCTGGCGGAATCCGTACAGGCCGAACACGCTGCGGATGGTGTCAAATATATAGTTACGGCGGGACATCTCCTCATGTCCGAAGTCCCGCGTACCCTTAGGTATGGATGGTTTGTTCATCGTATCAGTTATTTATTGAATAAGTTGTTGAATATCTTGTCGGTCGCTCCGCACTCGGAGGCCACGTACCGCTTCGCCGCCTCGCCCATCGCTGCGGCGTTGTCCAGCGCGCTGTTCATCCCGTCGCGGAACGTGGCGTAGTTGCGGACACTGGCAGCGGCAGCGGCGGCTATCAGACCTTTCGCCTCACGGAACTTGCCGTAGTTCGGACCGAACAATACGGGTATCCCGTACACCGCAGGCTCTACCGTGTTGTGGATTCCCACACCGAACCCTCCACCCACGTAGGCGACGGTCGCGTACTTGTACAGTTTGGACAGCATCCCCATCGTGTCGACCACCAGTATGCGCGATATGGCAAGACTGTGCTTCGTAGCCTCCGACCAGCGCACATACCGGCCCTCGAACATCTGGAAAATCTGCTTGAGGTGATGTTCGGTTATCTCGTGGGGGACAATCACAAGTTTGACATCCTCCCGCTCTTCCATATACCGCGCGAACAGCGCCTCGTCGGCAGGCCACGTGCTGCCTGCCACGATTACCGGCTTGGGTTGCTCCAAGGCTTTCGGAGTGACGAACCACTCCATCTCCATTATCCTTTTTGTCTCCTTCGCTACGGCACAACAGCGGTCAAAACGCGTGTCACCCGCCACGGTCACGTTGTCTATCCCGTAGCGTGACAACAGGTCTTTCGACGCCTCGTCCTGCACGTACAGCCGGTCGAAGTACGTCAGCAGCTTGCGGTAGGGCTTCCCCCACGGCTTGAAGAACAGCTGTCCGGAACGGAATATCGCACTGATTAGGTAGGTGGGGATATGGTGTTTGTACAGGGCTTTCAGATAAGGCTTCCAGAACTCGTACTTCACAAACACTGCCATTGACGGCTGCAACGTGTCCAGCAAGAGTTTGGCGTTCTTCCGTGTGGCAAAAGGAAGGTAAAGAACCTTGTCAACAAGGGCATAGTCCTTGCGCATCTCGTACCCCGAAGGTGAGAAGAACGTCAGCACAATCCTGCGCTGCGGCTGCTCCTTGCGTAACCGCTCAATCAACGGGCGTGCCTGCTCGAACTCGCCCACTGATGCCGCGTGAAACCACACACAGCCCTTGAGTGAATCAACCTCATGCTTATGCTCCTCATCCTTGGCTGTCAGGTATGACACACTTGCAGCCTGACCTGACACCAGCTTCTTCGCCTTCGTATGACCGAACAGGGCGGCTATTCGTACAAGTAAGAAATATATGCGCATACGGCAGTCTTTTTGCAGCGGATTCTTAGAAGGCAGGCGGACAGCCTGCAATCAGCGCACAAAAATACACCTTTCCTGCGATTGCGACAACACCTTTGCCTTTTTCTCTTCGTTTTTCCACTTCACGCCCCGCACATCAGTCGGAGGAAATCGGTTACTGATATACGATGCACAGGCCGACGTGGGAGAAATTGTCCACACTGCGGAACATACCGTACGGGCAGTTCCCGTGGTAAGCCCGCACACCTACTGATACCCGTGAGAAATAACCGTCGTAACGCGGCATGTTATACCGCGCTCCGACAAAAACGCTGTAGGTGAACCTCCGCGGGTCAGCTGCAATATAGCGCGGCACAGAAGCGATATCCGTTTCCGTGAGCGAGTAAGCGTACATGGCGCGGTTGCGCACCTCGGCAGATACCAAAGCCTGAAAACCGTGAGGGCTGCAAGCGGACTGGTACTGGTACTGCAGCCACACCTCAAACGGCATACCGCCGGGTCCGTACCGCTCCGGCTGACCGGCCTGGTTGAGGTGTACGTCATCCGTGGAAGCAAGGTTGTTGACCGCCCCGTCGCGGCTGTTGACGAAATACCATCCCTGCCCGGGCTGGAGCAGCGCAAACGCACCCAAGCGGAAAGTGTGATTCTCTATGTAGCGGTCTTCCGGCTCGTTGAGTGTAATAACCGCTTCCGCATAGTTGTAACTCACATTCACCCGCCGCAAGGCATATCCCTTGTCGGCACGCTGCAGAACCATCTCGTCGCCTATATGCGTCGATTCGTGCTTGAACGGACAAAGCTGGATGCTGTAGTTCTTGAAAAACGGATGCTTCCTGTTGTCCGGGCGGTCACTGACTGCCGTAAGTCCGAAACGGTGGATAAAAGTGAAAGTAGGTATGGCTATGCGATAGTCGGTGTTGATAACAGGCGAGGTGGTGCGTTCTGAAATGTCCATCCACAGGTGCGCGCTGAAAGTCTGCGACACGTTCATACCGAAACGCCGTTGGCACAATTCAATATCCCACACACTGATTCTTCCGCCGAATACAGCCATAATCTGCGGACTGTACTTCTTGTCATAGTCCCCGTAGTTGGTGACGGGTGAGTACGATACAGCCCCGAAATCCATACGCACAAAATCGGGATGCTCATCCGCATACAGCGAGTGACCGTACTGCACATACCGGAACCACCTGCCGGCGCGGTATACTACCGAATCAGGCGCAGGCTCTGCCGCACAAAGTGCTGATGAAAAGGCGGCAAACAGGCATATTAAAAGAATACTGTTCATCTATCGTATATATAAATCAAATGTCTGATTCGCAGGCATAAAAGAGGTGTATTATGAGGCATGTGTTTATGCACTATCTGCTTCTACAGCAAGAAACCAAAAACCGCTGTAAAAGTACTACTTTTTATGCAATTACGCAAACATATTGCACAAAAAATATGAATTGCGCAATAGAATGCGCAATTTTGGGCGTTTGCTGGAAACGGAAGAAACAAAAACTGCCATGCGATGAGACGTGGCAGCAATGATTGAGCAGGCAATTAAAATGAGCAGGCAATCATATTGCCCTGAAAAAGAAGAAAGGGGATTAATGGAGAGTTAGTTCATTTGGCTCTGCTCAAACGAACGGAACGAACCGCTCTTTCGTTATATCGGGATAAGGGGATTTCGAGATTCCGACTGGTTGGTTGTTTTGACTGATATTAGGCCGCTCTTGTGATGTGTGTCCGAATCATCCTCTCATTATCCCGCAACCATAAAAGCCCACTGGGCTTTCATATGGACGCAATGAACGGAGGAAACGCCAAGCAGATGTGCGGAGCAGGTAACGTAGACCGTGTATCACGCAGAATAAGAAAATTTCCTTTTATTGATAGAAAGTGGTGTCTGCAGAGAGGATATTATGATTGGTGTCGCTGTCAAAGTACACGTGATACCACCGATGTATGTCTCCTTTCTCGTCTACTTTATACACATAATCCCCCCAAGCATATGCACCTACATATAGAGTGTTTGTGATGATCCTGTTTTCAATATCGCATTTAGTGCTTTTGTCGAACCCAAAACAACATTCACCCTCTACCTCTTTCCTTACAAGCATTGAATCAGTTATTTCATAAATATCGTAACTCGAACTTCCGTGAGGGCCGCCTACATAATAGCCCAAAATCAATTCATCTTCGCCATCAAAATCGGCATCATAGAATTGGTATTCCGCATAGGGGAGAAGTGAATTGTCGGAACATTCACAGGTAGTTGTGTCGTAATGAAAAATATAGGCATCTCCATCCTTAAATGCTTTTGAATGTTTTTCATATATGATGTTAGTTTCGTTTATGCTCATAAAATACGGCTTATATGCTTCTTCATCATAGTTCATATTAGTCCAAAGGTATTCCTTGTCTGTTTTGAGATTATGGAAGAAAAGACGCACACCACTTTCGTGCGGTTCCCATCCGTATTTCTCGGCAGGTTGAGGATAGAGAATGCCACTTACTTCAAAATCGTTGAGAATGGTATCAAAGCGAAAATATACACTTGTGTAATTAGCACTATCCTTCAGCGGATTCCTTTGCTGCAAATTGAATACCCACTGAGCGTTAGAAGAAACTTTATAGGGCATGGTGGGGTCTGCCGGTTGGTTGGAACAGGCGGTAGCAAAAAGCATTAAAAGACACAGAAAGTGTATTGATTTTTGGTTCATAATTTGGGTTTAGTATCGTATCAAAAGTACTGTTTATGTGCGATGTAAATAGATGGCGCGTGGCAAAAGCACCATCTATTTTGTTGTTCGATTTTATGTATAATGTTTATTCTTCTATACCCTCATCTTCTTGTCAAAATCATCATTTGCGTCTTAAGCACATTGGCAAGAAAAGTGCAGACTCACCTTTTGATTCCAAGTAATTGTGAATACAATCAAAAGTTTGGATAAGCCTATATTCTCTCGTATTATTTTTAGCGTCTTCAAAATCCATTTCGGAAAACTCACTCATAAGTATATGTATGAATTTTCTGCACAAACGGACAACTTGTTCTTTATACTCTTCGTAAAACCATTCCACTTTAGCTGTCTGCTCAAGGAGAATTTTTAAGTTTTCACTATATAGAAGGAATATGGATAATCGATCATTCAAAATATTGGTTTTCTCTGAATGCCAATAATTTCTAACCTCAATACTTTCGCGTTGCGGTATTGATTCCAACTCGAATAGGTAAGTTTCTATTTGTTGCTTTGTCGGATATCTATTTCGATATTTATATACATAGACGATTTGTTCAAAGAGTTTTCGCCAATTTTCTTCATCTTTCGGATTTACGCAGAATGTTTTTAGGGATTTATCAGACAGCACAAATAGTTTTTTTGTATCTAAATTTTCAATAAATCTTCATTGTTATATTTTATTAGAGCTGACATATACTTACTATTATCCCATACAAAATTCGTATTAATTTTGACAACAAAATTGCCATCAGGGATTTCAAATGTTTGTGATTTGAATCCACCTTTTGTATGAGATAACGCTTTTGTTTCGTTGTCTTCAAGTAAACCACTTATATAGTACATCCCTTTCTCAGGATTATATAAAAGAGAATATGATGAGTAATTGTTCATAATGTTATGATTATTGATGTTTTGATGGAGCAAAAGTACGACGCTACTATGCAACCTATTTGCACTCGTTTGGAGATTTCATTTTTTTCGTTATCATTGATTTCTTTTGATGTAGATGATAGGATATGTTGGATTATTTGTGGTGCTTTATACTATTTCGAAGGGCTGATAAAAACATATCTATATAACTAAATTTCGGTTCTATATTTACCTTCCAATAGTTGATTTGTTTTTTAGCATATGTATCTATTTCTTGTTGCGTGTTTCGATGTTCTGTTGAGTTGCGAATATTGATAATATCAGATACTAGGCTATGGGTATATTGCTTGAATTGTTCAGTTTGCATTGTTTCCACAAACCAGTATGCATATTTGCCTCAAATCCCAATTTTTTCAAGAGTTTGATTGACCCCATCTGATTTAATAAAAGAGTCCTTAATCTTTACTATGAAGGGGTTTTTCTGTCTGGGATTTGAGAAAGAATATGTATATTTTTCGGGTGATGTTTTAATGCTTTCATAACAATCAGGAATAGCTATAATGAACGCATTTAGCATATTTTCCATTTGAAAAAGTATATATGAAAACATGTGAGGTATATCGCTAATGCATTTATACCACAGCATATTTGCATAATCGTTAATTAGCTGATTTTTAAGTTTGTTATCTTCTATGTCTGCATAAAAAAATCGCCCTTTTTGGCGCATATTCATACGCTGTAATTTGATAAACGTATCTGTTGTATTGGCAATAGTCTTGTCGTTAACTTCTATCCACAAATAATTCAGCAATTCAGGGGATTGAATTGCAAGTTGCTCCACAAGCGTGTGAAGCCGTTGTTTATATTGTTCTTTATCCATAACTCAAATGTTTTGTGCACTAAACAAATGGGTTGTTATTGTTCTTTTATAATGTTACAGCGATTGATTTTCTTTACTAAGATCATTAATCAGTCCGTCAAGCAAAACTTCAAGATCATCTTTATGTGTGAAAGGTAATTGTTCCGATGATAATGACTGAATCCCATTGCCGTCAGCTATGTATTCTTTATTTGTTTTGGCGCATTGTTTCTGTTTGTACGATGATGTCTGTTGTGGTGCGGAGGTAGATTTTTTATGCTCTTCGATTTGAATGAGATTGTCTAAGCGTCGACGAAGTTTCTTATATGCCGGATTCGATTCGCCAACTACCATACGCATATAATCCAATTTGCCGCCAATGACATTTTCGATGTGAGATTTATGTGACTTCACGTTACCTCTCTGAGTTATATATTGTTGCAAGAAAAAATGTTGTGCTTTTTCGATGTCGAATTTTTCCCAATAGTGTATCCACAAGCGTAATTGTTTAACATAACGTTGTGGGACATTTACTTTCTTGTTTACAACGAGTCCTGTAACTTCCTGCCTTTGACGTTTAGATTGCACCCTCGTCTTCTCAGGGTTAATAGTCAAACCTTGTTCGTCTTCTATAATCCGTTTCAATTCAAGCATAAAAACGGAGTCTTGCTGAAAGATGTTTTTGTGTGCAGAGAAAGTAATGTCATCCGCATAGCGCGAATAATTTGCTTTGAACCGTTTGGCAAGTCCGGCGAGATGACGGTCAAGATTGCGACATACGATATTGGTCAAGATAGGCGATGTAGGGGCACCCTGCGGTAGGACTTGCTTTATTTCGGTTATCTTTTCTCCGTTTTCATCAACTTTGGCAACTGCTTTAGGGTGACAGCAGAGAGAAGTAATAATATATGCTACAGGTTCTTTGCTTCCAGTAAGGTTGAACGGAGGCAGAGCGAGGACTTTTTTAACACGCGGGAATGTAATTGTATCAAAAAAGTCCTTCAGGTCAATATTCAGCACATAAGGTTTGTCTGTATGCAATTTAGCACCATATACTATGGAACGGTCAGGAATGAATCCACAAGCGTTATCATTGATTTGATAATACGTTTGCAGTATTTCATTCAGACACTGCTGGATTAGTTTCAAACCTTTAGCGGGAGCATTGATAAAACGGTCTTTTCCTGATTTTTTCTTTATGGTAAACGTTTTGTACCTTTTTGCGCCGGAGACCTTATAGTTTTTGTAGTACTTAAGGGTGGCGAGTTTGATTGGTGGAACTTTTTTATCTTTGGCGGCAAAAAACTCTTTGTGCAACTCCGAATTGATTCTATTCAGTAATTGCAACAAGTCCGCCTCGGTAGTTATTTTCGGAAACTCTTTGCGGATAATTTGTTGTATGTTGGCTTTCTGTTGGTTCATATCATTCGTAATGTGTCAATGAAAGACTATGCCACCTCAATTCTTTGAGTATGAATAGACTATTATATATAACTTATATCAATAATATAAATCTATATAACTCAATATCGACTTCATCTAAGCGATATTGTGGTAACATTTTGGCGTACTCCTCGCGGAAATACTTGAACCGATGTCAGCAATTTGGTTGCCGTTGCAATATGCAGAACATATTGCCAGTTCACGAAGATGCACACTGACAAGTCAATATGCACCTAAATCAATATTGGTGGCACAGCCTTTCAAAGAACACTTTTTTGTTTGACGGGGCAAAAGTACTGCGTTGTTGTGCAACCTATTTGCACTCGTCGAAAAAATCAATCAATATTCCAATAAGCATCCGGTTCACCGTCGAAGATATCCCAAATTTCATCATCGGAATACCCAGCTTCATCGTGGGCATAAGTTCCGGCAAATTCGTCATCACACCAGTCATTGTAATACATAATTTTTTCCTCCTTTTTTGTTTGACGGTGCAAAAGTACGGCGTTGTTGTGCAATCTATTTGCACAAGAGGTCGTTGTTTTTATAGAAAATCCAATGTCATAGATTGCATTGTGGTAAGACTACTGATTTTATTTTGTGTGAGAACCTGCGATTCTCCTTCTCTTAAAATTCTTCTGTTTAATTCAAACTGAGGATGAGAGGAATCAGTTTGCTCATTATACATTACATATCTTGGTATATGATACTGTCTTGCATATTCCATTGCCAGTCGTGAGCCGCTGTCATTACCATCTTTGTTCACATCGTAACTTGCTGTAAGTATAATGGCATCGCTAAACATTGCCTGCAATCTGTCACGTTCCTGATAGCGTCCGCGCATTTCCATTTGTGACTTGGGTTCCTCGAAATACTCGGTAATCAGCAAGCCTCCTTTTTGGACAATCTCTTGCGCCAATTCCTTATGCTGATTCGGGATGACATTATCTAAAGGGGAAGGAAGAACTGCAACCGTCTTGCCGTTCTCTTCCAAAGTCCGGATGTGTGCGACGGAATCGCAGCCCAATGCCAATCCACTAACTATTACATAACCATATTTGAGCAAAGAGGACACCATACGTCTTTCTCGTTGAATGACGGATTCTTCCGGTTTAAGAACGCCGATAACGGCGACATTCCGGCGTTGTTTGTTGAGCAGGCTGATGTCTCCTTTATAAAAAAGTGCAATGGGGAAGTCTCCTTTTTTGGCATTGCCACGGCAGAAAGGGTAGTCTTCGTCAAGCCAACCTACTACACCATCGGCAAAATCCTTCTGTTGGCTCACTCGTTGTATGATATTCTTACGTACTTCGTTGAACTCACTTACGGTAGTTTGTTCCCCTTTCGTTGATTGGTTTATGAATTCAACTATTTCATCGTCCGTCAAGTTCTTCCGCCAATTGGACACAATCCATGCTTTTCCTATTCCTTTGTATCTAATGGCAGTTAGGATGTTGATGCTGTTGTCAGAATATCTCATTGCTTTCTCCTCCTTACTTTGAATGTTTTGCAGACCGAATAAAATCGGACTGAATTTGCCCCTTTGTCATATAGTGCTTGGATAGTGTCTTCATCGATATTGACATCGAGCGTATAAATGTCATCTATGAGTAGGACATTTTTACCTGCCACCTTTTCTGAAATATCGCACGTACTTCGTGTTATTCCGGGGTAAGGCATATCCCCATCATTCTCAATAGTATCATTTTTTGCGAGATGTGTCGTTTTTGTATTTGTATGGCGAGTGATATAGAGTGTACCATCTATTAAATTCAGATGTAACTCGTTTTGCAATTCTTTGATAACTTCTTGAATCCCTCTACGGAAAAATTGTTGCTCTGACGAATAACTATTTTCCGCTTTTGATCGTGGAATTCCTACAATTGTCAGTTCGTTTACATTTATCAACTTATACAAACAATGTATATCCCGTTTTAAATACTTTTTTAACATATCAACGGCACTGTTGAGTTGGTTCAAGTCACCATTACCAAATTGATTTTTCAATGTATTGATGAAACTCGGATTGTAGGGATGACCTAACCGCATATAATCACGACTGAAATACGCATCAACATCATTGCGAAGAAAATCATTATGTCGTATAGTATGATTTTTTAGCGTAGCGGGAAAAACTCTAATGATATTTTCTTCTTCAATTCCATTATCTATGGCATTATCTATGGCACTCTCATCATCTTCAAACAAGATGATATTGGATACGTCCACATTCAGTTTTGAGGCGATGTTCTTATATTTGTTGTTACCATCAGCCAATATGCATCCTTTTGTATATTGGTTAAAATGCCAATATTGCCCGAGTTGTATTACACGAGACCGCTCTGCGACAGATATGAAATAACACGGTGTGTGCGAACATACTTTTTTCAGTATTTCGTATGCAATGGTTGGATAGGTGTATTCTAATTTCCACTTGTAAACATTTCTCTTGCAATTTATTATCTCTTCCAATACTTGAGGAGTAACCTCATCTAACGCCTCAATATCATTTCTTGTAATTCGGTGCAAATTTGACAATGACGGATAGTCGCTTTTCCCTGTTACCTTGTATAATGCGTACTTATATGCGTCATTGTTTGCAAGATTCGTGTCAAACAAAGTGCCATCCAAATCAAAAAGCATGATTTTGCCATCTATAAACTGATTGTTGTTTAAGTTTTCAAAAAATGTTTCAGCTATCATAATGTATTCATTTTTTTGTTTTGACGGTGCAAAAGTACGGCGTTGTTGTGCAATCTATTTGCACAGGTGAAATAAAAAAAAATGACCGAGTAGTAAGCTAAGGGTATTATTTGCGTGCAAAGGTACGGCTTTTTTCTGAAAGTTAATCAATCTACGGCAGATGTTTCAACCATATTTGTTGTGACAGGCAGTGCAGAACCTTTTATCAGCCAAACTTGGCTGATGCGGTCTTCCGATATATCGGGATATGGATATACCGATATAACAATATGACATTACCGATTTGCTTTGAGGCTGGCGGAGATGGAGGCGATGATGAAGCCACGCAATGTGCTGTAACGCTTGGTGCGGGAGTCAGGCGCGAGGTTCTTGGTGCGCTTCAAGTGCTTTTTGTACTCCGCCTGCCAGTAAGCGAGACGGTCGGGGTCTTGCATTTCGGACTTGCATTGTCTGACGGCTTCGGCGAATATGCCAATGGCGGCTTTGCGTGATTCGGCAAGCTCACCCTTGTACGGGTTGAGGATAGCGTAAACGTGTGTACGACCGTTGCGCGTGCGGTAAGCGATTTTCTCCTTCCAAGAGAACTTACCGCTGATGTTCTGAATAGGAGATGATGTTACTACTGATGCCATAGTTATTATAGATTAAAGGATTCGTATTGTGTTCGTCCAATGTGGTCTCGGTGTGAGTCGCTTAAAATTTCGATTATCCAATGTTTATGTATCGTATATGTATCGTATATGTATCGTGTATCTATCGTGTATCTATCGTAGCGAATACGTGACAGACAGCAGACAAAAGGCTGCAAATATGCGGAAATATATTGCAACCTTTCTTATTCGGAATAAATGCTGTGCATACGGTGAATCTTTTCCCTTATCTCACGGCGCAGATGTTCGGGTTGGAGAACTTCCACATCATCGCCGAAACTGAGGAGCAGGGAAATCAGCTCACGGTTGGGGATTACTGTGATTTCGATGCAGCCGCTGTCCTTATCTTTTGTTTTCTGCGAAGGGTGAAGGGGCTTGGAAAGGACATACGGCAGGCGGTTGGGAGTGAAACGGAGAAGAAGATGCTCCGCAGTAACGCCATCGGGAATAGTGACACCTATCACATCATCAAAGTATTCCGTGAAAACGATGTCTGTGTTCTGCCGGTATTTGATATTGGACGATTTTATATCCACAATCCTGTCCAGCGCGACATTCACAATTTTTGCATCCGCGTCATTCAGCGCGAAGAGAAACCAGCGGTTGTTGAACTGCTTGATATAATAGGGATGCAGCGTCCATCTGATTTCTTCACCATGAAAGGGCTGATAGCGCATTTCCACCGCCTGACAACTGACAATGCTGTCAAAGAGTGTGCTCAGCCATTCCAGTCCTTTGATGTCTTCGTTACTCTCAAAGCCGATGAAGCTTTCGGTGTGTCCCTCAATGTGCAGTTTGGTCTGGATTTCGGTCAGCACCTCCTCCATCCATCCGAATTGAGGCAGCCCCTTGAAACGGCCGAGCATCAGCACCGTGTCCTTCAGCTTCGCCAGTTCGTCATCGTTGAGAGGGGCTTTGGCGATGGAGAAATCCGGGTCGGCATAGCGGTAATAGACCCTGCCGTTTCCATCGGGGATGTGGTCGATGTCGGCTTCTTTATAAAGATCCTCGAACTCGTTCAAATCGTTTTTGACTGTTCGCAGACTGATAGGCGCACAGTCGTGCCGCTGCAAATCCTTGTTGCATTCATCGAGGAGATCCTCGATGTAATAACGTCTTGTCTGACTGCGGAAGCAACGGTCAAGGGCGTGATGGCGGAGGAGTTTCTGTTTAGTGACAGGCATAGTTTTCCAATTGTTTACATTTTTCTGCATAGGCAGAATTCAGCGTGCAAAGGTAGTTCTTTTTCTGTATTACGGCAATATGCTGTACAATGATATTCGGCTATGAGCCGGAACGATGTGAATGAGTGGTATGGAGGATGGCATTATACTACATAATTTGGGCCGATACATCAAAACAAGTGCAGCGCATATAGAGATATGCACTGCACCTGCAAGCAGAAGGGGATGCCGCTTAATGATTCATCTTCAGCGCCTGGCGGATGAGGTGTTCGTCCGCGAGGTTGGGGACAGTGACTTTCAGTCCGGGCGTGCGCTGCATCTCACGCAGGATGGCGTGGTTGGCACCCTCGTTTCTTGCCCACGAGCGGCGGGCGATGCCGTTGTTCACGTCCCAGAAGAGCATGTTACGGATATGCCTGTCGCTGTCGTCCGAGCCGTCAATAACCATGCCGAAGCCGCCGTTGATGACCTCGCCCCAACCGACTCCGCCGCCGTTGTGGATGCTGACCCATGTGGCACCCCGGAAACCGTCACCGATGACGTTCTGGATAGCCATATCAGCAGTGAAGCGGCTGCCGTCGTAAATGTTGCTGGTCTCACGGAAAGGCGAATCGGTGCCGCTGACATCGTGGTGGTCACGACCGAGAACGATAGGCGCGGTAATCTCGCCGCGACGGATAGCCTCGTTGAAGGCAAGGGCAATCTTGGTGCGCCCCTCACAATCAGCATACAGGATACGCGCCTGCGAACCGACCACGAGGTTGTTGCGACCCGCTTCCTCAATCCAGTGGATATTGTCGTGCATCTGCCCCTGAATCTCCTCGGGCGCGTCTTTGGCAATCTCGCTTAAAACCTTGACAGCCAGTTCGTCCGACTTGCGGAGGTCTTCGGGCTTCTCGGACATGCAGACCCAACGGAAAGGTCCGAAGCCGTAGTCGAAGAACATCGGTCCCATGATGTCCTGCACGTAAGAGGGGTAACGGAAGGTGCCGTCGGCGTTCATGACATCCGCTCCGGCGCGGCTTGACTCAAGCAGGAAGGCGTTGCCGTAGTCGAAGAAATACATGCCGTTGGCACTCAGTCGGTTGACGGCAGCCACATGACGGCGCAACGATGCCTGCACCGCCTCCTTGAAGCGTTCCGGCTCCTCCGCCATCATGCGCTTCGACTCATCAAGGCTGTAGCCCACGGGATAGTAACCGCCCGCCCACGGATTGTGGAGCGAGGTCTGGTCGGAACCCAAGTCCACGTGCATGTTCCCGTCCGCCAGTTTCTCCCAAAGGTCCACGACATTGCCGACATAGGCGAGAGAGACTATCTCTCTGTTCTGCTGCGCCTTGCGGATTCGCGTCAGCAGCTCGTCGAGGTCGTAGTGCAGTTCGTCCACCCATCCCTGCTCGTGGCGTTTCTGAGCCGCAAGGGGATTGATTTCCGCCGTGACGCTGACCACACCGGCGATGTTGCCCGCCTTTGGCTGCGCGCCCGACATGCCGCCGAGACCCGCCGTGACAAAGAGCATACCCCTGCGCTCATCAAGCATGCCTGCCAGCCCGCGCTTGCGGAGCTGCTTGCGTGCGGCGTTCATGACGGTGATGGTGGTGCCGTGGACGATACCCTGCGGGCCGATGTACATATACGAGCCCGCCGTCATCTGCCCGTACTGCGAAACACCGAGGGCGTTGAAGCGCTCCCAGTCGTCAGGCTTGGAGTAGTTGGGTATGACCATGCCGTTGGTGACGACCACGCGCGGCGCGTCCTTGTGGCTCGGGAACAAGCCCATCGGCAGACCGGAGTACATCGCCAGGGTCTGCTCGTCGGTCATTGTGGCGAGGTACTGCATGGTGAGGCGGTACTGCGCCCAGTTCTGGAAGATGGCACCGTTGCCGCCGTAGATGATAAGCTCGTGCGGATGCTGCGCCACACGCGGGTCGAGGTTGTTCTGAATCATCGCCATGATAGCCGCCACCTGCCGCGACTTGGCAGGATACTCGTCGATGGGACGGGCGTACATCTCGTATGAGGGGCGGAAACGGTACATGTAGATGCGGCCGTATTTTCGCAGCTCCTCGGCGAACTCGGGCGCGAGGACGGCGTGGTGCTTCGGGTCGAAGTAGCGCAGGGCGTTCTTCAGAGCCAGCACTTTCTCCTCCTCGGAGAGGATGTTCTTACGCTTGGGCGCGTGGTTGATGGCGGGGTCATAAGGTTTGACCTCCGGCAGCTCGGCGGGGATGCCCGTCAGAATCTCTTTCTGAAAATCGTTCATATTGTTTGATTTATTATGATTAGTTTCAGTAATCAAAGGAATTGACCGGTAAGGCTCTGCTTGCAGTTCCTGATGTCCTCCTGCGTGCCAGCGGCAACCAATTGCCCTCCTTTCTTTCCGCCTTCCGGACCGAGGTCGATGATATGGTCGCAGGCGTTAATCACATCAGGATTGTGCTCAATGATGAGAACGGTGTTGCCCTTGTTGACTAGTTGCCGGAGCACGCCCAGCAGGATGCGCACGTCCTCGAAATGGAGTCCCGTGGTCGGCTCGTCGAAGATATAGAATGTCCTGCCTGTGGACGGCCGCGCCAGTTCGGTAGCCAGTTTGATGCGCTGGCTCTCACCGCCGCTCAGGGTGGTGCTTGACTGACCCAGCTTGATATAGCCTAATCCCACATCCTGAATGGTCTTGATTTTCCGCAGGATATGCGGCTGGCTGTCGAAGAATTCCACCGCCTGGTTGACGGTCATGTCCAGCACCTCGGATATGGTTTTGCCCTTGAACCGCACCTCAAGCGTCTCCTTGTTGTACCTTCTGCCTCCGCACACCTCACACGGGACATAGACATCGGGCAGGAAGTTCATGCGGATGGTCTTGTATCCGTTTCCGGCACATTCCTCGCAGCGTCCGCCCTTGGAGTTGAAGGAGAAGCGTCCCGCCTTCCAGCCGCGCATCTTCGTTTCGGGCAGTTCGGCGAACAGCGCGCGTATGTCGGTGAAGACGTTCGTATAGGTGGCGGGATTGGAGCGGGGTGTGCGACCGATGGGTGACTGGTCCACCGAAATGACCTTGTCGATGAGTTCCAGTCCGCTGACGCTCCTGTAGGGCAGCGGGGCGGTGAGAGAGCGGTAGAAATGCCGGCTGAGCACGGGCTGGAGCGTGCGCGTGACGAGCGATGACTTGCCGCTGCCGCTCACGCCGGTCACGCATATCATCCGTCCCAGCGGGAAAGCCACATCGATGTTCTTCAGGTTGTTGCCGGTGCATCCGCAGAGGGTCAGCCATCCGTCGGGCGCGTCCGTGTTGCGCAGGGTGGCATCCACCGCGTGCAGTTCGCCCTTGAGGTAACGGGCTGTCAGCGTGTCGGTCTGCAGCAGTTCGGCCGGGGTGCCCGCGAACACGATGCTCCCTCCCAGTCTGCCCGCCTTGGGACCGATGTCCACGATGTAGTCTGCCTCGCGCATGATCTGCTCGTCGTGCTCCACCACGATGACCGAGTTGCCCATGTCGCGCAACTGCTTGAGTGACTGGATAAGGAGTTGGTTGTCACGCTGGTGGAGACCGATGCTCGGCTCGTCGAGTATGTACAGCACATTGACCAGACGCGAGCCAATCTGCGTGGCGAGCCTGATGCGCTGGCTCTCTCCGCCGCTCAGGCTGTCCGACGGGCGGGAGAGTGACAGGTAGTTCAGCCCCACACTGAGCATGAACCGCAATCGTGCGGCAATCTCCTTGAGAATGGGCTCGGCTATACGGTGCTGCTTGGGCGAAAGCAGACCGGAATCCTTTTTCTGCAGCTGTCTGACAAGGGCAAGCAGCTCGTCTATATCCATCGCGCTCATTTCGGCGATGTTTTTGCCTGCTATGCGGTAACTGAGCGCCTCCTTGTTCAGCCGCTGACCGTGACATTCGGGACACTCGATGGTGACGGATTCGTCTTTGGCGTCCTCTTCCTCCTCGGAAGCCGTGTACTCCATCAGGCGGCGGTACCAGTCGTCCGAGTGGATAATCTCGTCCAGTTGGGAGGATTTGCCGCTGTTGTCAGGCCGCACAACGCCCAGCCCCTTGCAGCAGGGACACCAGCCGTGGGGCGTGTTGAACGAAAAAGTATGCGGCGCGGGGTCGGGATAACTCATCCCCGTGGAGGGACACATCAGGCGGCGCGAATAGTAACGGGGTTTGTCTTCGTCCAACTGCGCCACCATCATCACACCGCCACCCATGTCCATCGCTTTTTCGACAGACAGGCGGAGCCTTTTTATGTCGTTTTCATCGGAAGAATCCGCTGCAGAAAGCTTCAATTTATCCACCACCGCCTCTACCGTATGGTTGCGGTAACGATCCAACTTCATCCCTGCAATGATTTCCTGCAACTCACCATCCACGCGAACCTGAAGAAAGCCCTTGCGGCGGACTGAATCAAACAGTTCCTTGTAGTGTCCCTTGCGGTTGTTGACCAACGGGGCGAGAATGAGAATCTTTTTTTCCGCATACTCGCTCTGGATAAGACTGAGAATCTGATCATTGGTGAACTGCACCATCTTCTCCCCCGTCACGTAGGAGTATGCTTCGCCCGCGCGGGCGAACAGGAGACGCAGGTAATCATACACTTCCGTCACTGTCCCTACTGTGGAACGCGGGTTGCGGGAGGTGGTTTTCTGGTCGATGGAGATGACGGGACTCAGACCCGTTATCCTGTCCACATCGGGCCGCTGCATCGTGCCTATGTACCCGCGCGCATACGATGAGAAAGTCTCCATATACCGCCTCTGCCCCTCGGCGAAGATGGTGTCAAACGCCAGCGATGATTTGCCGCTGCCGCTCAGTCCCGTAATGACGGTCAGACTGTTTCGGGGAATGCGCACATCGATGTTCTTCAGGTTGTGAACCCGTGCGCCAGTGATGTCTATATAAGTCGCGCTCATGGTTATTCAACGTACAGTACCAGACCTTTCAGGTATTCGCTTTCGGGATGGCATATATTGACGGGATGGTCGGCGGGCTGGTGCAACTGGTGGAGTATGCGCACGTTTCTTCCCGCCTCGGCGGCTGCCGTGAAAACAGCAAGTCGGAACTGCTCCTTGTCCACCGCCTGCGAGCAGGAGAAAGTGAACAGCAGACCGCCCCGGCGTATCTTCCCGAGGGCTCTGGCGTTCAGCCGACGGTAGCCTTTCAGCGCGTGGGCGACGGCATCGCGGTGCTTGGCGAACGCGGGCGGGTCGAGAACAATCAGGTCGTAGCGGTCGCGTATGTCCTCCATATAGTCGAAAGCGTCCCGGGCGAACGAACAGTGGGCAGTGGTAGCGGGAAAATTCTTCGCGATGTTGGCATCCGCCAGAGCGGTGGCTTTTTCGCTCACATCCACCGAATGGACAATCCGCGCACCGCCCCGTAAGGCATAGACAGAAAAGCCGCCTGTGTAGCAGAACATGTTGAGGACATCCCTGCCCTTGGCATAGTGTTCCAGCAGCCGACGGTTGTCGCGCTGGTCAATGAAGAAGCCTGTTTTCTGCCCTTGCAGCCAGTCGATGCGGAAGAACAGTCCGTTTTCCTGCGCCCATACTTCCTGACCATTGCTTTCACCGATGAGATACCCTTGTCTGTCGCCCTCGATAGCGGCTTTGTAGGGCAGTGTGTCCGCCGATTTGTAATAGACGCTCTGTAAGCCGCTGACCGTCTGCATAAGCGACTGCGCTATCTCCTGCCTGTGAAGGTGCATCCCCACAGAGTGCGCCTGGACCACCGCCGCCTTGTCATAAATATCCACCACCAGCCCGGGCAGAAAATCGCCCTCGCCGTGAACGAGGCGGTAGGTGTTGTTCTGCGGGGAAACCAGCCCCAGTTGCTTGCGCATTTCGTAGGCATAGCCAATACGCCCGGAGAAAAAACAGGCGGGCAGACTGTCTGTCCCGAAAGCCAGCATACGTACCGCAATGGAGCCGATTTGGTAGTGTCCGACACCAAGGATTTTTCCGTTGAAATCAACCACTTTTACCACTTCGCCCTCTTGTGGCGAGTCGTAGGGATAGTCTTTGTCCAATACGATTCTCTCGATTGCGCCGGAGAATACCCAATGGTGGCGGCGAAGCAGTGATTCTTCCTTGTGTCTGCGCAGGATTACTGTGGTCATTTGTCCGTTTGGATTTTGTTTTCCTCCTCCCGGGAGGCAAGAATTTCCTGTTGGTGGAGCTGCTGTTTCTGAAGGTCTTCCAGATGCAAAGCCGTCGCCTCGCTGTCGGACAGCGGTTCGGTGGCGAGCAACTCTTTGTAGATGAGGAGTGTCGCCCATGCGTCGGTGGAGGCGTAGCGCGCCTGTTCGGGAGTCAGGACGGTGTTCTCCCAATTGGTGAGCTGCTGCGATTTGGAGATTTTTCTGCCGAAACAGATGGCGAATATCTTCTGCAGCCCGAGATCCAGAATACCGTATCTCCCGACAATCTTCTGCACATCCACACAGTTTCGCGGCGTGAAGTTGCGCAACCGCCTCAGACCGTTGATGTCGTCCTTGAAAGCGAGTCCCACCTTGCAAATCTTGGGATTGGCGAACAGGTCGGCAAGTTCCTGCGGCATTCCGATTTTCGACAATCGGAAGAGGTAGCATCGCTGTTCGGTGGCAATCTGCACCAATGCGGTCGGGTAATGCACTCCCCGTTTGAACGACGGGCGCGACTCCGTATCCACCCCCAACAATTTCTGCTTGTTCAGATAGCGAATGGCATCAGGCAGCTGTTCCTGTCTGTCTATGACAAAGACCTCACCGTCAAAACCCGTCAGAGGCATCCAGTGGACAAGGTCTTTCGATATGTGGTGCACGAAATGGTTGGGCTTCTTCGGTTGCATACAATGCCATACGTAAAAACGCGCAAAGATAGCCGTTTGTTTTTTCAACTGCAAATCTTTTTCTACCTTTGCCGCGCTGATGGGAAATAAACTGTTTCGATACTTGCAGGGCAGGCGGCATATAGCCGTAGTGATACTCGGAGGTCTGATGGTTACAGGTCTGGTGCTGCTGGTGTTCAGTCCGTACTATATCCATGAATGGGTGGAGGCGAACCGCTACGTGCTGATGTGGGCGGAGATAATCGTCCTGGCTGCCATAGCCGCACTTTTTGCCGTGGAGGCATCCAAGTTGCGCCGCCAGTTGGAGTCGTTGTCCGAAGCGGAGAAACGCGAGATGCAGGGAAGTGCCGAAATGTACAATTTCTATGACGAGAAAGGCGAACTCAAACTCTCCGTCAAACCAGACAGACTCTATTATCTGGAGGCGGCGGACAATTATGTCAAGATTCATTATTCCAACGGAGGCAAGATAGAGCGGCTGATGATTCGCAATACGCTGAAAAACATCGAATGGCGTTTTCGCGACAAGGGGCTGGTCCGCTGCCACCGCTCGTTCATAGTCAATCTCAACAAGGTGCAGGTGCTCCGCCGCCATGAGGGGGACGTGCTGCTGGATTTCGGGGAAGAGAGGATACCGCCTATTCCGGTCAGCAAGGGCTACGGCGGAAAGATGCTTTCGCAAATGGCCAAATAACATCCTAACAAGCATACAGTATGAACGTTATCAATCTGTCAGAGCAGCCTTCCCTGCTCAGCCGTTATCTGAAGGAAATCCGCAGCACGGACATACAGCGGGACAGCCTGCGTTTCCGGCGCAACATAGAGCGCATAGGCGAGGTAATGGCGTTTGAAATCAGCAAGCGGCTGGCGTATAAGCGGGAGACAGTTCAAACGCCGCTGGACAAAGCGGATGTTCTGGATATTGAGTCACAGGTTGTGCTCGCCACCATTCTCCGGGCGGGACTGCCTTTCCATCAGGGCTTTCTCAATATGTTCGACAGCGCGGAGAACGCCTTCCTGAGTGCCTACCGCCGCGTAGCACACGATGAAAGCGGCAATGAACGCTTGGAGATAGTCAGCGAATACCTTGCCGCTCCCCGTCTGGACGGCAAGACGCTGCTTTTGGTGGATCCGATGCTGGCGACGGGTATGTCCATGGAGGTGGCTTACAAGGCTTTGCTCAGTCACGGCCAGCCTCGTGAAACGCACATTGCATGCGTAATCGGCACCAATCAGGCACTCGGCTATCTGGAGCGGAACATGCCGGCAGACACCACGGTCTGGTGTGCCGCCGTTGATCCCGCACTCAACGCGAAGAAATATATTGTTCCGGGTCTGGGCGATGCGGGCGACCTCTGTTTCGGAGAAAAACTCTAACTTCCTGCCTTTTGACGCGTCCTGCTCATTATATTCCCACGGTTGCGGTAGCCTCCGGCATTGCATACCTGTCCCTTATTCGTGAAACAGGGCTATCTCTTCCTCATTTTACCGGATGGGACAAGTTGGCGCATTTCTGCATGTACTTTGCTTTGGCGGCGGTTATGCTGTGGGATACGCGTCGTGACAGGAAACAGGGACGGACGGTAAGTGTTGTCCTGCTTGCGGTATGTTGTCTGTACGGCGGGCTGATAGAGATCCTGCAGGAGGAGTGTTGCTATCCCCGTACGGGCGACTGGTTGGATTGGCTGGCTGACTGTTTGGGGGCGGTTGTCGGATTGTATAGTATGTCAATGGTATGGAAGCATCTGAAGAAAGACGCCACCTGTTAGCACTCGCGAGTCTGTTCAGCAACCGTCCCCGGCAGTTGCGACAGCTCAAAGCAATGTATGGCAGTGCTGTGGAGGCTTGGAAGCATATCAATGAACCGGATATGGCAGCCGCACTGCGCAGAGCCGATGAGGAGGAAGCATTTATAGAGAAGCACTCCATCTCCGTATGGGTAGAGGAAGACATAGAATACCCCAAGCATCTGAAGGAATGTCCCGACGGACCGTTATTGCTGTTCGGGAAAGGCAATGTACGGGCGAACACAGGCAGGATGGTGTCCGTTGTTGGAACGCGCTCCTGCACCGAGCGGGGACGTGACCTGACCCGTCAGTTTGTGTTGGATCTGGCACAGCGGTGTTCCGGAGTGACGATAGTCAGCGGTCTGGCATACGGAATAGATGTGGCGGCGCATAAGGCAGCATTGGAAGCGGGATTGCCGACTATCATCGTGGCTGGTCACGGATTGGACCGTATCTATCCTGCTTTGCACCGCAATATTGCTGTTGCCGCTCTGAAAGAGGGCGGCATATTGACCGAATATATGTCACGCACTGAACCGGAGCGGTATAACTTTGTGGCTCGCGACCGCATCATTGCCGGTATGTCGGATGCTGTGGTTGTGGTGGAGTCCAAGGAGCGCGGCGGCGCGCTGATTACCGCAGGCATGGCGAATGACTACAACCGCTCCCTGTTCGCTTTCCCCGGCCGCGTGCAGGATGACACATCGCGGGGGTGCAACCAACTTATCCGCGACCAAAAAGCCGCGCTCATCGAAAGCGCGGATGATTTTCTGCGGATGATGATGTGGGACACACTGAATCCGGCTGCTGTGCAAACGGAAATACCCCTTTCAACAGATGACCTTACGGATGATGAGCGGACAGTCTTCAGTAAACTGCATGAGCAGGAAGAAGGGATGCAAATCAACTATGTCGTACAGGAAACGCGTATGCCATACCCGCAAGTGTCCTCCACGCTGATGATGCTGGAAATGAAAGGACTGGTTCGTTCCCTTCCAGGCGGAATCTACCGCGCAATCCGGTAATCTCAGATGAGTGTCTTGGCGTACGGCGCGGCATCAATCGGACAAAAATCTTCGTCCAAATACTTGTAGTAGCCTGCCTGCCCGATCATGGCGGCATTGTCCGTAGTGAAAGAGAAGGGTGGGATATAGACTTTCCACCGGTAACGGCGGCCGTAATCTATCAAGGCTTCCCGCAGTCCGCTGTTAGCACTGACTCCTCCTGCAATGGCAACCTCTGATATCCGTTCGTCCCTTGCGGCTTTTTTCAGTTTGCCGAGCAGTATGTCGATGATGGTCTTCTGCAGCGAGGCACACATGTCCTCCTTGAAATTGGGGATACGCTCTGCCAGTTCCTCAACAGCGGTTACGCCCTCCGCTTTCATCATATCGCGGATGGTGTAGAGGAAAGATGTCTTCAGACCGGAGAACGAGTAGTCGTAACCAGGCAGGTTGGGTTTGGCAAAGGGATATTTATTTTCGTCTCCCTGTTTGGCGAGCCGGTCTATCCACGGACCGCCCGGGTAAGGCAATCCCAATACCTTTGCGCACTTGTCAAAGGCTTCGCCTGCCGCATCATCAATGGTCTGCCCCAGAATAGTCATCCGGTTGTATGCTTCCACCTTGACAATCTGGCTGTTTCCGCCGCTAACAAGCAAACAAATGAACGGATAGCGGGGATGCTGTATCTCTATCCCTTGCAGCGAGGGGACTGCCTGCCGGTACTGTTCGCTTGGTTCCACGAAATGCGCCATAATGTGTCCTTGCAGGTGGTTCACTTCGACCAGTGGTATATGCAGGGCGAGTGCGAGTCCTTTGGCAAAGGATGTGCCGACCAGCAGCGAGCCGAGCAATCCGGGACCGCGCGTGAAGGCGATGGCGCTCAGTTCGCTTTTTTCCACACCGGCGCGTTTGAGCGCGGTGTCCACTACGGGGAGGATGTTCTGCTGATGTGCGCGAGATGCCAGTTCGGGCACTACACCGCCGTATTCCTCATGCACTTTCTGTGAGGCAATCACGTTGCTAAGGAGCAGACCGTCACGAATGACGGCAGCCGAGGTGTCATCGCAACTCGACTCGATAGAGAGTATGGTAACAGGTTTCATTTGTCTTGTGTCATGCATAATTGGATGGTCAAACGGTTGGTTTCTCTGCGTTCCGCATCAAATAGCCAGCCCCATTTGTTGAAGTACCGGCACCTGTCCGCAATCTTGTGCCATATTGTGTGCGGTTGGCTGTGAGATTCTTTCTCATTGTGTTTTACGATGGTTATGTCAGGGACGAAGAGAGTCAGATGATTGCGATGGATGGTGCGTGTCAGGTCAATATGTCCAAATGAAGTACTATATCGTTCGTCAAACAGGCGTGCCTGTAATGCCGCTTCCGTGCGCAGAAACATAAAGCAAGAGTGCAGGTTGGGTACATTCATTATCCGGTCGTATCCAGTAGCGCGTAATTCATAGCGGAATCTTCGTTTTTTTCCGATAGAAACAGGTAAAAACACATCCAACGGAGTAGGGAGCAGGTTACACAGGTATTGCAGTCCGCCCTTCGGATTAACCACTTTGGGCATCAGCAGCCCCACCTGCGGGTTGTGCTCCATAAAATGGTGCAACTTGTCAATATCCTCCGCCTGCACCTCCACATCGGCATCCATTACGAGGTGGTACCTGGTCCGTTGCCATATACTGTCGCGCAAGGCTATGTTGTGAGCGCATCCGAAACCGGTGTTCTTGCCGTTGTTCCAAATATAGTGCGTCTTTCTTGAAGATGTCAAACCGCTTTGTATCTCCTCACCTGCCTGTTCGGGCGAATTGTCCATCAAGTAGATGTTCTTCACTTCCTCCGCTTGCAGCAAGGTTTGGACAAGGCGTTGCACCTGTGTCCAGTCAGGGCGATATAATTCGGTCGAGACATTCAGCATACCGTTCCCCTATCCGATGAAACGTTTGTGCTTGCGGTAGAAATACAACAGCCCTTTCAGGTGTTTCCAAGCCAACGTGCTGAAGGGACGGGCATTGGTTTTGCGCTGGCAGTCATGCACCATTGAAACGGTGGGGATATACACCACTTTCCACCCCTTCTCCCTGACACGGATACAGTAGTCGCAGTCCTCGGGACCGTAGAAGATGTGTTCGTCCAGCAGCCCCGTTTCGTCAATCACTTTTTTGCGTATCAGCTGGCACGCTCCTATGACATATTCCGGTTCAAAAACGGTTTGCATCTCGTCCGGATAGGAATATCGTACCTTGCTCCTAAAAAGCAGGTTCTTCATTTTCTGCCCTATACCCGGATAGCGTTTGCAGCTGTCCTGTACCGTCCCGTCGGGGTACAGCAGCCGGCATCCCGTCAGTCCGACATCTTCGTGGCTTTCCATATAACCGACCATCGCATTGACGGTCGCCTCTTCAAAGCATATATCGTTATCCAAAATACATATCCATTCACCTTGTGCCAACTCTATCCCCCTGTTGCGCGCGTATGCCACCCCGCGATTCCTGTCCAACGTGAGCGTAGTCAGGCGGTTTTCCCACTGCTGAAGATACGCTTGTGTACCATCGGTAGAACCGTTGTCCACCACAATAATCTGACTGTCGTTGGTTGCAGCCAACAGGGGAATCAGGCGTTCGAGCAAGTGCCGCCCCTGCCACGATATGATGACATAGGATACCATGTTATCCGAATAGTTTTATCTTCAATGCTCTGAGTGCATGAGTAAAATCCTTCCACGAGCGGAATCTGCGTAACTGTGTCCATACGAACCGAGGCGACAAGTAGTAGCCCAGATTCCCCCAGAAAAGCAGGCTTTCCATCTTGCGAGCGGACATGTGCGGGTAATTGAGGATGGACTCTCTCTGCACATCGGTGGGTTTGTACTCGTTGCCGACTATCCATCCGTTTTCTCTGGCCATTGTGTAGAACTCCGTACCGGGGAAAGGAGAGACGATATTGATCATCAGTTGGTCCGCCTGCAGTTTCTTTGCCTTGCGGATGGTGTCGCGGATAGTTTCGGGTGTCTCAAGCGGACTGGTACCTATCAGAATGTTCAGTTTGACAGGAACGTGGTATTTTTTGAGCCATCCGATGGCCTGATAGATTTGCTGCGATGTGATGCCTTTGTGAATGAATTGCAGAATCTCATCGTTGAAGGATTCCACACCCAAGTCAACAGCTTGACATCCAGACTCACCCAGCATACGTGCAACGGGTTCGGTAATAGCATCCACGCGGGCCTGGCAACTCCATGCCATTTGGTTATGCCGCAGTGCGTCGCAGATAGCTCTTGTGCGTTGTTCGTTCCAGATGAAGTTGTCGTCCACAAAACCGATGGCTCTGTACCCTTGCGCGTGAAGAAGGGCTATCTCCTCCCTCACTTTCTCTTCCGACCGGAAAGCGATAGGCGGTTTCTTTCCTGTATAATGCCTGTTCTCTATCTCTCGGGCGAAAGTAAGCGAACTGGGAACGCAATATATACAGTGGAAGGGACAGTTGCGGGAAGTGACCATCGTTGTGTAGGGACTCACTTTCAATTTTGGGTTGCGGTAGTCGGTATCTGCCACCAAGTCGCGGGCGGGGACCGGCAGCGAGTCCAAGTCCTTCATCAAGGGACGCATACCGTTCCGTACGGCTTTCCCGTCCTCCAAATAGGATATTCCCAAGATGCTCTTCCAATCCTTGCTTTCGGCTACAATAGTCAGAAATTCTATTACGGTCAGTTCGGGTTCGCCATGAACCACTATTGTATGCTCGTCCGTCAGGCAATCGGAACTGAACCATCCGGCACCCGGACCAAGCATCATCACCCATATATCGGGGAAGTGGCTGTGAATCCACTGGCAGATATGTATGTCGTTCGCCACCGACAGATTGACCGTCCACATCAGCACTACATCCGTCTGTCTTGTCTCTATCTGATTGCGTAATTCGTCCATTGTCAGCGGATGATTGACGCAATCCAGATAGGTGACATCGAACCCTGACTCCCTGACGCAGGCAGCCACCTGCAGTTCGTAAATGTTGGGTGTGGGATACACCACGCGGGTGCATCCCGAACTGCGCTCGGCGGGATGACCGCCTTCAACAACGGGAGGAACGAGAAACAGTGTTTTCAACATATTCATAAAGGCAAAGACAAGCGGACAAACCAGTAAGACAAGGTGTTATTTCCAATACTTGAAAATACCTCGTACAGCCCAGTTCAGCAGGTAGTAACACGATTTGGTAATCCCCAGTTTCTCCACCTCCCGATAAACGCGGTACTGCGGACGTATCATCTTCCGTTTTTTCGCGGTAAGCGAACTATCCAGCATACGGTACGAACCGACTATCCCCTGATTGCCGTATGCTACACCTGTCTTCCGCAGGATGGTGAGCCAGTAGATATAGTCGTCGCGCAGGCTGCGGAACTCCTCGTGCAGATAGACTTTACCGTAGGGATAAGTGTCGTACAGGCCCGTCAGGCATGTGATGGAGCACGTTTTGAGCAAGTCCTTATAGTGGAGTTGTTTGGGAGGAATAAAGGGTTGCAGTATCTCTTCCCCCTTGTCGTTGATGCGTTTGTGGGCACCATATACCAACTGGCAGTGTTTCTCCTCCATCAGGTGCAACTGACGTTGCAGGAACAGCGGTTCCCACAGGTCATCGGCATCGAGCAGGGCGATATATCTTCCCTGTGCCCGCCGTATGCCGTTGTTACGGGCAGCGGCGCTTCCCGCATTCTCCTGACTAAAGATCTTGATGCGCGAATCCTTGTCCGCATACGATTGGGCAATTTCCACGCTCCTGTCGGAACTGCCGTCGTTGATGATGAGCATCTCCCAATCGTCATAAGTCTGGGCGAGCACACTTTCAATGGTTTCCGCCAAAAACCGCTCGCCGTTGTAGACGGGCGTTACGATGCTTACTTTTCGGTTTTGTGTGTTATCTCTTTTTTCCATAACGGATATAAAAATTGCATATATAGTACAATACGACAAACCGGTTCATAATCTTTTTCCAGAGAGGTCTGTTGCTGCGGCTCCACAGGTTCTCCACGGAAGTGACATTCTGCCCGTGCCGTCGGTAGAGCAGGTACGGATCGTTGATAAAACGCACTTTGCCAACAACTTCCGCCACCAGCCCGAGCCAGATGTCGTGCCCTATCTCGCGAGTGGGCGGGAAGGGCAATGCCTGATCCAAGAGTGTGCGCCGGAAAGCCATACACGCCCCGTAATAGGTGTTGTTCATCGCGTTCTTCAGGATTCCTTTGCCCGAATGGTAGACGGAAAAGAAATCCGGACAATAGACGTTCAACTGCTCATCAACAAGCTGGCTGTTGGTGCAGACCAAATCGGCTGTTTCCAATTCCTTGACACACCGTTCGTATTTGCCTTCCATCCATACATCGTCCTGGTCGCTGAGGAAGACGATATCCCCTTTGGCCGCACGGAGGGCGTTCTCATAGTTGTCGCGGAAATAGTGTGTCGGATTATGAAGCACGCGGATGCGGTGATCCTTTATTTCTCCTATAATTCTCAGTGTACTATCGGTGGAGCCGTCATCGGAGATAATCAGTTCGTCATCCCCGTTGATTTGTGCCAGAATAGAGCGGATTTGCTCGCTGATATACCTCTCTCCGTTGTAGGTTGCCATACATACCGAGTTCATAGGGCGGCCCTCCACGTTTGTTTTGCGTACCGGTGTCCTGTCAGCGTCCATTTGACCGCCCGCCCCAACAGCCGCAGGCGGTAAAGAAGCGGACAAGCACCTCCCTCATCAAGGGCGAATTGCTTCTCTGCCTGCAGGAGTGACCGGTAGCGGCTTTCAGACACCTGACTGTAATCGGAGATGCTGAGCGAATGACGCAACGATGAATCCATTACTTTTACGGGTACGCCCTTGCGGTGCAGTTGCATGAACAGCCAGTAATCGAGATAGTCCAACGGGTAACTGCTGCTGAAAGAACCTATTTCGTCCTGCATAATCCATACAGGTATAGCCACTCCCGAATTGAACGCCGTCAGTCTGCCGTGATACTGGAAGGGGGACAGCAGACGGCCGTTGCCGTCTTCGAGGCGGGGTACAAATACCGTCTGACTATCGTTCGCCGTCATTTGTTGCAGTTCGGAGACGTAGCTTTCCGTGATTTCCGTGTCATCATCCAGCAGAACAATCCGTTCGAAGCCATTTTCCTGCGCGTAGCCGACTCCTTTGTTGTAAGCAGCAGCGAGGTAGATATTGTCAGCAGTGTTGTCGTGCACATATACCTGCCGTCCGTACCGCTCATCCCCTAACACCCTGCGCAGGCTGCGGCATGCGGTGCTGTCTGTCTCCCGTATGCCGTAGATAACAACTATGTAGAGTATGTCGTTCATTCCGCGCGCTTTTTATATCCACCGAACAGAAACGGAATCAGAAGCAGCAAGACAAACTTGACGTTTCCTGCCAGATTGGTGAAGAATATCTCCGCATCAAACTCAATAATGAGCATTGTGGAGAAATAAGCATAGAGCATCGTAAAAAACTCATCGCCCTGCTGACGTCGTTTATACACCCATCCAATCATTGCTCCCAAGAAGGGTGCGAACAAGGCGATACCCCAATAACCGAAATCCTTGAAAAACGGATACAGGCAGGTGTACGTATTGGTATTGACTGGTTTGCTAATCCAAGGCAGGAGCGTATCAATCGGTTCAACGGTGCCGATGCCCAGTTTGTAGGTTACGGCATAGAAGATGCGGAAGACGTTCTCCCCCCAGTGGGATGACGAGCAGGGTTGTACGGTGTCAAACGCTGCGAAATTGCGGAGGACGTACTGCTCCACCACAAAGGCAGTGTATTCGCCGTCCAGACTCTTTGCCTGCCGGATTGCGTGAAAAACCAACAGGATGACCGCCAGCACACCTGCGCCCGTCACAAGATGCCGGAACCGGATAACCTCCTTATGGTAAAGGACGACCAAAGTCATTACGCCTACGTTAAGAATCAGAAGTTTGGACATAGTGGCTATGCCGAATGAAATGACCAAAACACCCATCAGGCAAGCCCGAATCCAATGCTTCCGGTCGGCATCATAGAGATAAAGCAGGTAGGTGGCCAGCCACAGGACGTAATAAAATGGCGAATAAGCGGCACCGTCAATCTGCCCGCTGCCAAGAGCCGCCCAACGCAGGCGCATAGCAGGCGAGGCATCCAAATTGGCACCAAGCGCCTGAATGACAAATCTTGCCAATAAAGGAACGCAAGCCAGACTAATCCAAAAGTAGATTTCGCGGATACGCTTGTCAGCCTGCATTGAATGGGCGGAATAGCGGAACGACTGCATAAACAAAGCCCCGACAACCAGACCAGCAGCCCACAAACCGACCCCGACCAAAGACTGTCTGCCCATAGGAGAAAGTGAGTGCGGAAGCAGCACGTAACACAGTAATGCGAAAAGCCATACGAAGGAAACAAGCACTGCGGGGGACAGGATGTCTCTTCTGCTTAACAAGAACCCTCCAATCAGCAATACAAGCAATATAAGTATATCGGCAATCAAACTTTAGCAGACACCAAAAACACGCAAAAGTACGGTTTTCGGCATATATAAGCAAAAAGAAAAACGTATTAGCGGATTCCATAGCAAAGGAATGGAAAAATGTGAGAATTATCATTGGTCAATCCGACGGTTTGTCATATCTTTGGCGGCAAAAACAAATAGTATCAGAAACGGTATGAGAACAAAAATTCATGTGATTCTTTTATGCACGATTGTTCTGTGTGCATGCGAGCGAAACAATCAGACAGGGACAGGCGGAAACGGAGTGAAAGACCCCGTGGCGATACACTTGTCGCCCGTTCAGGAAATAATGACGGAAGACTGCAACGACTTTTCGTTCGAACTGCTTCAAAAGGTTTATGCCGATGACCAAAAGAATGAGAACATCATCCTTTCGCCACTGTCAGCGTCAATGGCGTTAGGAATGCTGATGAACGGCGCAGACGGCAACACACTCAAGCAGATGAGCGAAACAACAGGGTTTGACAAAGATGCTACGATAGAGGACATAAACTTGTATTTTAAAACGTTATTGAAAGCACTTCCTGCACTGGACCAGAGCAATACGGTGCATATAGCCAATTCCATCTGGGCGCAGGAAGGCTACCCTTTCCATGACACTTTTCTGCAGACCAACAGAGAGTTTTTCTCCGCCAGCATACAGAATGTTGATTTTGACGACACCCGTACAGCCGACTTGATTAACCGATGGGCATCGGACAACACAAACCAACTGATAAAAAAGGTGATAGAACCGAAAGACCTCACGAACCTGCGGATGCTGCTTGCCAATGCCTTGTATTTCAAAGGCGTGTGGGCGGTTGCATTTGACAAGAGCCAGACAGAGCCGTATGATTTCACCACCGCAAGCGGCAAGGCGGTCAAAGCCGACTTTATGAACCTAACATCGGATTACGCCTACTATGAGGACGATGACGTGCGGTTGGTGGAACTGCCCTACAAAGAAGGCAAATACTGTATGGACATTCTGTTGCCCGCGAAAGACAAGGACCTCAAAAAGACCGTGGACAAACTGGATGCCGCCGTGTGGAAGGAGTACATCCGCAAGATGAAACAGGCAGAGGTCTATCTGAGCATACCCAAATTCAGCTTGTCACGTGAGTCCGACCTGAGTTCCGTATTGGAACAGATGGGAATGACGGACGCATTCAATCCCGATATGGCCGATTTCTCGCTGCTGAGCGGGCGTCCGCTTTTCATCGGCAAAGTGAAGCAGGTGTGCCAACTCAATGTGGACGAGGAAGGAACAGAAGCCGCGGCAGTAACCACGATAGGAACGTATGAAAAAAGCTCGGTTAATCCGTTCCATCGCTTTGTCGCTGACCGTCCCTTCCTGCTTGTCATCCGTGAGAAGCAATACGGGACTATCCTCTTCACAGCCGTCATAGACAGCCTTTAGGCACGGGGAACGTTGTTGTTTCCGGCTGCAAAGATACGATACAGGGGATTGGCACGTTCAGTTTCCTTCAGCTTTCTTCCACATCATTCAGGATTTTTCAGTTTCCTCTTGTTTTAGGGTGCAAAGATACGATACAGGGGATTGGCGGTTTCACGGTGCGTCTCACTTGTTGCCAATCATCCTTGCGATAGATGCTTGACTGACTTGTTTTTCGACAGTTTTATTTTCCAACTGTTCGGGATTCGCGAACAGCGAACACTCATACACCATCCCCTTATAGGTGTGTCTGTATGAGTAGTGTCAATGCAACCAGTCTATATAATTTTCCGGAGTAACGACTACCATTTCTTCTATTCATGCGGGTTGCTTGTGTCCTCTTCGGAAGGCAGTTCTTCCGCCTTTCCTTCTTCTATCGGGCGGATATAGTAGGACGCACGCTGTGAAGAAATGACACTGTGCCCCAACTGGCGTTCCAAATCCTGCCGCGCATTCTTGGCCACTTGTCCGCCGGCTTGAGCAGCCTGCTTGCTCTCGTTCATCCCCTTGGGATTACGTTCGCGCGACAGTTCGGTGGTCGCCACTTCCGCAAGGGTGTTGAGTGCCAGTTCGATATTTGTCATGTTGTCGCGCAAGTTCTCTTTGGTCAGACCCTTGTGGCGTTTGTATTCGCCGGTGGTCATTCCGCTCCATGCCTGCGTGAGCACATTCGTGAGGATGGCAAAGTTTTTCTTTTCGTTATGCCCGCACGCTGCCATTCGTCCGTCAGCTCCTTGCGCATCTCAATGGAACGCATCCGCTCGTTGATCCACTTGTCCGAATAGCCCTGCCGGCGGTAATCCTCTACCGCCATCTGGAAAGTCTGCTCCGGATCACCCGTCCAATAAGATGGTCACACCTCAGCGGACGGGTAGCGCGCTCATAGCCAACTAACGCGGTAATCACACGGTAATCACCCGCTAATCACCCGCTCCTCCTACGTACTTGCATGGGAGAATTGAAAGAGGCATATACAAATCAATCCGCCCAAACTTGAAGTTGCATTTGTGACTTCAGGGTTTCACTCTCTCTTGAGGTTGCGTTTTTTGACTTCAAGATATCACCCTCGCTTGAGGTCGCTTTTGTGACTTCAGGGTTTCAGCCTCTCCTGAGGTTGCGTTTTTTGACTTCAAGATTTCAGCCTCATTTGGGGTCGCATTCTGTGACTTCAAGATTTCAGCCTCACTTGAGGTTGCATTTGTGACTTCAGGGTTTCAGTCTCTCTTGAGGTTGCGTTTTTTGACTTCAAGATTTCAGCCTCACTTGAGGTCGCTTTTGTGACTGCAAGATTTCAGCCGCACTTGAGGTTGCATTCAGTGACTTCAAGATATCACCCTCGCTTGAGGTCGCTTTTGTGACTTCAAGATATCATCCACACTTGAGGTTGCACTTTGCGACTTCAAGTTTTCGTTCTCACTTGAAGTCGCAAATCTGTTTTTACATGACCTCGAAGCGGTGCTCGTGGAGGTCTTCGGGGTACTGCGAGGTGCGGATGGTGTCGCCGAGCATGTGCAGATAACGCTGCAGCACCTCGGTGTCCTTGATGTCCTCAGCCTCCATGGGCCGGGCATAACGGAACATGCCCGACGCGCCTCCCGACAAGAGGGTGTAGTTCAATCCCGATACGGTATAAACAGCCTCTGGATTAACGGGCAGCCACGAGCCGTTTGCCGTTTCCACTTCCATTCGGACGATGCGGCGCGTGTCGCCCACACCCGCGAACATCTTCATCTTGTCCCAGATGACTGACGACGGAATGGTGGAGTCGATGCAGTAGCGCAGGCCGCTGCATATATGGAAGTCGCCGCTCTCGACGGGATAGGATGCGACACTGACCTCCATCGCGTCAAGCAACTGCTGACCGGTCATGCTGACCTTGGCGAGCCGGTTGTTGAAGGGGAAGAGCGAGATGAGTTCTCCGAGCGTGATGACCCCGGTGTCGATAGGCGCACGAAGCCCTCCGCCGTGAATCAGCCCAATCTGCGCCTGTCCTACCGCTCGCAGAGCGTCCGCAGCAAAGTCGCTGAGGTTGGTCTCCTGCCACCGTATGATGCGTGTCTTGTGCGAGTCACGGTCCAAGAGATTGACCTCACTGTAGCCGACGGGCTTATTGACCAGCGAGTCCAGACAACTCTCAATGTATGCGATTTTGTCCGTCACGCGCTGCGGCAGGGCGGAGTCGTCAATGGTCACGGGGTCGATGAGGCGGATGCGTACATCGCCCTCGACGGGGATGGTGATTTCGCCGAGCAGTTTGCCCTTTGAGCCGGTGGACGCGAGCCATACGGGCTGTCCGTCGGAGTTGTTGAGGCGCTGCCTGATGACGTGGTGCGCATGACCGTCCAAGACGATGTCAATGCCCTTGGTGGCAGTGATGAGATTGGGACTGCTGACAGGCGGCGTATCATCGCCGAGGTGGCTGAGGACAATGACGTAGTCCGCGCCCTTCGCGCGCGCCTCGTTGACCGCCTGCTGTACGCAGACGAAGGTGTTGGTCTGGTGGAAGTCGTAGATGACCTGTCCGGTCGAATCCATGAAATAGGTCGGTGTGGAGGTGTGGATGGTGGACGGTGTCGCCACTCCGACAAACGCCACCCTGACCGGTCCGAACTTGCGTATGACATACGGGGCATACAGCAAGTGTCCGCCCTCCCGAGGGTGTATGCTGAAGTTGCAGCAGACCACATCCGCCGTCAACTCGTCGCAGAGTTGGCGCTGGCGCTCGATGCCGTAGTCGAACTCGTGGTTGCCCAAGGTGACGACATCATAGGGAACAGTGTTCATGATGTCCACAATGTACTGCCCGCGCGAGAGGGAACCGACAATGTCGCCCTGGAAGAAATCACCCGAACTGACCACGCTCACGTACGGTGTGACATTCAACGCCGAATCACGCAACGCCGCAATGTCCACATAGGCGTCCATGGCGCAGTGGATGTCGTTCTCGAAGAGGATAACCACCTCGTGACGCCGCTTGCAGCCGGATGTAAGAATAAGAAATATGCCTGAAAGGCAGACAGAAAGTAAATGTGTTCTCATAGGCTAACGGGGTTTGGTGAAACGTCGGCGTGAATACCTGCGTCGGTGCTTCGCGCCCTTACCTCCGCGGCTCTGCGCTGCCGGCTGATAAGGCTCAGGCGCCTCCCCCAACGCCTCGGGAAGAGGAAGACGCTCTATCTGTTTGTGCAAGAACTGTTCAATCTTGTAGAAATAGCGCTGCTCGTCGGTGCTGACCAACGTGACCGCCACGCCCAAATTCTCCGCGCGTGCTGTGCGTCCGATGCGATGCACGTAGTCCTCCGCATCGCGGGGCACATCGTAGTTGATGACCAACGGAATGTCGTCCACATCAATGCCGCGCGCCACGATGTCGGTCGCCACAAGTACGTCCACCTTGCCGTTGCGGAAGTCGAGCATGACCTCGTCACGCTCTTTCTGCGTGAGGTCGGAATGCATGGGGCGTGCGTCGAGCCCCTTCGCGTGCAAGGCACGGGCGAGGTCCTTCACGCGCTGCTTGCGCCCCGCGAAGAGGATGACTTTCCTGAGCCGCTTGCCGTCCGTGAGCAAGGGCGAGTCGGAAGACAGCAGATGCGTGACCATAGCGGTCTTCTGGCCCTCGTAGAGGTCCACCGCCATCTGACGAATGGTCTCGGGCGGACGGCTGACGGCAATGCGTATCTCCACAGGGTCACGCATGATGGCCTTCGCCATCTGGCGGATGTTCTGCGGCATCGTGGCAGAGAACATGATGGTCTGACGGTCCTGCGGCAGACGCTTGACAATGGACATGATGTCGTCGTAAAAGCCCATGTCGAGCATCCGGTCCGCCTCGTCGAGAATGAAGTATCTGATTCCTGAGAAATCGACATCGTAGATGTTCATGAGGCTGATGAGCCTTCCGGGCGTGGCGATGGCAATGTCCGCGCCCTTCTGCAGTCCGGTGACCTGATTGCCCCACGCTCCGCCGTCGTTGCCGCCGTAGATGGGTACGGACGAGAACGGCACGTAAAAGCCGAAGCCCTCCATCTGCTGGTCAATCTGCTGCGCCAGTTCGCGCGTGGGCGCCATTATGACGGCGTTGAGTTTGTTCTCGTCGTGACCGTCGCGCTGCAGGTTGGTGAGCAAGGGCAGTATGTACGCCGCCGTCTTGCCCGTGCCGGTCTGGGCGCAACTGATGACGTCCCGCCCCTCCAACAGGACAGGAATGGTCTTCTCCTGAACCGGTGTGCACTCGTCAAAATGCATGTCCCACAGGGCATCCAACACTTCGTCCGACAAGTCTAATTCGTCAAAATACATATCGATGGTTGATAATTATTCAAGTTAGTAATCAGGCGGAAACCTCCACGTCATAGCCCTTCGCGCGCAACGGTGCAGCAATCTGCTCCATCCGTTCTCGGGGAGTCTTCCGCAATGTTGTGACCGGGGTTGCACGGTCGATGACGTAAATCATTATCCTCTTCGGGTGCAGGCGGTCCACCATGCGGTACCACGCCTCAACCTCGGCGTTGGTGGTATTGTCAATCGTCATACCGCCGCGCGTGCCGCTCAGGAAACAGGTCTGCAGGGTAAAGTCGCCGCCGAACCGCTCCAGACGCTCCACAATCCTTTCCACAGTCAGTTCATTGTTCACGGGGCAGTCGATGGCACGCATTGTCGTGTCAATCGCCGAGTCGAGTTTCAGTATGCGCTGGTCCACCCTCATCAACGCCTGCACGACGTCCTCGCGCCCCAGTTGGGTGGAGTTGCTCAGGACACACACCTGCGCCTTGGGGCAGTGGCGGTCGCGGAGAGCCAACGTGTCGTCTATGATACCCGCAAAGTCGGGGTGCAGGGTCGGTTCGCCGTTGCCCGAAAAAGTGATTACATCGGGCATCTCCGTCATCGCGCAGAGAGCCGTCTCCAACGCTGTGCGCACCTCTTCGCGCGCGGGAAGGACAGGGTGACTGACGGGCGTGTTGAAGCCGCACTCGCAATAGATGCAGTCGAAGGTGCACAACTTGACCGACGTGGGCATCAGATTGACGCCTAACGACACTCCCAAACGGCGGGAATGGACTGGTCCGTATATGATTGTGGGAAAGAGCATAGTGATTGTGTTTGAATATTATATGGCAGTGACACGGTTGCCCAGACTGTGGGAAATGTTGCCGCGTATTTGCATGTATTCCATCTGCTGACGGAGGAGCGCCTGCTGGCTGTCCGCGTCCAAGGACGGGTCGGAAAGCAGCCGTTGCACCTCGTCGATACGGAGGTTAATCAGGTCGAACTTGAGTTCGAGGAGCACCTGCACGATGTAACTGACCAGTTCGTCCGCCTCGTCCTTCGGCGCATCCGCCTGTATGTTCTCGGACACGTACTGGCGGCTGAACATGCGGCTGAGGGGGTAGGGGTCGGACAACAGACTGATAGCCAAGCGGCTGATGTCCGTGTCCTCATGGAAAGAGAAGTAGCGTTCGGGGAGGAAGTCCGGCTCCTGCCAATGCTGTCCGTACTCGTCCATCACGCGGGCGTAGGTCTCGTTGGTGACCGTGATGCCGTCCTCCCTGAGTTGGGCGAAGATATACTCCGCCGCCGTTATGGGCCGGCCGTCCGCGCCTGCGAACAAGGGTTTCTGCCCGTCGCGCAGCAGCACCTGTATGAGGTTGCGGAAATGCGTGTCGAGTTGCGCCTGGCGCTGTTGCAGGCGCTTGTCCTGCGCGGTGTACATCAGTGTCTTGTCAGCCTGTATGGGTGCAGGCTGCTCTTCCGGCATTGTCTCCATTTCGGGGGCTTGTGTTGCCGTGGCATCCGAGCCCTCCTTCTTTTTCAGCCGCTCGTCGATGTAGTTGCGGCGCTGGCGGGTCATCACGCGGTGGAGGTCCTGCTCGCTGTTGCCGGACAGTTCCGCCAGGAGTTTGATATGCTCGCTACGCTTGACCAGTTCAGGTTCTATGGCAATCGAATGGAGAATGTCCGTCAGCGCCTGCGAACGGCGTATGGGGTCGCTGCCCGCGTCGCGCAGCAGCAGGTCAGTCTTGTAGTGGATGAAGTCCGTGCT
>JAGCWE010000008.1 GCA_017962005.1 Paludibacteraceae bacterium | reverse complement strand
TTACGCTGATGCAGCTTGACAGTGTGTTGGAAAAGGATATGCAGACCGTCCCGCCTGAAATGGAACTTGGCGAACTGGTGCAGGTAATCGCCCGAAGTCACCGCAATATTTTCCCCGTAATAGATGACAAAGGGAAATTGCAAGGCATACTCCTGTTAGACGAGGTACGCAACATTATGTTTCAGCCCCGCCTGTACCGCCGTTTCAAGGTGCGCCAACTGATGACATCACCGCCTGCCGTACTGGACGACTCAATGCCTATGGAGAAAGTGATGGAGCGGTTTGAGGATACGGGGGCTTGGAATCTGCCTGTCACTGACGAGAATGGTATCTACTTGGGGATGGTCAGCAAATCCAAGATTTTCTCTTCATATAGGGAGGTGCTGGTCGGCTTTTCGGACGAATAGAGTTCTTATTCCAATACGAGAACCTTGGCGGACAGATTGTCCATACCTCTCATTGTCAGTCCCACGGGGGCACCTATATAAGTGGGGTCGCAGACGATGAAACGAGAACCGTTAACCATTATGTGGTCTCCTTTGACCGACGAGGGCGCTTCAACGGCTGTGGCAAGGTGCCCGGGATAATAGACCAATGCCACACGCAGTCCGATCAGGTCGCGCACAAGGCGGGAGAACAGGATACTGCGATCCTCACAGTCGGCATAGGGGTAATAAAGGGTTTCATCTGCAAAGAACGCACGGTCGTGTCCCCACACTTTTTCGTCATATTCATAAACAAGCGCTTTCTGCACCCAACGGAGCAGGAGGTTGAGTTTTTCCTGCACGGAGAGTCCCTCCATTAAGTAGTCAAACTGCGGGTATAACGTCTCGCGCGCCTGTTTACTGAGGGGCATATTGGCATAGAAAGCCCAGCGGGATACAGGATTGGAACCGTACTGTGAAGAGGGATAGGCTTCAAGCATACGGAGAAGGTTGATGTCCTCCGAAACGGTGGCTGTCAGATGTTTGTCATTAGGAACAGACAGTGTACGTGAGCGAGAGAGTGAAGCGGTAAGCGCGGGTTCACTGGCGATAACGAAGGTGAAAGGCTGCTCTTCTGGGAAAGCGAAGTTGCATATCTGCAATCGTCCGTTGGTACCGCCGTCCGCGTAGTAATAGGTGCCGTCAATCGTCCAATAGGGTTTGCCATATATGATGTTGCTTGAGCCGAATAGCATAAGAAGTTGTCTATTCTCATCCAGAGCCAGTCGCGTCTTGTAGCCCGATTGGGATATAACAAACGCTTTGAGCAACTCTACCTCATTGGGTTGGTCCTTCAAATGCGCTCTGGCGGCAGCATTCACCAACCGCAGGTAAAAATAGTCGGTCAGACCATGCTGACGGCTCAATTTCTGGCAATCCTCTATGAAAACTGTATAATCCCCCTTTGTGAGCGTTTCAATAGTTTGCGCGATGGTCATCTGGCCCGTTTTTTCCAAACGCAACGGTTCATCAGGCACACGCACTTCCATCTCTGTTCCGTATAACTGAAAACGGACAGTTTTCTCCGGTACGACTTCGGGTTGCGGCTGCGGTGCAGGTTTAGGAGCGGGTTGGGAGTTCGGAATCTCAATAACCTCCTCTACGACGACCGGCCGATCCTCTATCTGCCGGGCAGGCTGTGTTTGCTCTTGCGGCTGTTCCTTTTCTTGCTGTTGCTCTTCTTCTCCCTCATCTTGTTGTTGCTCCGGTTCTTCATCATCTTGCTGCTGTTGTTCCTCTTCTTGCAATTCTTCCTCTTCTATTTGTGAATCTTCATCATCTTGCTGCAATTCTTCCTCTTGCTGCTGCCCGTCTTCCTCTTGCCGAGGCTGATCTTCCTTTTGTTGTTCTTCCTCTATGGTTTGTTCCTGCCCTTTCCTTTGTTGCTCCTCAAACTGCTGCAGCTGTTCAGTTTGCTGTTTCTGCTCCTCTTCATAGAGGACAGGAGGCAGGAGATCGTCTTTCGGCATGGGGACAGGCATACTTGCCTCAAAAGATTCCCAAGCCTTTTTGACAAACTCGGCATAGTTTTGCAACACGCGCACGGTGAAATCGGCGTAATCCTGACGGGCTTTTTGCTCAAAAGCCTCAAACTGCTCACGGTAGTTCTGTGCCTGTGCGCCAACATGACACGCGACAGCAAGAAGTAAAAAGAGAAAAAGTCGTTTCATAAGGGTAAGAAGAATTTATTTGAGTGTCCATGATTGCCAGTCAACCGCCTGATCGGACGCGCTGACAGTGGGACGCTGCGGTTTGTCGTTTTCAATTACAGACTGTTGGAGAACCTTGCTGGTCAGATAATTGCCCAGTTCCTCAAGCGTCACATCGCCAGCTGTGTCCTGAAGCTTCTCAAGAAGGTAGTATGTGAACAGCCCGTGACCTTCCTTGTCGTATGGCAGGGCGGTCTGCTCTTCAGTGGCAGCGGAGAAGACTACCATCTGTCCCTGAGGCGATTCTTTTTTGGGTCCTAATGCCACACCACGGGCTGACGCCAACATTCTGCCGTCATCGGCGCGCGCGGCATCACTGAAGCAGGCATCAAGGAAAATGGTGGTCTTGCGGATGTTCATATCCGCAAGACTTTGGTAAAGTTCGGAGAGCGAGATGCAGATATCCGGATCAACATTATATACATCGACCGGCAGCAGGTAAGCCTGTTTGGTGGCATCATCGGGTGCGCCGTGACCGGCGTAGTAGAAGATGACATAAATGTCGCCGTTGAAGGCGGAAGCAAGGCTCTGAATACGCTTGATGGCCTTTTTCATATTTCCGTAGGAAGCGTTTTTCCACACGCTGATATGGTTGGCGGGAAGTCCGAGCGTCTGTTCGCAGTACTGTGCGAAGACCTCACCGTCATGGACGGCGAAAGGAACCGAAGCCAGGCTCTCGTACTCTTCATTGCAGATAATGAAAGCGAAGGTGCTGTCATTGATTATGTCGGTCTGGGGGATGTTCTTGTCCACCCGCGAGATGATGACCTTTTTCGGTTCTTCCTTCTTGGGTTCCTCCTTCTTGAGTTCGATGCGCAGCGGCTCCTGTTTCTGCTCTTTTTCCACCGTTACTGTCCCCTGCTTACGGACAACGGCTTTGACGGAATTGGAAACGGCTTCTGTCTGTGCGTTCAGGACAGTTGAAAATGCGAGGGTGAGGATAATGAGTACCGATTTTTTCATAGTCGTGCAGTTATAGTTTGGTGCTTGAAACGGGTAATGACAGCCGGAATCCAGTATGTGTCAGACGGCTGTCAGGCTTGTTGGCTGACCGGAAGGACACACGGCAATTGGTGGCGCGGCTGTAGAAACTGCCTCCTCTGACCACGCGGTGGGTGCCTTCTTTGGGGCCTAAGGGGTTGGTCTGCTCTTCCGTAGAGTAATCTCCGTAGAAGTCGCGGCACCATTCCCACAGGTTGCCGGACATATCGTACAACCCAAGCTCGTTGGGCTGTTTGGTGGCGACGCGGTGCGACCGTGACTCGCTGTTGCCGTTGTCGTAAGTCGCGCCGTCTTTCTGTCCGAACCAGGCTACGGCACGGAGATTGTCACCTCCGGAATACTTGTAGCCTTTGCTTTTCTTTCCTCCCCGCGCGGCGTATTCCCATTCCGCCTCTGTGGGGATATTGAAACTCAAGCCCGTGATAAGATTCAGACGGCTGATGAAGGTGGTGATATCGTTGTATGAGACCAGATTGACAGGCTGACTGGCACCTTGGAAGAACGAGCGGTTCTCGCCCATCACAGCGTTCCACAACTCCTGCGTCACTTCGGTCTGCGAGATGAAGTACGAACTTAGTTTGACCACGTGCGAGAGCTCGTTGGCAGCGACATCCGTACCCTGTTCAAGGGTTGCCCCCATAACGAACGTTCCACCCTGTACATAGACCATCGTGAAGGACACGCCGTTCGCCTGAATCACCTGGGAGAGGGGCATCGTTGCCACTTTGACCATCAGGTCGTGACTGAACTCGCCCCACTCCGTGAGGGCTTCCCAATAGGCGACGTTATGCCCTTCCACGGCATTTGCTCCGATATTGCCGGACAACTCATACACCGGACGGAATGTGAATGATCCGTCTATGGATACGGACACGGATGTCTCAATCTGCTCGGACAGGTCGTACTCAATGCGGAACCGCGTTCCCTCCTGTGTCAGAACCACATTCGACACGGCTTGTGACCATATTGACAGGCAGACCGACAGGAGAACGGACAGGATGAGAAGGCGCTTCATAGTTATATTCGGATTGATTAGCGTAAGTATGAGTTATTTTCGTATTTCTACCATGACAGTCTTGTCCTGCATCTCTGTGTCACGCGTACGGTTTTTGGACAGCCATTCCTGAAAGACCTGATAGTCGAGCCAGCGCAGTCCGCCCTTCATTTCCTCGTCAATTGGAATGGTATACGGATTGGGCGAGAAGATGAAATGCAGTTGGTTGAATTCAACGGAGTTGAAGGCGATGAGTTCAACATAACTGTTCAGCATCTGGATCAGCAGATTCTCGTAGAACGTGTTGGCGCGTATTTCCTGAGAGCCTTTCGTATTAAGCGTCGATGGCAGCAGGCGGAACATATTGTTGTCCTCATCCTGCAGATAGACTGCCAGGAAGCCGTCTATGGGTGACAGGAAGTCGAAATTGAGAATATCCCTGTCGTGAAAAGCCGTTGTCGGAATGCATTGCCCGTCTTCTGAACACCGTTTGGTGGTGATTTTCAAATCCGCCTCCGCGCGTTTGATCTCCTGCGCCTTTCCCCATACATGTACGAAGATGGCTGTTTCGCCGGAGATGGAGTCAATGCGGTAACGTATGCGTGGCGACTGCGTGTCTTTCAGCCATTTGCCGTTGACCTCGGTGTTGCCGTAGATGGTCATCTTCTCATTCACGTGTCCGCTCGTCTGCGTGACCGATTCGCCAAACGCCTTTCTCATAGCTTCCGCGCGAGCCTCTTCACTGGCTTTTACCAACGCCTCTTTTCTCGACTCTGTTTCGGGGATGTGATACACTGTCTCGGCTTCGGCACGGACGGTTTTACCCGTCTGTGCCTGAATGATGCCTGCGCTTGCGAGAAGCAGTATGAGGAGGGTCTTCTTCATCGTATTGACGTATTATACGAACTGTTCCTCTGACTTTATTAGACACCCCAAATCTTGTCTAGTTCGCCGTGCAGATTCTTGCCTTCTTTCTCCAGTTCCTGCTTGATGACCTGCTTGGCAGCTTGCATGGCGATGTTGCGGTCGTAGAAGATGCGTGTCTGCACCTCATAGAGTTTGCCGTCCATACGATACACCTCCACTACAGGGATGATGTTGGTCAGCCGCTGTGCGATGAGTTGCTTGCCCGCCTGCACGGTCTTGGCGATGGATGCGGCATCCGTGGCGGAAATCTGCTCGTTGGCACGTGTGTTCTCAACCAGTGCTGTCACTTCGGTGGAAATCATTCCTGCCAGATCCTCCTTGGCGAATGCGAGTGCCTGTGCTTTGGCGGCGGCATACGATTCGGCTTTGGCGGTCATCTCACCCATAAAGTACTTGGGCGAATTGTCGTCGTTATATTCGTACTGCATTCGCTGGGCTTTCTCAATCTGCTTTTCCATTGAGAGGGCACCCACATTCACCTGCCAGCCCTGTTTCTTGAACGCCTTAGCCTGTTTCTTGACATCGTGGCTCACTCTGGCTTTCAGTTCCTTGTCCGACATCTTCGTGATGGCGGCGCGCTCTTTGCGTTGTTCCTTGGTGTTCTGCGCATAACCTGCGCCAGCTATCAGAATAAGACTCAGACTCAGTAAAATAATTTTTTTCATAGTTGTATAAGTTTTTAGATTTAATGATTGTTATTCAGAATGGTTGAAATTGTTACTGCTTTTGTTGCAGCAGTTGTTCCGCTTGGAGGGCAAACGTGCCGTTCTCGTTGGCGATTTGCCTGAGTTGTTTTCTTGCTTTGCGGTACTTGCCCTGTCCGAGCAGGCTAAGTGCGTGCAGCCATTGCTGTTCATCGCGTTGTACCTTCAGGATCTGCGCTTCCTCATCCGATTCGGGTTTGGATTTACTGATGATGCCTGTCAGTTCTTTGAGGACACGGTCTGACTCCTTGAACCGTCCGTCGAACATCAACTGGTAGGCGTTTTGCAGTTCGTTGTCCACTTTGTTGTCTCCGCGTGAGACGAAGATTTCGGTGCTGCTGATTCCCTGTTGGAACGCTCTGTCCGCCCATGAGGCTTGGTTGATGTGCAGACCGATGACCAGCGCGCAGCACGCCGCTGCGGCAAGTGATACGAAAATCAATGATTTCTTTTTCATAGTAGGTTGTTTTGTTTGATGGTTATTGTCATTTTCTTTTTCGGAAAGTTCGGGACGCAAGAGCCGATGGCTGTGCCGTGCGGCATCCTTTTCCTGTTCGCGCAGGGAGACTTCAAGCGCTTGCAATTCCTGCTTGAGGAACTTCGCGCAAACGGCTAATCGTATTTCCTGTTCTGTTTTCATTGCTTTTTCATTTCACCTCTTTATATCCCGAACCTGAGACAGGTAACATGTTTTTTTGAAAAAAATGACTTTTATTCTTCCATCAGTTTGGCAAAGACAGTTTTAAGTTTCTGCATACATCTGTATTTCTGTGTTTTGGCAGCATCTGCGGAAGGGTAATTCATTTCCTGTGCAATGCTTTCCATATCCTTGTTTTCGTAGTAGAAGAGCCGTAGCAGGGTGTTGCACGGTTCGGTCATCTGCTCCACCGCCCGTGCGATGGCGTTTTCCCTTTCTGTGTCATAGATGCCGTCATCGGGCATATCCTGCAAACCGGAGTGCTGCTCTGTATCCAGCGGAACGAACTTGTCGGTTTGGCGCGTTGCGGCCAGATGCCGATGGATTCCTATGGTGATGACATATGTGGACAGGCGGCACGTTAGGTTGTCTGTAGTGAGCGTACCCCGTTGGACGTTTTTCCATGTGCCGATGACCGCTTCCTGCAACAAATCCGCCATCGTATCATCGTCAAGGCGGTAATGGTTAAGGAAATAGCGGAAGAAAGGCTCACGCAGTTCGCTGTAGAGCCTGCGTATGGCGGTGTTGTCGCCTTGTGCGAGAGCCTGTATGTAGTCTTTGTCATTCATTTGGGCAGAACCTTTTCAGAAAGCATCTGCTTGGGACAGTCCAATTGTGGCACTTGCAGGAAGGGGATGAGTTGTTTGACTTTGGCACGGACTTGCTCTATCAGTTCTTCGGCGGTATAGGCGGACAACGGATTGGGCAGTTGGCTGAGCGCATAGGTAAGCGACCCGTTGCCGCGATACTCGTAGTTGGTCTGCGAACTGAGGCACGCGCTGAAGAAAATCCAATCCTCCGTGTTGGCCGACTCAACAGATATCGCTTCGGAAGAAGGCAAAATAAAATAGTCGGATGAGCCGCGTTCAATCCACGTTTCTTCGGAAGGTGTGTCCCCTTGTGCGCGTGTGCCGCCACTGCTGTGACAGGCATCCGCCACAACCACTATTCTGCCTCCCTTCCCTACTTTCCGGCGCAGGCGGATCAGATAACTGTTGAGTTCATCGTCTACGAGGTGGTTCTGTCCCCAATAGACATTCTGTTGGTACTCTTTGCTTGCATCGTAAGGAATCCACGCCTCGTCCCATCCTTGGTCCTGTCCTTTCTCATCGCCGGTGAGGTCGGTGATGCGCTGTCCGTGTCCCGAGAAATGGATATAGATGTTATCCCCCGGTTCGGCACTTTTAGCAAGAGTGTGGAAAGCGCGGAGTATATTGGCTTTGGTCGCCTGCTCATTGACGAGTGTCACGATATGCTGCCGGTCAAAGCCGTTCCGAAGCAGCAGGTCGGTGACGAGTGGCACGTCCTTGTCGCCGTTGATCTTGTGCCAACCGCGTTCGGACGGGTAATCGCCTATGCCTATGATGACAGCGCGAGAAGTGGCTGCTGCGGTCAGACAGCAGAAAACCAGTGCAAGAAGAGGTAACGTGAGGCGGCTCATATCATTGGCAGTTTAGGGATTCTTGTCGTTATAGTATGTTTTCAGGCTGTCGCAGACACCCAGCGGGTTCTTGAGCAGGTGGGATGCGGAGAAGAATACCTGCCCTTTGATTTGCGGAATCTTCTCGTGAAGGCGCAACTGGCGGCAAATCTCGTTGGGTTTCGCCCACGCTGTGTTGTGTTTCTTCTTCCATTCATCGGCGGAAACCTGACGACGGTCCACAAGCTGATAGGGAGCCATGCCGATATAGAGTTTGGTGTTGAAGCAGTTGTCCGCCCACCAGTAAGCGAGTTTCTTGTGGTCAGCCGCGCTGCTGCCTATTGCCCAATAGAGTTGGGGCACCACGTAGTCAATCCATCCCTGTTCCATCCAGTAGCGGACATCGGCATATAGTTCGTCGTAGTTCTGCAGTCCGTGCGTGTCGCTGCCATGGGGATCAGACGAGAGGTTGCGCCAGATGCCGAAAGGCGATATGCCGAACTGCACATCGGGTTTGATGCGCTTGATGAGTTCGTGCAGTTCGCAGATGATGAGGTTGGTGTTGTTGCGACGCCAGTCCTCTATGTTGTCAAAACCGCGGGGATGGGCTTGGAAGCATTTGGTATCGGGCAGTTGGGTCTTGTGGTCGGGATAGGGATAGAAATAGTCATCCATGTGAACGCCTTGGATATCGTAGGCTGTCACCAGTTCCCGCACAATTTTCTTCAGCCACTCGCGTGTCTCGTCCAGTCCCGGCTCGAAGTACCATTGTCCGTTGTATTTCCAGAACCACTCACGATGCCGAAAGAAGATATGGTCGGGATTCAGTTCGCTGACGGGCGTGCGCGCGAGATTGATCCGGTAGGGGTTAATCCACACGTGCACATCCAGATTGCGCTTGTGCGCCTCGTCAAGGACAAAGCGCAACGGGTCGTAGGGTATGTCGTTGTTCTGTCCTTGCTTGCCTGTCAGCCAGTGGCTCCACGGCTCGTAGGAGGAGAGATAGAGCGCGTCAGCGGTGGGACGCACTTGGAAGATGATGGTGTTGAAATGGAGGGCGGCTATCTTGTCCAGCAGGTCACGCATCTGCTGTTGCTGCAGCATCGTATGACCTACAGCATCGCCGGTCGGCCAGTCGATATTGGCAACAGTGGATATCCAGACGGCACGGAACGGACGGTCGGACGCACTCTGCCGCGTGTCGGTCTTCTGCGCTGCTGCTGTCAGAGAGAATAGGAACAGAACAGATAATATCAGACTGTGTTTTGCAGGCTTCATACCATTAATCAGCAACTGACAAACTGGTTGAGGAACCGCAGGTCGTTCTCCGAGAACAGGCGCAGGTCTTTGACGCGGTACTTGAGGTTGGTTATCCGCTCTATACCCAGTCCGAAGGCATACCCGCTGAAGACTTTGCTGTCAATGCCGCAGGTCTCAAGCACGTTGGGGTCGACCATGCCGCAGCCGAGAATCTCCACCCAGCCGGTCTGCTTGCAGAAGCCGCAGCCTTCGCCGCCGCATATATGGCAGGAGATGTCCATCTCGGCACTCGGTTCGGTGAAGGGGAAGTAGGACGGGCGGAGGCGGATTTTCGTCTTGTCGCCGAACATCTCCTTGGCGAAGTACAGAAGCGTTTGCCGGAGGTCGGCATAACTCACGTTGCGGGCGATGTACAGTCCTTCCACCTGATGGAAGAAGCAGTGCGCGCGGGCGGATATGGCCTCGTTGCGATAGACACGTCCGGGACATAGCACGCGGATGCTGTCCTGTTGTCCGTTGCGCAGCCGCTCGGCGGCTTCGGTCATCACGCGGGTCTGCACGCTGCTGGTATGGGTGCGCAGCAGCACGTCGGTGGGACGCTGCTCGCCTTCCTCTTTCTCGACAAAGAAAGTGTCCTGCATGTCGCGCGCGGGATGTTCGGGCGCGAAGTTGAGCAGACCGAACACGTGCCGGTCGTCCTCTATCTCCGGACCGTCCGCCACGGTGAAGCCGATGCGCGCGAAGATGTCGATAATCTGTTCGTGTACCAGTGAGAGCGGATGCCTTGTGCCGAGGGGTATGGGGTCAGGTGTGCGGGTCAGATCCTCACGCGTTTCAGTGCGCGCGACGGTCTTTTCCACGGCCTGCCGCAGTTGCGCCATCCGTTCCTCCGCCGCTTGGCGCAGTTGGTTCATCGCCTGCCCCATCTGGGCTTTCTGCTCCTTGCTGAGCGTGCGGAACTCATCGAAGAGGAGACTCACCTCGCCTTTCTTTGACATGTATTTGATTCGCAGAGCCTCCACCTCTTCGGCAGAAGAGGCTTGCATCTGCTGCACACGGGTCTGAAGTTCGTTTATTCGTTCTTGAAGAGACATAATGTATTAGTGAATATTAGGTAGTTTATAGTTTAGAATCCGAAGGAGAAGCCCGCCATCGCGGTGAAGTTCTTGCCTTGCAGGTATGCGGGTGCGAAGGCGTTGAGATAGCCTTGGGCCGTGCGAAGCACCTCGCCTATCTCCGCGTTGGTAACCGACTGGCCGGGGATGGTATAGACGGTTGTGTTGTCGGAGCCGCGTGCGTTGTTGTAGGTCAGTTCGGCGCGGAGGAACATGTTGGGGTGCACCTCGTATGCCAGTTTGGCGGCGAACTTGGTGTTTCGGAAAATCTTCTTGTCGAAGGGCTTCTGTTCAATCGTCGTGCCGATGCCTTTGCGCAGGTAGCGGTACTGGTTGAAGCGGATGTCATCGGTGAAGGACAGGGCTATCCACATCCCGCGGATGGGACGGTAGGACAGCTCCAAATAGGTGCTTTGCGCGTTGTCGCCCATATAGTGTCCCATCAGGTATGAGTTGGACGTGTATTCGATGGCGTCAATCGAGTTGGTGTAGCAGGCTATGTACGAGCGCATGAACTCGCCTTTGAGGGAGAGCCCCCGCAGCGGCCATCCGCCCCAGTCGAATCCCACGAGGTAGGAGATGGGGTTGTTGGCGGGATTGGAGGGTTTGAACCGTTCCCACTTTACCTCGTCGATATACAACGAGGTATAGAGTTTGAGGTGCTCGACAGGCCGCACGGTGATGGTGGAGAATACCTGCGAGTTCTGGTTCTGTGTGCCGGTGCCCTTGGTCATCAGGTGGTCCAGCGACTTGAAGAAGGCGATGGGTATGAAATAGGCGGCCTGCGGGGTGTTCTCGGCATAGACAATGGAGTTGCCTATTGAGAAATGCACCCACTTGCAGGGCATGAATGTGAGCATGTTCGCCGCCATGTACTTGTTTCGCGGACGGTAGGCGGTGTCGGTGACCATTATGCCGTTGGTGTTGAGTCTGTTCTCCACATAGTAGTCATTGGGATTGAGCACGTTGGAGACGAGCCACGAGTGGAAATAGTCGAATTGCAGCCACCATACGGGCGTGAGTTGCAGGCTGACCTGCGGCACGGCGGGATTGCGTCCGCTCAGGATGTTGGATGCGTGGTAGGCGTCGCCCCAGCGTATGTTCTCGCGGCTCAGGCTGATGCTTCCCCACCAGGCGTAAAGGCTCAGTCCGCCTTTGGAGTCGGAGAAGTCGCCTCCGTAGGTGGCCTCCTTGTATTCCACGCCGCTCAGGTTGTTCAGGAAGCCCGGACGCGTGATTTGTGCGCCGCTGCGCTTGTCGGCATCCGTGGGGAAATACTTGCTGTTCAGTCCTATCTTGCCGTTGTAGGACACGTCGCGTAGCGAACCCCAGATGCTGACATGGTGTGCGATGTCCATTGTCAGTTCGGCTCCCCACCAGCGTTTGATTATTGCGCCTTTCTTCGAGCCGTACAGATCCATGCCGAGGATGGGGCGCAACTGCATCTTGAAGATTTTGTTGCGGGTCATATACGAGAACTGCGGGTCGGCGAGCGAGAGGTTGAACGTGTTGTGGTCGGTCCACTGCACGAACTTCTCCGGCATCGTGTCACGTTCGAGCGCGAACTCGTTGAGGTAGAAGTCAAGGTCTTTCTGCTGGCGCGGATTGAGGGCGATGTCACGTTCCTGCGCTTTGACCAGCATGTCCGCCACCTGCTTGCGGGTGTAGGGGCGTGTGGCCTCGTTTATCTCGATGATGCCGTCTGTGGCAAGTTCGTCCAGAAAGTCGTACAGGCGCACGGATGTCAGGGGGACGGGCACTGCCTGCGCTGCCGCGTATGCCGATATGCACAGGAGGACAAACAGTATTTTCGCTTTTTTCATTGTTGTGCCGCTTTGGGTAGGGTGAGTTTATTTGCGCCGTGCGTTCATGCCTTCAATGACCTCATCGGTGATGTCATAAATCTCGGCGGCCATCAGGATGTTGTCCTTGGCGTTGTTGCTCAGGATGACCTGGTAGCGGCCGTCGGCGTTGAAGTCCTTGAGGAAAGCCTGTACGGAGTCTGCCAGTTGGATGTTGATTTTCTGGTTCTCCATCATGATGTCCTGCGCGAGTTTGTTCTCCAGTTCTTCGAGATCCGCCTGTTTCTTCTGCAGACGCTGGTACTCGCTTTGTGCGCGCTCCACGCTGAGGAAGGCGTTGTTGTCGTACTTCCTTTGGAAGTCCGCCATCTCGTTCTGCAGGGTGCGGGCGTTCTGGTTGAGTTTGGCGCGTGCGTCCTCCTGCTTGCTCATCAGTTTCTCCTGCGCTTCCTGCGCAAAGGTGTAATAGGTCAGCAGGCTGTCCACATTGAGGTAGGCAATGGGCATCCGGTTGTCCTCGGTGACAGGGATGACCTCTGCATCACCGGCTTTTGTTTTGTCCGCACGGAAAGCGAACACCAATACGCACAGCACCACGATGGCTGCCGCAAACGCTACATTGAGAATGGTCTGGGTCTTATTCATAGTTGTTTTGTTTTTGTTTCATTAGGTGTTGTCAGAGTTGGCTGACGTTAAGTTTCTTGTCGGCTTTCTGCCTTTCTTTCCTGTCTTCCGACTGCACGCAGCCGATGCCCCGTTCCCTCATCGCCGCGCTTTGGGAGAGGTGCTGCGAGGAGAACCGTCCGTTCTTCTTGAGGATGACCCTGACGGACAGCAGCACGATGGCCAGCGCGACGAGACCTAAGACTGCCAGAAAGGAGGTTTGCATATCCATGGTTTGTTTCAAGCCCGCAAAGATACGGACTTTTTCCTGAATATGCGCAAGATTCCGCATATATTTTGTATTTTGTTTTTTCCATTGTACCTTTGCGGCGTGAAAAACATAATCTGCGACACTATGCGCAACGAAAACGAACTGGAGGGTATCACCCTGTTGGGCAATCAGAACACCCGGTACGCAACCGACTACGACCCGAACTTGTTGGAGACATTCGTCAACAAACACCCCGAGAGCGACTACGTGGTCACGCTCGACTGTCCCGAGTTCACCTCTCTGTGCCCGAAGACGGGGCAGCCGGACTTCGGACGGATTGTCATCACCTACATCCCGGACGAGCGGATGGTGGAGTCCAAATCGCTCAAACTCTACCTGTTCTCTTTCCGCAACCACGGCGACTTCCACGAGGACTGCGTCAACATCATCATGAAGGACCTCGTGGCGCTGATGCGGCCCCGTTACATCGAGGTCACAGGCATCTTCAATCCCCGCGGCGGCATACGCATCCTGCCCTTTGCCTCTTATGCGGACGAGGCACACGAGGCATTGCGGCAACAGCGAATGGCTGCCCGAATGGCAGAAACGCTTTAAAAACTTTCAACTTTCAACTTTCAACTTTCAACTTAAATGAAGGACTGTCTGTTGGTACTTTCCGGCGGGTTGGACTCGACCACGATGCTCTATGAATACCGTGAGCGCATTGCCATGTGCGTGTCGTTCCACTACGGCAGCAACCACAACGACCGTGAGTTGCACTTCGCCGCGCTCCATTGCGAAAGGCTGCATATCCCTCACCGTATCATCCGCTTGCCTTTCTTCAGGGAGATGTTCCGTTCGTCCCTGCTGGAGGGCGACAGCGCCGTTCCCGAGGGCAATTACAACGACGACAATATGCGTTCCACGGTCGTGCCTTTCCGCAACGGCATCATGCTCAGCATCGCGGCGGGCATCGCGGAGAACGAAGGCCTGTCATGCATCATGCTTGCCAATCATGCGGGCGACCACAGCATCTATCCCGACTGCCGTCCGGCCTTCGTGGAGGCGATGGACAGGGCGGTGCAGGCGGGTACGTACAACGGCGTGCGCCTGCTCACGCCCTACACGCTCCTCTCCAAAGCCGGTATTGCCCGCAAAGGCAAACTGCTCGGAATCGATTACAGCGAGACGTGGAGCTGCTACCGCGGCGGCGAGCACCATTGCGGCAGGTGCGGCACGTGCTGCGAACGCCGCGAGGCTCTGCGCGAGGCGGGGATAGACGACAGGACTGTTTATGAACTCTAAAGACTATAGTATAATATGTACTACGTAGAAAAGACAATTGAGATTTCGGCGGCGCACAATCTGATGCTCAGTTACGAGAGCAAGTGCGAGTCACTGCACGGACACAACTGGGAAATCAAGGTGTACTGCAAGGCGAAGGAGCTGAACCGTGACGGCATGGTGACCGATTTCACGCTAATCAAGCGCATCGTCAAGGACGCTTTCGACCACAAGTACATCAACGAGGTGATGGATGTCAATCCCAGTGCGGAGAACATGGCGCGCTGGATATGCGACCGCGTGGAGAACTGTTACAAGGTGAGCGTGCAGGAGAGCGCGGGCAGTGTCGCCATCTATGAAAGAGACTGACACATACCTCATTAACGAGATTTTCTATTCCCTGCAGGGCGAGGGGTTCTATTCCGGCCGTCCTGCTGTGTTCATTCGTTTTGCGGGCTGCAATCTGCGCTGTCCGTTCTGCGACACCGATTTCTCTGTCAGGGAGCGGCTGGACGCTGCGGCGCTTGTGGCGAGGGCTGTTTCTCTTCGTGGGGACACTTCGGCTTCTCATGCTGCGGAGCGTCCGCTGCTGGTTCTGACGGGCGGCGAGCCGTCCCTGCAGGTGGACGATGCGTTGGTCAGCGCGCTCCATGAGGCGGGCTTCTATATTGCTGTCGAGACCAACGGCACGCACGTCCTGCCCGAGGGCATCGACTGGGTGACATGTTCGCCGAAGGACGCGCCCGTGGTGCTGACGCAGGCGGACGAACTGAAGGTGGTGTATCGCGGACAGGATGTGGAGACGCTGTACCGGTCGGTAAAAGCGTCACACGGTTACCTGCAGCCCTGCGACCTCACGTATGAAGTAGGTACGCGGCAGCCCGCCACCGCTTGCCCCTCCCGGCCGGCATCCTCCCAGCCGGCATCCACTCTGAAGGAAACTGTCGCCTATATTCTGTCCCATCCCCACTGGCGTCTGTCGCTGCAGATTCACAAACACCTCGGCATCCCCTGACCATCTGCGCCCCTCCTCCTCCTCCTTTCACTTTTCACCTTTCACTTTTCACTTTCCTATCCCCTCCTCCTTTCACTTTTCACTTTTCAATTTTCACTTTTCTCGTAGTATTTTGCTCAATTTATTTGCACAATCCCCGAAGACTCCGTACTTTTGCCGTTTGAAAGGAGAATAACGATTATGGTAACAGCATTGAATCCTGAATTCTTGAGAGAGTTGAGTTATGTGGCGGAGGATGCAGGTATGATGGAGAAACTCTCGCGTTATGTGCATCGTCTGTTTGAGAAGAAGCAGGACGACACATTGTTCACGGAGGAGGAGTTCCGCCGCAAGTTGGAGCGTTCCAGCGCGCAGGCGGCGGATGGGAAATACATCGAGATGCGTGCGGATGAAACGGTTGACCAATTTGTGGACAGGCTGTTATGTATGTAATCCGTTTTTCTGTTGAGGCACAAAGAGACGTGCTGCTTCTTCAAAAGAAAGCCCCGCAGGCTATGAATAAGTTTCGTGCTTTGCTCAAGGAAATAGCGGAGCATCCCCGCACAGGAACAGGTCAGGTGGAGCAGTTGAAACACTACAAAAACGAAACGTGGTCTCGACGAATAACCAAAGAGCATCGCTTGGTATATGAAATCCACGATGAGCAGATTATCGTGTTGGTCATTTCGTCCTTCGGACATTATTGATTTGTCAAATACCGTTATAATTAAATTAGATACATTGCTATAACCCCGTATTGCCTATGACCCAACCGCACCGCTAACCGGTGCAACGACATACATATTTTAAGCGTAGTAAGCCAACTTGATTCTTCAGAACTTCGACACTTCTTCAAGAATCAGACCGTAAGGTCACTATTAACTCAAGTTTCGGTTTATGCACGCTCACGTGATGCGTGAGTTTTCTGTGCGTAATTTGAGTTAATAGGGTAGTCGAAGACCTTGAAGAATCAAATGAAGCGAACGAAAGTTCACGCTTTCTTTATGCTTTATATGGTCTATTACGATACGAAAAAAGTGCATATTTCAACACAGGATTAACACAGCATTAACACAGGATTAACACAGGATTGCAAAACGAACACACGAACATAACAGTGAGGTGCCCCCATTTTATTGGACGGGGTTAGTAAATATTGTTGGCCGTATGCGTGTTCATCGACAAGTTGTTCATATAGGTCTGCCTGTATTGTACAGGACTCATGCGCAGACGCAGCTTGATACGGTCGTTGTTGTAA
>JAGCWE010000131.1 GCA_017962005.1 Paludibacteraceae bacterium | reverse complement strand
TAGGTCGTTTTTGAACGAGACGAAGTTCCTACCGCATACGCAGAAGAAGTTTTTGTCTTCGCCTCATATTTACCGCTATTGATGACTGCCTTACCGGCTACGGCAAACTCGCCACCCCAAGTGGCTGCATTGGCCGTTGTTCCATCCTTAAAAATGGTAGCGGACGTTGCATATACCCATACCGCCGCAGCAGTAGTTGTAGTAAGCGATTCGGCATAGACATCACAATTAGTCAACTCCACATCTCCGGCATAGCAAGCACCATTGGTGGAGTTGATGGCACCCCAGGCAGCTACACCGTATGCGCTTACATACGCTTTCGATGTAATCTTACAATTCTTGATTTGTACTACATGGTTCGTGTTGTCGTAGGAGTTATAACTACCTAACACATACACACCGTAGCTATTTTGTGTTCCACTGGTGACGTTAATCTCACCGCCATCAATAGAACCCGTAGCAGAAGCGATTTGTCCACGTGACTTGCCATCCGCAGCCACAGCAGTTGCAGATGATACATTGGCAGCGGCCGCATTGAAAAGGATACCATAGTTCGGATAGTTGCCATTATACTCACGGTCGTTTGTCACATTGATGGTACCACCTGTCATATTCATAATACCTCCATAGCAACTGGTAGCCGTGGCACTTGCCGACACGTGCAAATAAATACCATAACCGTAGCCGTTGTATTTGTTTTGTGTAGCATCCGCCGCATAGCGGGCATCCACCATGTTCGTAGTCACATGTGCGGTAATGGTACCACCGGAGAGGTTCACCTTACCATAAGCATATACGCCCATGGTGCTATACGGACCTTCCGCATAGATTTCACCGCCGGAAATATTCAAGACGGAGGTACCTGCCTTGTTCGTTGCGGCGGAACTTGCCTGAAGAATACCATATACCGAACGGGTACCGTAGGCTTCTACACGACCACCGTTGATATTAACAGTAGTACCGGCTATCGCATGGATAACACGCGCCGAACAAGAGGTAGATGCCGCAGTAACGCCCAAATCTGCATTTGCAGCAGAAGCATATTGCCTGAGATTGTTAACCGCCAATGTTCCGCTTTCCAAGGTCAGCGTTGCACCTGCCTTATTGACAAAGATGGTACGTATCTCGGAGTTGCGATCTACCTCGTTGATGATCTTACCACCTGTCTTGGAGTCCTTGATGGTAACCGCAACCGCTTGGGTTATCGTCAGAATACCCACCGAAGAGGCATTCACAGCCGCCTTAAGCGTCTTACCATTGAGGTCAATGGTCATCGCCTTGGTGATATTGTTCGTAGTAGTAATCGTTCCGAGATCCACATTACGCAGGAGTTTGAGCGTACATCCGGCACTTGCGTTAGCCGCAGCTAGACCCGCCGCAAAAGTTGCATAGTTGGTAGTCACGTTTGCCGCCGTCGTCACGCTGACATCCTCGGTAGCCTCCTCCTCGTTGTAAGCGGTGACGGTTATTGATTTCGATCCATAGGTGGCATCCGTTCCGCCGATGGCATTGTTCACCTTCAAGGTCAGCGTAGCCGTGTGCGTGGGACTGGTGGTCTCCTTGTTCCCGTTGTAGATATATTTAACGGTCAGTTTGCCGTCCGCATACGACATTGTGTTAAATGAGAAATGACTTGCGTCTGCACCAGTAAAGGTCGGCGTGTCAAAGTTATTTGTGCCATCCACGTTCTCCACATTGAACACCGCCGTCTTTTCCACACCATCCTGCGTGGCATCGGCAGCCTTGTAAGTGGCATAAATCGTCTCCGCCGAACCGTCAATAATCTTAGCGTTCGGGAAGGTCGCGGTAATGGTACATGTCTGAACGGTGGCGTGTTCCTTGCCTTTCAATGTCACGTTTACCTGGTGAACACGGGTCAAACCGCCGTAATTACCACCGCCGGCAAAGGTATAATCCACCGCCACGTGGGTAGCATCCACACGACGCCAGTTAGCGAACGTATATTTCCCGCTGGCTCCGTTTGCCGGAGCATACGTGAAGTCCGTCAATGCATTGTTGCTGGTTGTGGTGAACGTCAGGGTGCGCTCATCCGTATTCTCCGGATACGTGGTAGACGGGTCTGTCGCAGCAATATTCACATTAGCCGGTGCAGCCGTAGCTTGAATAGCCACAAACGATGCCGTAGCCGTTTTGGACGTTCCCGGCGATGATGTGGAATTAGAAGAAATAGCACCGGTAGTATTCGCCGTTGTTGCGCTTCCAAAGGTAATACCACTACCCGACCACGAACTGAACTTGTATCCAGCATTGGCGGTTGCATAGATATTAAAAGAAATAGAGGCTGACGAACTTGTCGAAGAAGTACTCTTCGTTTGGGATGTCGTACCAGATGCGTTAACATACACTGTTCCACTTCCGGTAGCAGCCACGTTCATCGTTGCGTAGTAAGTTTTAGACGTACTCGCCCATGCGTTGCCGGCCATAAGGAACAGCAGCGCGGGAAGCAGGATGCCCGCTCTGAACTTACTCATTACTTTGAAAAATTGTTGGTTTGTCTTCATATCTTTTTGTTATTTAAATTATTTCCATGTTCACTGGCAATACCAGACTTTCTCAAACACACCAATGCATAAGAGGGCGCAAAATTACTGCATTTATTTGACACACCAAAAAAAAATGAGAAAAAATTACGGAATTTCGCTATCTGGCAGATGGAGATAACAAAAAGAGGCCTACACAGGCCATCCTTCCCATCCGAAAAACCAGCAGAAGAAAATACTATTCTGTCTGCGGTTTTTCGCAAATAGTTGAACCTGGCAGGGGATTCTTGACGGAAGTGACTTTGCCAATAATGGTGGCACGGACGGAAGAATACTCAAACGCCAGATCGGCATCGGGAGCGAACGTGCAATCCTCAAGAACGAGATTCCTGCAATAACAGAGCGGCTGCGTGCCGGATATATGACAGCGGACGAGGCGGAGATTGCGCGCATACCATCCGAGGTACTCGCCCTTCAATTCAGAGTCATAAACCACACAGTCCTTACTCTCCCAAAACGCATCCTTGGTATCGAGAACAGCGTTACGGATTTCGATATGCCGCGCGTACTGGAAGGCATATTTGCCGACAAGCCGCAGCTGATGAATACGGAGGTTTTCCGACTGGAAGAACGGATACGAACCATTCTCCATACGGAGGCCAGAAATCTGTCCGCCGCGACAGCGCCAGAAAGCCTCGGTGCCGTCAGACATCCTGACATTCCCTATCGTCAGGCCGTCAATCTCACGAAAGGCCTTGGGCGCGTCAATCAGGCAGCCATACATCCGCAGATTGCGGTCATACCAGAGCGGAGCCCTGTCCGAGGCTGCAAAACAGCAGTTCCGGCACTCCACATCCTCGCACTCCCAGATGACATACTTGCCTTCGAAGCGGCAACCGACAGCCTCCACGCCACGCGACTCCTTGAGTCCCGACTCTCCTTCGCCAATGGTGACGTTGCTCAATTGCAGGTCACGGGAGGCATATAAAGGGCGTTCGCCGGAGAAATATTGGTCTTTTATCGTGGTCATAATTCCGCCTTTACCCTTTCCAATTGTTTCTGTACAGGCTGTTTCATCCATTCCGGGACAGAGTCTCCGACATACTCCCCAAAGCGTCCGATCACCTCTATGGTCTGACTGATGATCTCATTCGCTTTTGCCGCTTTTATTCCCGCCTCCGCAGCAACCGCCAACATATCATTCCGCGAGATATGCAGACGCTTGCCATTCACCGACATCTGATGCCGGCGCGTGAAATATGCACCTACCGCATACGACATGTCATACGCCGGCGACAATCTCCAAATGCCATCCGTATCCATGAGAAACGCGATATTCTTCGTATGGTCATCCTGGTTACACCCTATCACATTGAACACCATCCGCCGGTAGGCTTGCTCCATTTCCGGTTGCGTCATTCGCAGCCCCCGCATGACGCGAAACAACTGCTCGTAAGACCATGAATCCGGTTGGTTGTAATCATAGTGCGCCATGCCGCAGAGCGATACCATGTGCACGCGATGACTACCACCGATGCGGTCAAAACGGCGCGTCATGAAATGATGCCGATTCCCGTCCTCCAACAACCTCGACTCCATCATCTCAATCCCACAATCCCGCACCATCTTATAGTAGGCGTACTCCAGACAGCCGTAGTTCGTTGTCTCGCTATACGAACCGGGGTTGTTCTCATCCACGCCATCCAACTTCAACAACCAATGCTCGTATCCTTCCGGCGCGTCCACCTGTCCTGAACGCAAGTCTCCGGTCTCACGGTTATATGCCACCACGGCTTTCGGTCTGGCTCCTCCTGCAGAAGTACCCACCCGGAGAATCGTCAATAACGCTTCTTCGTCTGTCTTGAGGTTTGTATCCATCCGCATTCGCTCTTCCAACACCTCAGCCGTTGCCGCAATCAAGCCGTCCAGGTCAATCGCCACCTGCTTATTCAAGTCCTTGCGTTCCTGCGGTTCAAAACGCAAAGCGCCCATCGCGCGCGAGCCCTGGTATAACAAGCGTTCGAGAGTTGTGTAACTATCTCTCGAACGACCGGATTTCTCCAGCCAATGATTGATAATAGCTGTACCGAACTTATCCGGCAAACAGTCCGCTATAAAGCCGGGCAGCCCCTTGAATGTCTTAAACGGCAGTTGGGAGAACTCATAAATCTTATCTTTTTCCGGAGTCGTGAAGAGAGGAGACGGGTTGTAACCACTGCTGACAAACTCGGGTGTGTATGCCATTGTGATACGTCCGGATTCGTCTTCAGAGAGGGACGCCATGTGGAAATCCCAAAGATAAACATTCGCAAAATTAATCATGACGAGGACGAATACGTTTAAGGGTTTTACCTGCCTGCTTGGCAATCAATAACGGGCTGACCAAGGCATTTGTCTCGAAATTATTGAGAATCTCCAGTTTATTGAGCACACGCAGCATAGCCACTACTGACTCCAATTTCATTCCTTTCCCATTCTCCACTTGCGTGACCGTAGAGCGCGACACACCTGCACGTTCCGCCAATTGCTGCTGACTTAACCGTGCGTTGATTCGCATTTGCCGCATCTGTTTACCCACGTACTGCAACAGCGCCTCATTCGTCATAAAATAGTCTATCATAATGACTGCTTTTACACACATTGAACATGATTCCGCGAGATAGTGACTGCTTCCCCAATCAAAATCCGCCGCAAAGGTACAGCTTTTTTGAGATCTGCAACTGAAAAGCGCATTTTTCTGCGCTTTTATTTATAAAGATACCTCTTGAGGGTTTGTTTTTCGGTGCGGGAGGGGAGGGCGTTCGCCGGAGAAAAAATTATCAGTTATCAGCATTCTGCTATTATTTTTCTCATCTCATCAATAATCAGTCTGCCGCGACGCGCATTGATACGAATGGTCTCTCCGGCCGCAATCAGATCTTCGTCCGTCGGGTTTCCTTTGCCCATCACAGATGTGGCATGCTGGCCGTGACAGCCCTCTATGCACGGCAGCAAGTCATACGCCGGAGCCAGCTGCCATTTCCCGTCGCGGCATAGGAACGTGAAGTTCTTCGCATGGTCATCCTTGTTCTCTATCAGCACGTTGTACACCATCCTGCGGAACATCTGCTCCACCTGTTGCGGCGACTGGGTCAGCCATCCGGTCAAACTCAACAACGTCTTATAATCCGCCTTCGGAGGATTGACACTCTCTGTCAACAGCGCAGCTGCCGTTGCCACATGAATACGCTCTCCCGCCTCCGTCCGGTCAAAACGCCGGGAGGCAAAGTACCTGCCCTGTATCAACCGGCACTCGGGAATCTCTATCCCGCACTTCGCAGCCATCTGCATATAGCGATATTCCCGCTTGCCCATGTCTTTCGGATCGTATGTATGCCGGAACTTCACCAACCAGTCCTTTCCGTCCTGACGCAACAGGCATTTAGGGCGACAGCCTCCGGAGTTGCCGCTATTGAAATACAGCACATCCGCCCCTTCGGTCTGCTTCTCCGACAGCACATCCAACGCCAACTGCTGCAACTCATCCAGTTCCGGCAGTGCCGCTCCTGCTACAGCCTGCACTGCCGGCTCATAGCACAATGCCCCCATGCCTGCAGCCCCAACTATCGCCAAGCGCTGCAGCGGCGTCAGTGAGAAATCATCAACACCCTGTTCGCGCAAGATACGATTGAGCAAGTATCGTCCGTAACCGTCCGGCATACTATCCTCGAAAATACCGAAATCGCCATAGAACGGAGTACGCGGAGCAATAAACAACTTATTCTCCAAAGGCAGTTCCAACGGAGAAATTGAGAAACCATCTCCCAACCATTCTTCCGCATACTGAAACACCACTGACTCGCCATTGGGTGACATCATCAGCGTACCGACCAATCGGCTATGGTACGTGACACGTAACTTATCAATATTCTTGATTTTTGACATCATCCCCGACCGCGTTTGCGATGCTGATTCTGCTTTATCGTTTCAAGTTCCTCCATCGTTCTGTATATCGGCTCTTGCATCAGCACCTGCAACTGGTCCGCATACCCCAAAGCCATCGCCAAGTCAATATACTGCCGCATGGATATCGCATACCGCTGCTCAAAACGCGCAATCGTAGGAGCCGGGACACCGGACAGTCCCGCCAATGCCGGACGTGACAAGCCTTTTTCCAACCGCCTTGCTTTCAACCGCTCTGCCAATTGTTGCATCAATTCTCCCGATGATATTTGTCCGAATGAGTACATTATAAGAGATATTATTATGTGCCTTACAGCTTACTATTACAAGTAACGGATAATATAGTATCTTAATCGCCGCAAAGGTACAGCTTTTTTGAGATCTGCAACTGAAAAGCGCATTTTACTGCGCTTTTATTTATAGAGATACCTCTTGAGGGTTTGTTTTTCGGTTCTTTGTAGCGGGATATCCGTGATTTCCACATCATAGAGCTGGGAGAAAAGAGGGAGTTGCGGATTTATCGCACGCAATATGCTGCGGCGTAAATCCGCATTGGTGATTGGTGATTGGTGATTGGTGGTACGACTATTGCGATGAGGTGACCATCACGGGCGAAGACGATGGAGTCGGAGACCTCAGGCAGCGCATTGATGAGGGATTCAATAGCATCCGGACGGATGTTCTCGCCGTTGGGAAGAACGATGATGTCCTGCTCCAAACGACCTTCCACATAGAGATAGCCATCCTCGTCCAGATGTCCCTTATCGCCAGTATGGAGCCAACCGTCCTTGTCTATCTTTTGCGCCGTCGCTTCTGGATCTTTATAATAGCCCAACATGACATTTTCACCTTTGACAAGAATTTCACCGTTAGGAGCGATGCTAACACTACAACCTTCAACGACTTTCCCAGAAGACTCTTCTCGAAAAGAGAGAGCAGATGCAAGACTGATTGTTCCACTTGATTCTGTAGCCCCATATCCTGTCGCTAATGGGAACGCCACCTCCTTTAGTTGGCGGCACAGCACATCAGAGACAACAGCACCACCTACAACAAAACTCTCCAAAAATAACATTTTTTTCTGATTCCACATTTTAGCAGCTATTGCTAATAATTGAGGAACTCCGAATAACACATAAGGTTGCACTATCCATATGATTTGAGGCAAACGGACAAAATCATTTGACTGCCGAAGAATAAATATATGACAACACTTGGTTAGTTGTACCAAAGTACTACCAAAACCTAAAAGATGTGACAAAGAAATTAACGCTAAAGTGTTTCTGTTCTTATTGACAGGATATGTATCTCCAACGCAACGTACTGATGAATGAATATTCCTATATGACAGCATCACCCCTTTCGGTTTTCCTGATGAACCAGAGGTGAAACAGAGCATTGCCAATTCGTCAAGTTCACCATGGATGAATTGGCATTGGTCATTGTTAATTGTTAATTGATTATTGTCATTTATTCTTATTCGATGCCCGTATAGTACAATCCAATCTTCCAACGCAATCACACTCGCCACCCTTGGCAACGATTGTTGTTTTAATTCTTCCCATAATTCCTTATCTATAAACAACGCTTTGGCATCGGAGAAATTGATCATCTGCGCAATCTGATCCGGTTGAAGGGTATGCATGATGGCGACAGACACATCTTGCATCTTGGCGATGGCGAGGTAGGAAATAACCCAGTGGGCAGAATTGGCGCCGCAAATAGCAATATGGTCGCCGGCTTGCAAACCAAGTTGTGTGAGAAAATCGGCGACGCGGACAATCTCTGCATACATCTCGCCGTAGGTGTAACGGTTACCGCGTGAGGTGTCTTGAGCCTTACCGTCTTCGGTGAGGTAGAAATCCGTAAGGGCAGGCTGATCCCAGTTATTGCGGATAGTTTCAGCAAGGATGTCAAGATAATTTACCATTCTTCTCAATATAGTTGTAGAGATCATCCATTGTGATGATGGCTTTGATTTCGGACATGATGACGGGACAGCCGAAAGATTTTTGTGCAAAAGAGGCGATGGCTACGGCATCGACACTGGTGATTCCCAAATCATGTTTGAGTTCCGTATCCGGAGTGACATGCGACATGTCAGAATCCAGTCTGTCGCTGAAAAACGCGTTGGTCTGTTGTATTATTTCTTGCTTTGTCATATGACAGAGGTCAGTCTAATAAATTCCAGTATCGTCTCGCTCTTGCGGCTATCGAACAGCAAGTGCTCAAAGTCGCGCTGTTTGGTCTTCATATCGGTCTTGCTTACCATCTCCCGTAGGGCAGCATCCAATTGCTCCTTGTTCGCAATCCCCTTCTGATTCAGCAAGAAGCCATAATCCGGCTCTGTCCGCTGCATCAGAAACATCGTGTCATAGAAATCCCTTCCTTTCTGCCGCGCCAGTAGTGCACATAGTTTCATCGATAGCAGTACGCTCAACGGTGGCACCGGCACCGGGAACGAGAACCCGTTCCGCTGCATAATAGCCATCTCACGAGGATAATCCGTTCTTTGATCCTGCGCCTCTATCTTCATCAGAAAACGTTCCTCCCGATGACCGGTTAGTTGCAAGTCAAACAGCAGTTCCGGGAAATACACATTGCTGCGAAATGCCATCAACCGCGTATTCTCCTTGTTGCGCAACTCTGCGTTCAATCCATGCTGTTGCAGGTATTTCACCAACTCATCCGACATCCGCCGGAACTCTTCCTCGCTCAGCCCTTTGCAATCAAAATCCAAGTCCTCTGAGAACCGGTCAATACCCTGTATCAACCGCAAGTTCGTACCTCCGATGAACACCAATTTCGCCGCATACGGAGAACGGGTTATCCACTCCAGCGCCAACAACTCCACATACTCCTTCAGCATATGCTTCTGCATGTTTGCATTCAGGGCAATGTACGGGGGGTAAAATCCCCGTATGTATTCCATGTCAATCATGTTCTGTTTTCAGCAATGAGCTATTCGTTTATCTAATTTCGTACGCATTTAAAAGCAAACGCACTTTTTTCTTTATTATCGGACTTCCTATCCGCTCCACATAACTCATCAACCGCTCTTTGTCAAACTCTTCCTGCATCCATTCCTCATCCAACCGCAACTCCCGCATCTCTTCTACTGTCGCATATTGTGGATAGAGGTACAGCAAGTCGATAATCGCCTTCTCCGGTGTAGCCATCATATATTGCTTTCCATCCCGCATCGTCTTAGGTTCAAAGCCCCAGAATAACCGCGGACGAACCGTCTGATAACTGAACTGGCCAAACGCGTTCTTGTATCGGCACGTCTTTTGCGTCGTCACGCTCGTTATCTCTACCACAGCCTCCGGAATTATACCATAGAAAGATAATGCAGTATGCAGACTGATGTACGACGGAGCGCATATCTTACCTGCAAAATACCGAGCATAATCCGGCTGTTGCACATAATCGGCAAATGCATACCATCCTTTCCGAAGAGGAACGATGTATCCGGCTTTCTGCCATTGGTGAAGGTTCGACCTATTGAAAGTCGGTACGATAGCATGCACTTGGTTTACCGAAAAACAACCTAACGAGTGCCATTGATTATAGAATTGTGTGTATGTCATTTCTGCGTTTCATTCCAAAAACGCTGCAAAATTACAACTCTTCAGGAATATATCCAAATATTTTACTATGACTTTTCAAAAATTGTCATTGTTTCGCGGAAATAATTCAAAAATCTTTCCGTATTTTTCGGAAACATGCACACCATACACTATCATCCTTGATGATCTTCGATGTAATCATACAGATCCTGGAGCGTTCCTATGGTCTTCATCACACCACGTTCCGGCTGAAAGCCGAAGGTGCGCTTAATGAAAAGAGAGGTCTCCACAGCATCGAGAGACGTCATGCCAAGGTCGCGTTTCAATTCTGTTTCAGGAGTGAGGCGTTCTGCATCATACTCCAGACGATTGTTCATAAAGGCATTTACCTTTGATTGAATTTCTTGCGTATCCATATAAATAAGAAGTTAGATGTCAGACCACTTTGTTGTTAGAGGTTAGAGGTTAGACGTTATATTTTTCTAAAAACCAACGCGCTATTGGTACCTCCCATGCCGGAGGAGTTGGAAAGAACGGTACGGACGGGGGTATAGACCGTCTTGCGGACGATATTGAGGTCTTTGGCTTCGTCGATGACGTTTTCGAGATTAATATTGGGTGCGACAAAATTGTTTTGCATCATGAGAATACTATATACCGCCTCGCTGGCACCCGCCATCCAGTTTTCATGGCCTGTCATGGATTTGGTGGAGGAAACATAGGGTTTCCTATTTATGATTGCAGATTGATGATTTATGATTTGATTCTCTTCCACAAACAGGCGTGTCAGGGCTTTGGCTTCCTCGATGTCGCCCGCGAGAGTGGAAGTGGCATGGGCGTTGACGTAGTCGACGTCAGAAGGTTGCAGTCCGGCATCTGCGATAGCACGTTTCATGGCGATGAACTCCGCATCGGCGGAAGGCATGGATATTTCTTCTATACCGTTGGAGGAGAAGCCGTAGCCTGCCACTTCCGCCAAAATAGTTGCGCCGCGTGCTACGGCATGCTCGTATTCTTCTAAAACTAAAGCTGCTGCGCCACCAGAAGGAACCATACCATCTCGATCTTGGTCGAATGGGCGAGATGCTTTTTCCGGTTCTTCATTACGACGAGACAGCATATCTGCAACATCCATCTCCGCAAAGAAAGGCAATCTATGTACCTCCATAGAGCCTCCTACCAATATCGTAGATTGTATCCCGTTACGAATCAGAACAGAGGCGATTCCTATTGCATGAGATGATGAAGAACATGCTGCATCCACACTATAACTTACACCTCTCAAATGAAACAAGGAACTTAAATGAAATACCGGTGATGAGGTGTGATCCGCAAATAATAAATAGGGACCCACCATTTCCGAGTCTTTCTCCTTTCGCATAACAGGTGACACTTCTGTACCACTGGAATTACCATCATTTCCGAAGATGACTCCCACTTCGTTTGTTCGCAAAAATGCATCATCCATTCGCGCTTGTTCAAATGCTTGACGAGCGGCCATATACGCATAGCACGCATCTTCAGTCATGGTAGCTCTTTGGCTATGCGGTAATAATGGTTTCAAATCAGCCAGAGGAACATTTCCTATTAGCGCGGTACGCATGCCGTAGTCAATCCGTTCCGAATCAAAAACAATTCCGGAACGCCCTTGTTTAAGGCTCTCGCTGACAGTTTGAAGATTCTGTCCGATACTCGACCAGATCCCGATTCCTGTGACGACAACTCTCCTACGCATAGTCTCAACTACTTTTCGAATAATTTTTAACTACAATACAGCAATTGGTTCCTCCCAATCCAGATGCATTAATCATTGCATATTGAATCGGAGTTTGGATTGTTTGCTTTGCGATCCGGAGATTTTTTGCCGCTTCAGAAGGTGTCTTCAAATTGATATTGGGCGCTATGAAATTATTCAGCATCATCAATATAGTATATACCGTTTTAGACGCACCTGCCATGAAATTCTCATGTCCGGTCATAGATTCGGTAGATGAGACATACGCCTTTTTATCCCGGAACAGTCTGTCAATCGCTATCGCCTCATACTCATCCTCATTGATTAACGAAGCTGCCATTGGACATATATAATCCAAATCACCTGCCTCTATTCCGGCATCTGCTATTGCCCGCTGCATAGCCACATCCACTTTCATCGTGGTAGGGGCAGAGATTTCATCTCCATTGCTACATACTCCTATTCCTACAATTTCTGCAAATATATCGGCTCCTCTCTCAATCGCATGCTCATAATCCTCAAGCATCAAAGCAGCTGCTCCTCCGGAATGGACGATACCATCACGTGCCTCATCGAAAGGACAGGAAGCCTTATGCGGACTATCGTTCCTTCTGGATAAGCCATTAATAGCATCGTAAACAGGTGCGCTTACTTCAGACAACATACAACAGCCTCCGACAAGAATACTATCCTGCATACCATCTCTTATCAACGTCGTCGCCAAACCAATCGCATGCGAAGAACTTGCACATGCAGCACTAATGGTCAAGTTGATTCCTTTTATGTGAAAAATCGTACTCAAATTCATCGAGACAGAGGATGCTTCGCTTTGGAACAACATATTTGGCTGTAATGCTGTAACCTCCTTCTCCTGCGCCATTATGTCCGCTGCTTGTACAATGCAATCTGTTGCGCCTTCACTCCCAAATATCAGCCCCACCTCATTTTGACGCAAATATTCATCGGTTATACCGGATTTTTCCAGTGCTTGACACGCAGCCATGTAAGCATATTCTGCATCTTCGGACATCGTTGCGCGGAACTTGCGAGGTAGCAAAGGCTTCAAATCCGGACGGGGCACATTGCCTACAAGACCGGAATGAAGACCATACTCAACACGTTTCGGATCAAAGATGACTCCGGAACGACCTTGCTTAAGACTCTCTGTCACGGTTTGCAAGTCCTGCCCAATGCAAGACCAAATACCCATACCTGTTACGACGACACGCCTCATTGAAATTTGTACGTTATCCGTTGTCAATTGTTTTTTAGGATTTGTTTTTTAGATTCAATCTGCTTTCCATATGCTCTATATATTCCAGATGGGCTATATTTTTCGAAACACAAGCGCGCTATTCGTGCCCCCCATGCCGGAGGAGTTGGACAGGACGGTGTTGATGGGGGTATAGACGGTTTCTGTGACGATATTGAGATCCTTCGCTTCATCAATTTTGTGCCCCAGATTGATATTGGGTGCGACAAAGCCGTTTTGCATCATGAGAACGCTATACACCGCCTCGCTGGCACCCGCCATCCAGTTCTCATGACCGGTTATGGACTTGGTGGAGGAAACATAGGGTTTCCTATTTATGATTGCAGATTGATGATTTATGATTTGATTCTCTTCCACAAACAGGCGTGTCAGGGCTTTAGCTTCCTCGGCATCACCAGCAATAGTGGAAGTGGCATGGGCATTGACATAATCAATATCGGAGGGCTGCATTCCAGCATCTTCGATAGCACGCTTCATGGCGATATATTCCGCATCTGCGGATGGCATGGAGATTTCATCGATACCATTCGATGAAAATCCATAGCCGCATACTTCGGCGAGTATGGTTGCTCCGCGTGCTACGGCATGTTCGTATTCTTCGAGCACCAAAGCCGCAGCTCCTCCGCTGAAAACCGTACCGTCTCGCTCCGCATCATACGGGCGCATAGCATGAGTCGGTTCTTCATTGCGGAGAGACAATATATTGGTTGCATCGAATGTTGCCGTCATTAGAGGATGAAGTTCTGAGGAGCCACCTACCAATATCACATCTTGCTTACCGGTCTGAATTAAAACAAAAGCCATTCCTATTGCATGGGAAGAACTGGCACACCCGGCGGCTGTCGTTATTCCACATCCGCGCAAATGGAAAATGGTACTCAGATTCATCACAACACTTGACGCTCCACCTTGGAACAGGCAAGAAGGTCCTATCATAAACGAATCATGGTGTTGGTTCATGGCATTCATCGCTGCAACCACAGTGGAAGTTCCGCTGTCATTTCCCCATAGAACACCCACATCATTGTGCAACAGATAATCTTTCTGAATATGCGCATGCCCGAATGCCTGACAGGCAGCCATATAGGCATATTCGGCATCTTCAGACATCGTAGCACGAAATTTACGGGGCAACAAAGGTTTCAAATCCGGATGAGGCACATTGCCTACCAAACCGGATTGGAGACCGTATTCAATACGTTTAGGGTCGAAAACAATTCCCGACCCCCCTTGTTGAAGGCTTTCAGTTACTGTTTGCAGGTCTTGTCCAATACATGACCATATTCCCATTCCTGTTACGACAACGCGTTTCATTATGCTTTTGCTATTTCATCTATTATACTTTTCCCAAGTATAGTTTCCGCTGTAAGTGTTGCAGCAGTTGCGATACCAGCTATTCCTTGATTTTGCACTGCTTGACCTGTCATGAATAAGTTTGCCACCTTGGTTTTTATTGGCAGGTACAATCCCTGCTGTCCGTACGTAGCGCCATGAGGATTACCATAATAATCCCGTATAGTTAAAGCTGACGCTACGTTTATATCCATAACGGCATCTGTTATATCCGGATAGAAATTAGAGACCATATCCAAAGCTTTCCGAGCAACTTGATTCTTATGTTCCTCATAGAATCTACCGCGATCCTGTACTTTTGTATTCTCCCACTTGCCCAACTCCTCATAACAAGCCGGTATATATATTTCTGCTGTCTGTGCCCATTGGTTTTGATTTCTGTGCGGGGAAGTCACAAGGACTATTGATTGCGGAAGGTATGATTTATCCGATGGACGAGGCATATAAACTGCACTATTGATAAAAGGGAATCTTTTTGGCTTTAGTTTACAAAATACAATATACATTGTAAAGGGATTGACAAACTCTCTGACTCTTTGAGTCATAGCAAGTCTGAATACAGGCGCATTGCAGGCATCTAATAAAATTTTAGGCGTACAAGCCCAAACATAAACATCACTCCCCCATTTTTTACCATTTGTATCAATAAGCTCTACAACACGGCCATTCTCAACATTTATTTTACAAACTTCCGTTTCATTATACACCTTTCCTCCCGTTTTTTCAATCACATGACAAAATGCATCCACCATTTGTTTTGTACCCCCCACAAAGCGATGAGAACCAATTATATACAATGTAAGCATCATACAGAACTCTAACGCAGGCATGGCTTTCAAACTGGGTCCCGTAGTCCAAGATACATATTCAAAAACAGAGATTAATTGCTCATTATGGACATATTGCAGAATAAAATCATATGCATTCATATAGGCATACGGGATGTTTTCCTCATGACGCCGAATTGGGTTAAGAAACAGGTAATCATACGTATGACCTATGTAGAATACGGCATCCATTAAATCTCCAATTCCCTTTTCCTCTTGCGGAAACATTTTGATTAGATAAGATTGGTATGCCTCTCGTCCTTTGGGAAGACGATAATTTGTCTGATTATCCACCCATACTATTTCCTGTTGGTTCTCGTCTGTCGGCATAACATCAAGTAAATCATCCACCCTACAATATTTGCAAAATTGAAGGCTAATCATATTGGGCATATATCCGGCAAAAGATTGCATACCGGTATTGAACACCGCATCACCACGGCGGAAGGATTGCAGTCCTCCGCCGATGATGTGGTTTTTCTCCAGAACGGTCACTTTATAACCGTTCCTGGCAAGCAGTGCACCGGTAAACAAACCACTCATGCCGCCGCCAATGATACAGGCTGTATGTCGGTTATTGTCACTCATTGGATGGGGGCAGTTCAGACAGTTTGCGCTCGATGAAATTGTAGAAATCACCTAATGTCACCACGAGGTTCATCTCTGCCGGAGCAGGCATAACCCCAAAGACCCGTTTGACAGTGACCATCAAATCCATGTAGTCCAGACTGTTCAAGTCTAAATCTTCGCGGAAACGCGCTTCTGGTGCAAGCAACGCCGGATCTTTCTCGTATTCTTCAACAAGAAAGGCATTCGTCTTTTCAATAATCTCTTGCTTTGTCATATATAGATATTAGAGGTTTGACCACTATTTTGTCAGACGTTGGGCTTTTTAAAAACCAAAGTGAAATTCGTACCGCCGAAACCAAAGGAATTGGAGAGAGCGATATTTATCTTTGCCTCCAAAGGCTCACGAACGATACTGAGGTCTTTGGCAGCATCGTCCAACTCGGCGATATTGATATTCAGGGCTATAAAGTCATGCTGCATCATAAGAACACTGTATACCGTCTCGCTCGCCCCCGCCATCCAACATTCATGTCCGGTCATCGACTTCGTGGAGGACACAAACGGTTTCCTGCCAAACAATCGTGTCAAGGCTTCGGCCTCCGCCATATCTCCTGCCATCGTGGAAGTGGCATGGGCATTGACATAATCTATATCTTGCGGATTCAGACCAGCATTCCGCAAGGCGCGTACCATCGCTTCATATTCGCCTTCTGCAGAGGGCTGGCCAAGCGGAGTCAGGTTCTGCGAGAATCCATATCCCGCAATCTCCGCCACGATATGCGCTCCACGGGCAACGGCGTGTTCATATTCCTCCAAGACAAGCGCGGCCGCGCCTCCGCCCGGCACCAGTCCGTCCCGCTGTTTACAGAACGGACGCGAGGCATGCTGCGGGTCATCGTTGCGCTTGGACAAGGTGTTGACTCCATCAAAAGCAATCATGGACTTGTCGTTGGTCTCCTGCGCACCTCCAGCCACCACGATGTCTTGTTGCCCTGTTTGGATGAGCATCGCCGCCAAAGCGATTGCCTGTGCGCCGGAAGCGCATGCAGATGCCGTCGTAAAATTTGCTCCGCGCAGATGGAAGATATTCGCCATATTCATCGCCACATTGCCGGTGAGTGCCTGAAACGCCATACCGGAGCCCAAAATAAAGGTATCACCTGCCTCTTTCGCGGTCACATACGAATCCACTACAGACTGATTGGAGGTGTCATTACCAAACACGACACCTATCTCATTTTGCATACGATAGTCTTCATCCAAATAGGCATTCATCAGCGCTTCACGCACAGCCATACATGCGTACTCCGCCTCTTCAGAGAGCGTATTGCGCAGACGACGATTCAACAAAGGTTTCAAATCCGGGCGTGGCACAATGCCCGTCAACAAGGAGTGATAGCCCAATGCCCTGCGTTCCGGGCGCACGCCGATTCCTGAGCGTCCCATCCGAAGGCTCTCAGTGACGGTCTGCAGATCCTGCCCTATGCAAGACCAGATGCCCATGCCTGTTATTACTACGCGTTTCATTGGAAGTGGTCAGTTTTCAGTATTCAGTTGCCAGTGGTCAGTTTTCAGCTTTTATAATGCGGCACCATTGATGCCGATTACTTGTCCGGAGATATAGTCGGCGCGATTACTACAGAGGAAAGATACAAGATATGCAACTTCTTCCGGTTTACCGAGGCGGCGCATGGGGATGCTATTGATATCACGCATACGCTCCGGTAAATATTCTGCAACTTTTTCTGCCATATCCGTTTCCACCAAGCCCGGTGACACAGCATTGACTGTCACCTGTTTAGTCGCCAATTCCGTTGCCAATGCTTTTGTCGCGCCAATAAGAGAAGCCTTTGCTGCTGCATAATTTACTTGCCCCGGATGACCTTTTTGTCCTGCTATAGAAGATATATTGACGATACGTCCGTGATGGTTCTCCACCATGCCCTCTATCACGCGGCGGGTGCAATAGAAGAAGCCGTTGAGGTTGACATCAATGACACGATGCCACTGCTCCGGCTCCATCAGGAGCATAATCTCGTCATCCACGATACCGGCGTTGTTCACCAGCACGTCAATATACTCATCCGGATGGGCTGAAAACCATTTGTCCAAGGCAGCATTGACGGCATCAGGCTGACTGACATCAAAGGGCATCAGTTCCGCTTCGCCGCCAGTTGCTTCAATGAGACGCAGAGTTTCTTCCGCCGCAGCGTGATTGGATTTATAATTCAACAGAATAGAACAGCCGTCCTTTGCCAACTCAACGGCAATGGCTCTTCCTATTCCCCGGCTTGCGCCAGTCACTAATGCATATCGTTTCATAAGTGGTCAGTTATCAGTGGTCAGTATTGTCTCTGTAGCCATAAACCGAAAAAGCGATCATAGACGCTATAGTTACCATCTGTATCGCAATAGAGCAATTCTTTTTCATCAAGTGCCAAGATAGCGCTTCGCACCGTGCTGTATGCACCCAAGTGATATTTCTGCAAGAATGCACTGCTTCCGGGTTCAGTTACAACTCCTTCTTTTGCCACCGCGCGCATTACATCAAATTGGCGATCAGTGATTAAGCGGCAATAAGTATGATATGCAGGTGTATTTTCCTCGATCCACTGATTTAGCGCCAGAAGCATATCATCATTTGAGATTTCCATAGAGCCATTCTGATATATTTTATTCAGCAACGCCTGCATATACCATGTATGTCCGTTAACTAAGGAGTATAATTCATGAAAAGTTGTCTCATCCATATGCTGATTATGTAATTCAAAATGTTTGGAAGCAAAGGTATAATAAAGCTTTTCATCAATAGCACCAATGCTCATTAATTGAGTGCTTTGAAAAAATGGACGTTTGGGAGACAAGAACATCTGCGTCATAATATGCCTTTTGCTTCCGGCAAAAATGAACTGCACATTTTTCAGCTGTTGAATATACGTACGTAATATGGCTTCAGCTTTTCCATCCGAGTAATCTGCTATCTCCTGGAACTCGTCAAAAGCCACATAACAACGCTGTTTAGATTGTTCCAGATAGGCGAATATTTGTTGCAATGTCATTTCTTCATTCCGCGGTTGAATATCCACCGTACATTGCATCGAACCGGTAATAGGATCAGGTGTAAACACAGGACGTACAGATCCAAAGAATTGCATAATCTCTTTACCGACACGCTCTATGAACGGCGTCATACGCTGTGAAAGAACGGCCTCCGCAAAAGCTTTAGTGAAGTCTGACATGTTTTTGGTATGATAGAGATCCACATAAAAGCAGTGGGCCTCTTTCGCCGGAATTTGCTGAAAGAGATGTTGTATCAACCCAGTTTTACCCATTCTACGCGGACTAGAGAGAGTCACATTCCGTCCATTATACAACGCATTTCTCAAATCTTGCGTTTCCTTTTGACGGTCGCAAAAATATTCAGGTCCTAAATAAGACAATATGGAGAAAGGGTTTGTAATGGTGTTTTTAATAGTCATAATAATACCCAATTACAGTAACACTTTTGTCGTGTCGAAAAGTTCGTTACGTAAAATTCGCTGCAAAAGTACTACAAATAATATGATATATGCAAGAAAAATCGCGGACTTATCCGATTTTTTATAAGATATCCCCTACTTTAACCGATTTCTCGGTAATACGCGGGGCCTTACCCGGTTCGAAGAGAAGAACGATATCGCTGCCACCGAAGAGGAAGGACCCCAACTCGTCTCCCTGCGAGAGACGGATTGGGGATTTATGATTTATGATTGAAGATTGAAGATTGGAGGACCAGACAACCGAACTGACCTGCTGGACACCTACGGCGACAAGCGCAATGTGACCGAAGCCGGGTGTATCCAACACCAGCACTCCGCGGGTCTCAAGCGATTGGAAGTCCGTGGCACCACACTGCTCATAGCGGTAGCGTCCTTCCGCCTCATCCCAGATAATGACTCCGCCGCCGGCATGGATACCAGGTATAATCTTCCGCTCCACCACCCTGCCCGCACACGGCGCATGGAAACGATGATAGTCGAAGACATCAAGCACTATATGCACCGCCTCTCCTCCTTCAAACCTCTCCGCACAGGGGCTGCCGCCCAACAAGTCCTGCAGATGATCCGTACTCATTGTCTTCACAGGATAGTTCATCAGTACACCGTCGCAAGGAGCGGTCAAGTGGAAAGTGGAAAGCGGAAAGTGGAAAGTGGAAAGTGGAAAATTGAAAGGGGGAAGGCGCAGTCTGCGGGCAAAGAAATCATTCCATGAGTGCCAGTTATCGGGTGACTCATAGCGGTCGGTATCCAATTCAAAGCGGCTGTCCGTACGCGCCAACCGGTAATATTCATCATTCCAACTATCCGCACCACCCAGCCATTCGCCCCAAGCCTTGTTGTAGTCCACAAGCCATGCCGCAATGCGCGGTTCGTATTGCAACGAAGGCCAGATATAACCGCAGTTCCTGAGGGCATCGAGGGGCTGGTCGATGAGGAAATAGAAATAGCCTATATTCTGGTCTATGCGGCGGAAGAAGGAGGCGTCTTCACCTATATCCATCGTCTGCCAAGGCATCCGATGCAGGAAACGCTCCAGATAAGCGAACCAGTCATCCAACGAGCGCACGGGATTGGTGCGCAGGTGCGGATTCGCCCGCGCCGCCTGCGCCAGCGACTGCCCAGCAAGCTGCAGCAAGGCTGAATCGGCTGCCAGCAACTGCCGCAAGATTTCCACCATATCCCTTTTATCCTTCATCTTCCAATAGCCATCCGGCATATTTTCTCACCAATGCCGCAAAGCGGCGGACAGACGATTCCTTGTAATGCGTAGCGGAATAGCGATACATGACCAGCAACCGCTCTTCATTATAAATCTCCACATCCATCAACGAATACGCCACATGCGGCGCATCTTCCAGCTCATACACTTCGAACGGGAACGGCACATCCGCCATCTTCGCCTGCATTGAAGACTGCTCCAACACATTCAACGCATAGTTCCAAATATCCGTATGCGGACAAACAAGCGTAAACGGATAACCACTATGCGCAATGCCGGAGCGGATTTGATTACGAGCCTGTCGGATCAAATCCGATTTCTGATTTCTGATTTCTTTACCCTTAAAGGGTACGATTTTTTCTGATTTCAAATTTTTGATTTGGAAGGGAATATCGCGGTGCAGACTTCCAAAGATGCGCTGCTCTTCGGGACGCTCACGACCTTCATACGCCCACGTCAATGCCGCTTCGTTGCAGTCGTTATACTCCATCATTGCCAACGCGGACGCAAGCGAGAAGAATGCCGTCAATGTAACAAGCCGCTCTTCGCCCAAGCGGTTCAAGTCTGACCGCATCGGGCTATAATCTTCCGTCAGCATGCCCTCTTCCTCCATATCCGCCATGTCAACCGGTACGTCCGTCACCGGATGAACAGGACAAGACAGCTGCCCATATTCCGATTCCAGCCATTGCCGGTTCCGCTGATAACGCGGAGACTGCCTCTCCTGCTCAACACGCTGCAAATAATCCAGATAATCATCGTGCTCCAGCGGCAAATTGCAATACGCTCGCATCACATCCTCCATAATAAGACGATCGCTCCGCCCGTCGCCCAATATGCGGTTCTTTCTCACACGCACATCCACGAACTGCCCGTCTTCCACAAAATCCACCGAATAATACTGACCATGCAGCATATCGGGCCGGGGTTCATACCGCTGCTGTCCGCTCCCGTCCACACGCATAAAGAAAACAGGATGATTCCGAATGGCCTGTTCCATCGCCCGCTTCAAGCGCCCGACATCCACCTTCTTCTTATCCAGCCGCATACAGAAACAAGTCCAGTACACGTCCGGATTGGTCCTGAGCAAATCGAACACCAACTGCGAATATGGAAGAAGCGGATAACTCACCGGCGAACACTCAGACGGGACTTGATGCCCTCCTTACCCAATAACACCACGTAAGACACAGCGAGCACCAAGAATGCCGGATCAACCAACATGTGCGGCCAGCAGGCAAGAACGACAATGCCTACCGCGAGCAACAGAGCATACGCCAATGCCCAATAACGATGCCAACGCCAGCAGACAAGAGGCAAGGGATTGAACAACACCATCAGCAAACAAGCCGCGCTTCCGAACTCTTTCATAACAATCCACAGCACAACCAACGCTATGCCGAAAAGAGCCTGTACGCCCAATAACAACCAATCCCAATACGGATATCCGGTAAACGCAAAACCTATGGTCAGAAGCAGAATCAAAACAGCCACCAACATCGGCGTAAACCAAGGTTCCGAACTGTCCAACGGAGCACCTTCCACGACATCGCCCACATAGGTTGCAAAAGACTGATTCTGCACCGTGGCCAGCTGCCAGACCTGTGCCAAATCGGCAGGTATAATCAACTTCTCGTCTATCGGCAATTCACTGTCCGCACGGTTGTCGGTAAAAATCATGGATGTCAAACGCAACCAAGGATGAGAAGCCAACGAACGATACCCAATCTCACGACGCGTCATGCCCTCCAAATCAGAGTCCGCAGCATAGACAACCGGCACATCACCAAGGGCTTTCTTAATGTAACGAACCACAGTAATGGCACAGCCATACTTGTTCAAATCATGGCGGAGAACCAGACCTTTCGTCAGATGATTGTCCATTATCTCCCACAAGCGCTGCTCGACCTCCGGAGGCAAGGCCAAGGCGTACTCATGCACCGAACGGTTCCACTTCCTATAGTCCTCCAAATACTCGTCCGTATGCACGGCAAACATTCCCATCTTTGTCTTGCCGCTCAAATAGCGAAACAGATTATCATTCACATTCTCCCCTTCATAACTGAAACAATAATCGAGACCAAAAACCGGGCACCTGAGACGCAGGAACGCATGTCCTGATGCACCTAACGCATCTTCGCGCCAATCCGTCGGGTCGGCGATGCAGAGGCTGACCAACACGAAATCAGGAGCGAGGCGGTCGATAGTGTCGTTGAAACCCTGCCGCGCATTGCGCTCGGCGACAGACAACTCATCACCCTGCCCGAAGACAGACACAGACAGGGTCAGACACAACAAGAAGAAAAGATATTTTTTACGCATCTTACAGAACACAATCAATCAAACGCGCAAAAGTACAAGAAATAAATGCCATATACAATTTTAACCCGTAAAAAATATTGCAAAACTTCTGTCAGACCACTGTAAAAGTCCGATGAGAGGCGCTTAATCCATCGTTTATCTAACGTATATCTATCGTGTATCTAACGTATATCTATCGTATATCTAACGTGTATCTAACGTATATCTATCGTGTATGTTACGCAAGAAGATGCTGAAAAGAGCGAGAAGAGGAGGAAAAAAGAATGGCAAGAGAAAGAAAAAAAGAAGGACAAGATAACAGGAAAAGAGGGACGAGATAACGGGAAAAGAAGGACGAGATGAAGATAAGAATAAGGCGAAAAAAGACAAGAAACCGAAGACATGCCGAGAAAGGAAAGACGAGAGAAGGAGAAGGGTAAGAGGCGGTTTGCAAAGTGAAAATTGCATTTTTATTTTTTTATACAAAAAAGTCGCCGTACTTTTGCGGTGTTTTACCCCAAACAACCAACATTATTAACTTATTTTTAGCTTTTTAGCATGAAAACAGCTGAAATCATGCAGCGTTTGGCTGCAAAGCATCCGGGCGAGGCAGAGTATCTGCAGGCCGTTCAGGAAGTTCTCGAGTCAATCGAGGAAGTGTACAACCAGCATCCTGAATTTGAGAAGGCTCAAATCGTGGAGCGCATGGTGGAGCCGGACCGTATCTTTACGTTCCGCGTTACTTGGGTGGATGACAAAGGCAATGTACAGACCAACCTCGGCTACCGTGTTCAGTTCAACAGCGCGATAGGCCCGTACAAAGGCGGTTTGCGTTTCCATAAGGCGGTGACCCCGAGCATGCTGAAGTTCCTCGGCTTCGAGCAGACGTTCAAGAACGCCCTGACGACCCTTCCTATGGGCGGCGGCAAAGGCGGTTCGGACTTCGACCCCGTAGGCAAGTCAGACGCTGAAATCATGCGTTTCTGCCAAGCGTTCATGCTGGAGTTGTGGCGCTGCATCGGTCCCGACCAGGACGTTCCCGCGGGTGACGTAGGCGTAGGCGGCCGCGAGATCGGCTTCCTGAACGGCATGTACCAGAAACTCGCCCGCCAGTACCATACCGGCGTTCTGACCGGCAAGGGCATGACATTCGGCGGTTCTGTACTCCGTCCCGAGGCTACCGGTTTCGGTGCGCTGTACTTCACCCAGCACATGCTCCACAAAGCGGGCAAGGACATCAAAGGCATGCGCGTAGCCTTGTCGGGCTTCGGCAACGTAGCATGGGGCGCAGCCATCAAGGCCGTGCAACTGGGTGCTAAAGTGGTTGCCATCTCCGGTCCTGACGGCGTATGCGAAATCAAGGACGGTATCACGAACGAAATGATTGACTACATGCTCGTCATGCGCGCCTCTAACCACAACAAAGTGGAAGAGATGGCTCAGAAGTTCCCCGCACAGGCAAAATTCACAGCGGGCAAGAAATCATGGTCCGTACCCTGCGACATCGCCATGCCGTCGGCATTCCAGAACGAGCTGAGTCTGGAAGACGCGAAGGAACTGGAGAAGAACGGCTGCAAGATTTGCGCCGAGATCTCGAACATGGGCTGCCAGGCAGACGCCATCCACTACATGCAGAAACAGGGCTTCCTGTTCGCTCCGGGCAAAGCCGTGAACGCAGGCGGCGTAGCCACCTCCGGTCTGGAGATGACACAGAACGCCGAGCACCTGAGCTGGAAAGGCGAAGAAGTTGACGAGCGTCTGCACCACATCATGGAGTCGATCCACGAGCAGTGCGTGAAGTTCGGCACACAAGCCGACGGCCATGTGGACTACGTGAAGGGCGCCAACATCGCCGGCTTCATGAAAGTCGCCACCGCCATGCTCGAGCAGGGCATCATCTAATCCGCAAGAGACACACAGAACGAACTGTCCGACGCCCCGTAAGGCTGCCGGACAGTTTTTTTTCGCAATCTATCGCACAGTTGCGAAAAACGCCGTATCTTTGCGGCGCAAAAGAATGTGACTAAACATAAAACAGCAATATGAAGAGATTCGTATGGTCAGTCCTCGCAGTGTTCGGGGCATTATGGAACGGCAACGCACAAGAAAAGACTCTCTACAACGAGATTTACTACCTGCTTGACCCGATAGAATGTACGGCGCAGGTGACAGAAACCCCGAAAGCGTACGGCGACCTCGTCATCCCGTCGGAGATACGCGTGGGCAACCGCACATACCGCGTGACCGAAATCGGCGAGAAGGCGTTCAAAGGCAACAAGCACCTCGAAGCCATCGTCATCCCATCGAGCATCGAGCACATCTACCGCAGCGCGTTTGACGGCACGGGACTGATGAAGAACAAGACATTCTGGGAGGACGGCGCGCTGATTATTGACAGCTGCCTGATAGCCACAAGCAAGGACATAGCCCCCAAGTACGAAGTGCCGGAAGGCGTGCGCCTGATAGCCGCCGGCGCCTTTGAGAACAACAAGACCGTGACACGCGTCATCCTGCCGGACGGACTGCGCGAGATAGACCACGACACATTCAAGGGCTGCAAGAACCTGACCAAGATAAACATCCCTGCCTCGGTACGGCACATCGGCGAAGACATCCTCGCCGGAACAGCCCTGTACCTTGACGAGAACCACTGGAAGAAAGGTTCGCTCGTCGTGGACGGCTGCCTAATCCATACCAATGCGGGCATCAAAGCGAAATACACCTTTTCAAGCAAGAAACCCGTCCGTCTGATAGCAAGCGGCGCGTTCAAGGACAACAAAGTCCTAACCTCCATTGTGCTGCCTGACAGCCTGTGGGAGATACCCGCCGGGGCGTTCATGGGCTGCACGGAACTGCGCGAGGCGGTAATACCCTCCATGGTGACGAAAGTGGGCATGTACGCCTTCTACGGCTGCGAACGCCTGACCTCAGCCACGCTGCCCGCAACGCTTGAATCGCTGGGCGCAGGGGCGTTCTACGGCTGCCTGAACCTTGAGAATCAGACACTCTCGGACAAACTGAAAGGCATCCCGATGGCATGTTTCTACGCGTGCCGGAAGTTCAAACACATCCAACTGCCGAAGGAGACCGAACGGATTGATGACGGCGCGTTCTACGGCTGCTCACAACTGGAAGAGATAGTATTCCCCACAACAGTGGAATACCTCGGCGAGATGGCGTTTGCGGGCTGCCAGACCCTGTTCAAGGTGGAGGTGCCCTATGCAGTCACACAAGTGGGCAAAGGCTGCTTCAAAGACTGCACACGCCTGTACGGGGTGCGTCTGCCGGAAGGCCTGTACTCAATAGACGACGAGGCCTTCATGGGCTGCATGATGCTGGAGAAAATCAACATCCCGAAGGATTTGTTCCGCATCGGCAAGAACGCGTTCACCAACTGCCAGACCCTGGAGCGCATAACGATGAACGAACACGTACACGTCATCGAGCAAGAGGCATTCCTCCACTGCATCAAACTGACAGAAATCAGCTTACCCAAGGAACTGGAGACACTGGGCGAACGGGCATTCGAGCAGTGCATCAACCTGCGCAGGGTATATATGAACGCCACGCTTGAGAAAGTGGGCGCCCGCGCCTTCGCCACGTGCCGCAGCCTGCAGGAGGTGAAGTTCTCAAAGAGTCTTCTGGTGATAGGCGAGAGCGCATTTGCGGACTGCAAGAACCTGCAGAAAGTGGAGTGGCCCGACAGCCTTGAAGAAGTGGGCAAAGAGGCCTTCCGCGACTGCATCAAACTGCAGACACCCGACCTGAGCGGCATCAAAGTGGGCAAGAACGCTTTTAAAAACTGCAGATAAATGGCTCTCAACTACATTTGGATAGGGCTGATACTCATCGGCGTGCTGGTGGGCTTCATCCATTGGGCACTGACCGGTCAGGCGGACGTGTTCTCGGAAATGCTCAACTCGACCTTCGCAAGCGCGAAGACGGGTTTTGAGATATCCATCGGCCTGACGGGTGTGCTGTCGCTGTGGATGGGCATAATGAAAATCGGAGAGCGCGGCGGAGTGGTGAACCGGATGTCACGCCTTGTCAGCCCGTTCTTCACCCGTATGTTCCCCAGTCTGCCAAAAGGTCATCCCGCTTTCGGCAGCATGCTGATGAACCTGAGCGCCACGATGCTGGGCATCGACAACGCCGCCACCCCCCTGGGACTGCAGGCGATGCGCGAGATGCAGGAGACCAACACGGACAAGGAACGCGCCTCGGACTCAATGATAATGTTCCTCGTACTGGTAACCAGCGGTTTGACACTGGTTCCGGTGAGCATAATGACCTACAGGGCGCAACTCGGTGCCGCCAATCCGGCAGACGTGTTCCTGCCCATCCTGCTCGCCACGTACTTCGCCGCCATGGCAGGAATCATCAGTGTTGCCGTAGCACAGCGAATCAATCTTTTCAACCGCGTTGTGATGGGCACACTGGGCGGTCTGACACTCTTTGTCGCACTTGTCATCTGGGGAGCTATGCGTCTGCCCCAGGAAACAGTGGCGAAGTGGTCGGGCGTGCTGGCCGCCGCCATTCTTCTGGGCGTGATTGTGTGGTTCATCATAGCAGGAATGGTGAAGCGCGTGAACGTCTATGACGCATTCATCGACGGGGCTAAAGACGGCTTCCAGACGGCAGTCGGCATCATCCCCTACCTCATCGCCATCCTTGTCGCCATCGGCATCTTCCGTGCAAGCGGCGCAATGGGCTATGTGGTGGACGGAGTGACGTGGTTCGTCACTTTATTGGGGCTGAATGCGGACTGGGTGCCCGCCCTTCCGACAGCTCTGATGCGCCCATTGAGCGGCAGCGGCGCACGCGGACTGATGGTGGACGCGATGGTGCAGTACGGTGCTGATTCGTTTGTAGGCAGACTGGTGAGCATCGTGCAAGGCAGCACGGACACCACGTTCTACATCATAGCCGTCTATTTCGGCAGCGTCCGCATCAAGGACACCCGCTATGCCGTTCTCTGCGGACTGATAGCCGATTTCTTCGGCATTCTTGCAGCCATCCTGCTCGGCTACCTGTTCTTCCATTGAACAGCGTGCAGTCCGCCTGCACAGTCTCGATAAAATAACAATCCCAAGCAGCTGCCTGGGATTGCTTTGTGATTACGGATTGACCGTACAGACGAATGATTCTTTGAAGGTTTGCTGCGGTTGTCCAGACAACTGCACAAGGGCGGAAACACCTTTCGGCAGTGTTACATTCCAACGGATCGTGCCGTCATCCTGACGTTGCCATTCGCTGCAGATGAGTCCGTTCACCGAGTAATAAGAGGCCTTTACGAAACTGAGTTCCGGGGCGAAATACGGCCGCATATAGAGTTGCGCGTATGCATCCGGGGCATCGGGCAGGACATCGCACGCGGGACGGATACCCGCCAAATCCTCGTACATCCAGAGCAGCACATCGCCGAGGAGCATGACGTGGTTGCCGGAGTTCATCGCGGGATTGGCTGTGTCGCCGTTCCAGAGTTCCCAGATGGTGGTGGCACCGTGCTCCAGCATATAGCCCCACGAGGGATAGGACGTGTTGGTGGCAATCCTGTACGCCAGTTCGGGATGCCCCATACGGGTCAACGTGCGCATCAGGTGCTGAATGCCCAGCACGCCTACGCTGACGTGGCTGTCAAAGCGGTTGACGGTCACATTGACAATGTTCTCCATCACGCGCTGCTCCTGTCCTTCGGGCACCAATCCGAGCGCAAGGGAGAGAATATTGGCGGTGACGGTGTTGTTACTGTACTGTGCCGTTACGGGATTGAAGAAGCGTTCATTATACGCCTGCTTCATCGTTTCGGCAAGCGTTGCGTACTCCTTCTCGTCAGCGGTCTTGCCCATACGGCGGGCAAATTCCTGCATGTAGCCTAACAGCTGGTAGAAGACGGTAGTGGAGAGAACCGCTTTCTCCGTAATGCGTGACGGGTCTTTGCTATGGATGAGTTCCTGACTCTCAGGGGGCATGCACCAGTCGCCGTAGGTGTCCTTGACAACGATATTGTCCTCCATCGCGTTATTGACGATGAACTGCACCCATCGGCGCATCGAGTCATAGTGGAGGCGGAAGCCCTGCTCGTCACCGTAGCGCTGGAGGAGCATATAGGCAATGCTGATATAAGTGCCGCACCACGTGACGTTGGCTGAACGAAGGCGCAGCCAGTACTGGGGAGCGATGTGCGCCACCTGTCCGGTGGAATCCTGCGTGTCCTCAATGTCCTGCAACCACTTAAGGTAGAGGTCGCGGTTGTCAAAGAGGTAACTCTCGCCGTAGGCTCCGGTGAAGCGGTCGCCGAGCCAACCAAGACGCTCATCACGCTGCGGGCAGTCGGTGGGCATACCATGGTAGTTGCCCCGAATGCCGTTGTACGCCGCCTCGTGCAGACGGTTGAGCAGCGAGTCGGAACACTCGAACGATGAGGTGGATGCCATACGGTCGTAAATAACCAGACCTGCCATATCGCCCAATGCAGGCATCTCTTCCAGCCCCTCTATATCCACATAGCGGAAGCCCTGATAGACCGTTGAAGGGCAATAGGTGAACTCGCCATCTTCGGCAGGGATATAGGTGTTGGTGCAACGGGCGTCACGCAGGTTGTCCGTATAGATGGTCATGCCGTCCGCCTGCAATGTTTCCGCAAAGCGCATCACGACGGGCTGTCCGGTTTTTCCTTTGGCTTTGAGGCTGAACCAACCGACCATATTCTGCCCCATATCCACCAGAAAATGTCCCGTTTCAATCTGCTTTTTCTTTTCAGTGCGGACAACGGGTTGCACGGACAGCGGGACAATGGTGTCCATCACCGCCATTGAGGGCGACGGCTGAGGCAAGAGTCTGCCTTCGGGGGCGGGCAGCACCTGCGCCTGCTCCCAATCGGGCGTATATTCGAGGCGCGCATCATAGGTCTCACCATCGTAGAGGTCGCTGCGGGTGATTGGTCCTTTGTCGGTCATTATCCACGTGGAATCGGTTACAAAGCGCTGCCCGTTCCAGCGGCTGTACATCCGCAAGTCGGCTATAACGCGCGGCGCACCGAACAGAGCCATGCCTTTCTGCATACCGACGGAATAGCCTGGAGCAAGCGAGATGCTGATGATGTTATCCCCTTCCTGCAGCAGCGGTGCGACATTGTACGTGAGGTAATAAATGGTATGGTCGTACTCGGTGGGCAGGTTGCCAAACACGTTGTCACCCACGCGCTCACCGTTGATATACACTTCGTTCCATCCCATCGAACTGATATAGAGCTGCGCATCCGTCACAGGCTTCTCCAAGAGGAACTCGCGCTGCAGACAGAGCGCAGGCACCTGCGAATGACCATCGGCATCGTAGAAAGCCGAGTCGGCGATTGGTTTGCCTATCCAGCAAGCGTCTGCGAAGGGCGCGACGTTTTTTTGCCTCACACAGCCGACAAGCGCCAACAAAAGGGCAAAAAGAGAAAACAAAGACTTTTTCATACAGGTAGATTGATTATTCGATTCCTAATATACCCCTGACGAACGCCTCGCGGTTGAAAGTCTGGAGGTCTTCCATTTTTTCGCCGAGTCCTATGTAACGGACGGGGATTCGCATCTCGTTGCTGATACCGATGACCACGCCACCCTTTGCTGTGCCGTCCAGTTTGGTGACAGCAAGCGAGGTAATCTGTGTGGCGGCTGCAAACTGCCGTGCCTGCTCGAACGCGTTCTGCCCGGTGGAGCCGTCCAGAACGAGCAGCACCTCATGCGGTGCATCGGGCACGACCTTCTTCATCACCTGCTTGATTTTGGTCAGTTCGTTCATCAGATTCACCTTGTTGTGCAGTCTGCCCGCGGTGTCAATGAGCACGACATCGGCGTTGTTGGCTTTGGCAGACTGAAGAGTGTCGTATGCCACGGACGCGGGGTCGGACCCCTGCTGCTGTTTGATGACAGGCACTCCCACGCGTTCACCCCAAATGCAGAGCTGCTCCACGGCGGCGGCACGGAACGTGTCGGCAGCACCCAGATAAACGCTCCTGCCCGCCTGCTTGTACCGCCATGCCAGCTTGCCTATCGTCGTGGTTTTGCCCACACCGTTCACGCCGACCACCATCACCACATAGGGCTTCTGTGCTGCAGATGAGACCTCGCCGCCTTCCGGTTGTAATGCCGCGTTGGGCGCGTTTTCCTCAAGCATCTGGCATATCTCGTCGACCATAATATGATTGAGTTCGTCCGTGTTCACGTACTTGTCGCGTTTGACACGTTCCTGCAGACGTTCAATGATTTGCAAAGTGGTTTCTACGCCAACATCGGATGCGATAAGAGCCTCCTCCAGGTTGTCAAGTACCTCGTCATCGATGGTCGTTTTGCCGGCGATAGCGTGTCCTATCCGCGACAACAGGGACTGCTTGCTCTTGTCAAGTCCTTGGTCAAGTGTCTTCTGCTCCTCTTCCTTGGAGCGCTTGAAAAAAGAGAAGAACGCCATATCAATTGAACGTTATTTGAGATAATATTGGAACGTGGAAACGACCCGCACTTTGATTATCCACGGCTGGTCAGAGTCGTTGTCCATAGAGAACTGCCCCTGATTGGCCTGACGGATACTGCCCAAACGGCATGCTGCATCGTCCGCGAATTTCTGTGCCACCGCGCGCGCGTTCTTCGTCGCCTCAGCTATCATCTCCGGTTTGAGGTCGGTGAACGCCTTGTACTGATAGTTGATCCAGCCCGACTCGACAACCATACCCTTTTCTAACAGTTCGTTAAGGCAGTTCTGATTGGCCACAACCTTGTCCACATCGGTGGTCGTGAGCACCAGAGATGACGAAAGAGTGTAATGGTACTCAGGGCGTTGGGTGCTGTAATACTGGCTCCAGTTGTTGTTGAACGACACGGAACCCGCCTGCATATCCTCCGCCTTAAAACCTTTGCTCTGCATAAATTCCTTGACTCTTTCCGTATATGCAGCACAATCGGCAGTCAGTTGCCGGAGGTCGTTGCCCGATACGGAAAAGTGCATCGGCCATGTCACATGGTCGGCTTTCACCTCCCTTTCCGACAGACCTTTGACAGTCACAAAACGATCCTTGTCTGCAATTCGTTTCAGTCCGAGCTGCACCAGACAGCCCGCACCCACCAGCCCGATAGCCACGATGAGCGCCACAATGATTTCCTTTTTCATATTCACGTAATTTTGTTTAAAGTTACACATCGCGGGCAAAGGTACTATAAAATACAGAAAACAACGTATGGTACGCAAAATTTATTCCTGCGATACGGTGTATGCTTGCGCAATCGGGTGCATTGCCGTACTTTTGTCGGTGAATCTATGCCGGAAATGCTGCGCAAATTCCCTGTCTTGTTCCTGTTAGTGCCGTTGGTGGTGCTTGTCTTGTGTGCCGACCGCCAAAATTGGAATGTTTTTTTAGGCACACCCGCTCCGCTTGATAGTATTCCCTACGTATATCGAGCTGTTGTGCAGGACTATGCAAAACCTTGTCCCCGCTCATGGCGCGTGGAGGTTGAACTAGTGCCAGACCGCCGTCACGCGTACCTTTATCTGCAAAGGGACTCCACACGCTCATTGCCCGACTTGGGCGATACGCTTCTTGTCCGAGCGCATTTCAAGCAGGGAGGGCTGTTGGGCAACTTCGATTACGGCCGCTACTTACGTCTCAACGGCATCGCCGGAACGGCTTTTGTCCGCAGCCGCGACTGGCAGATAGTAGGAACGGCTGTTTCCATCCCACTCCGTTTGCGCCCGTTGATGTGGCAATACGCTGCATACGAAAGATATAAGGAACTCGGTCTGTCCGGCGACGCGCTTGCCACCACGGCGGCACTTACGCTGGGCTATAAGGATGACCTCGACCCGCAACTGAAAAGCAGTTTTCAGAAAGCGGGTGCGGCACACATTCTGGCCGTCAGCGGATTGCATACGGGTATTCTGTACTGCGTGCTGTTCTTTCTCTTCACCTGCTTCGGATTGTACCCGCCTTTGTACGAGGCGCGTTGGCATCAGCGCATCGTAAGCGGACTAATCGTAGCCTTGCTTATCGCTTACGCTATGCTAACAGGCGGCAGTCCGTCCGTGGTGCGAAGTGTCCTTTTTGTCGCCCTCCTCGAAATAGCCAAGATTTGGCACCGGCAGCCCTTCACCCTCAACGCCCTTTTCGTCACCGCATTCCTCATTCTTTTCTTCCGTCCCAGCGACCTATTTTCCGTTAGTTTCCAACTCAGTTTCGCCGCTGTGGCAAGCATCCTGCTGATTAATCCGACGTTACGCGCCCTGTTTCCTATTCCCGCCCCGCCACATAGCATCTTTCACTATATTATCCGTTACATACTCGGACTGCTGACCGTTTCCATAGCGGCACAGATTTTCACTCTACCCCTTACGCTCCACTATTTTTCACAGACAAGCAACCTCTTCTTCGTCACCAATCTGATGGTTGTTCCGTTGGCGTTTCTGTTGATGGTCAGCGCGTTGCTGCTGCTAACGCTCGGATGGTTGCCACTGATTGACAAAGTCCTAGCAACCTTTACTAGCTGGATTGCGGACGCGATGAACCGCTCAGCCGGGTGGGTGGAAAGCCTCCCCCACGCCGTCACATATGCAGAACTTTCACTTCCTGCAATGGCAGGTATGTATCTGATCATATTTCTTTTTGTCATACTTCTAAACCGCATAGTCCAATGACACCCTACACTCTCACTCAACTGACCGCATGTATCGACCAGTCGCTCGCCATCCTATCCTCGCAGACGTTCTGGGTGCGCGCGGAGATTGCCTCCCTGACCCGCAAGAACGGTCACGGCTATATGGAACTGGTGGAGAAAGCCCCCAACGGGCAACTTGCCGCCAAGATGCGCGCCATCTGCTGGAGCAACCTCTTCCCGATACTCGCCGCGTTCTTCGAGAAGGAGACCGGTCAGAATCTGCAGGCGGGAATGCAGGTGCTCGTGGAGGCGGAAGTCAGTTTTCACCCCGTCTATTCGCTCAGTCTAAACATACTCAATATCGACCCTACGTTCACAGTGGGCGACTTGGCACGCCAAAAGCAAGAGACACTCCGACGGCTGCAACAGGAAGGATTGATGGAACTGCAGAAGGAGCTCGCACTACCCACACTACCCCTTCGGTTAGCTGTCATATCCTCGGAACAGGCTGCCGGTTATGGCGACTTCACGGACGAACTCAACCAAGCGGGCTTTGCCTTCCGCGTGCAATTGTTCCCTGCGATAATGCAAGGCGAGCGGGCTGAAGCATCCATTATTGACGCGCTGCAAACCATTGGTTCATACAAGGAACAGTTCGATGCCGTCATTCTCATACGCGGCGGTGGAGCGACCACCGACCTCGGCTGTTTCGACTCTTATCCACTGGCGGCAGCATGCGCGCGATGCCGGCTGCCTATCCTGTCCGGCATCGGTCACACACGCGATGTGAGTGTTGTCGACCAAGTGGTGTTCATGCCTCTGAAGACGCCTACCGCAGTGGCTGGTTTCCTCGTAGAACGGCTTCAGCAGCAAGCCGAAAGGCTGCAACGACTCCGTCTCCGCCTGCAGAAAACAGCGGAGATACAGATTCTCGTCCGCCGTCACCGCATTGAGATGCTCCGACAACGTCTCACAGCATGTTCCCCGGAGCGCATCTACAGTATGGGTTACTCATTAGCCACTTACAACGATCATCCTCTCCGGTCCGTAAGCGAAGTGCCTGCCGGAAAGGTCTTTCAAACACACTTGTCGGACGGCACTTTCGATGCCATCCGACAGAGCTGAAAAAACGGAACAGTATAAACAGATTACGCCGCAACAGGACGCAACTGGCTGACTATAAACGAGGACATACGCGCCTGTCCCGCCTCATTCGGATGAATGCCATCGTCACAAAGATACGAATCATACGCGCACTCCGAAAGGAAACCGGACTTTATATCCAGAATGCGGACCTGCTCCTCCTGCGCAATATTGTAGAGTGCCATGTCGTATTGTTTGTGTCCGGAAACAATGAGAGCGGTATTGCCACCCAACCAAGTGAGTATGTTCTTCTTGTGCCAGTCGCTCATATTGCGGGTGAAGAAACGGAAATAGCGGTCAGCATCCATAGGAGGCATAGACAGCATGACGGGTATTGCACCCGCGTTGCGTATGCGGTTGATGATACGGTGATAGGCGGCCACAAAATCCTCCATCCGCGTGCGCGGAAGATGAGTATCCCCGGGGTGGTCTGCAATCGCCTCCCAGTCATAATCGCTGTCGTTGCCTCCGTATCCGATGAGTACCGTCTCGCCTTCACTAAGACGCGATTCATAACGTTCCACCAGTCTCTCTCCCATCGGAGCTGTACAACCGAACCGCGCAAAATTGGACACGGACTCACCCAACAGTTCGCCACACCGGTCAATGATGGACCGCTTGCTCAGTTCATACTCGGGATGTCCCTCCTTAATGGCACTGCGAAGCATCACCCCTTTCATAATTGAATCTCCAAATCCTGCCAACATAACAATGAAAATTTTTGTTTCGTTTATGATTTGCGGCGCAAAAGTACACCTGTCAATACGTATCAAAAAAAGTTCGTGATTAAGTGGCACGGTTTTTGTTGTAATCGCAAATATAGTGATAAAAATAAGAATATCGTGACGAAAAAACGGACATAGCGAATTTCGTCACATCAAAATCAGGGACTAAAATATGACCGAATCACCTCGCATTTCCGCTGTCTTCACCAGTATCAGATGCCTGCTGTATTACATCTTGGGCATCCCGGTGTTTTTCCTCATTTTCACCACCTTATACCGTCCGTTTCGGGTCGTGCAATTACTTGATATGGCACCGCAGGGTCTCTTCTCGTTCAATGTGACCATTATCAGTTGCATCCTGCTGGGTGTGATGACCCTGTCGCGTGTGCTGATGGCTGTCACCGGTCGTCACTCCGCACTGTCACGTATGAGCTGGCGGCTGTGGCATGTGGCGGAACTGGTCGGTATGAGCCTTTTTGTATCGCTTTATCTGACGTTGATGTACAAGGGGCAGTACACATACTATGGACTGGCGGGTGTCAGTATGAGCTTCCTGACCTTGACGTTGGTTTATCCTTACACCATCCTGTATCTTGTATGGAACGCCATCGCAGCGAAAGAGGAAGCGCCTGTGGAAGACGACACGCTGATGCGCTTCCGCGACCAGCAGAAGCAGGTCAGACTCATCATCGCCTCTGCTGCGGTGCTGTATATTGAGGCGAAAGAGAACTACGTGATTGTCAAATACAAGGATGGCGACACAGTGAAGGAATACACGCTCCGTTCATCAATGATTGCCTTGGAGGAACTGATGCGCAAGCACGGTTTGGTGCGCTGCCAGCGCAGTTACTACATCAACCCTGTCCACGTCAAGGTGCTCCGCAAGGACAAGGAGGGAGTCATCACCGCCGAACTGACCACTCCCAACCTGAAAGCCATTCCTGTCTCACCGCGTTACTATGACGCACTCGCCAATCTCCTGTAAACACGCCAACCCATGAAAACAACCGCCAGCGAACTCCTGCCGATGACCGTTTACAAGGCATCCGCCGGAAGCGGCAAAACATTCACCCTCGCCGCGCAATACATCAGCATCGTACTTTATGATGCTTGGAAATACAACAATTACAGGTCCTTTGAGAATATTGTCGCCATGACCTTCACTGTCAAGGCGACTAAGGAGATGAAAGACCGCATACTGTCCTACCTGTACGATCTCGGTCAGGGCAGGCAGGACCAATCGTTCATCGGTTTTAAGACCAAACTGGGCGAGCTGCTACGTCTCAAGGACGACTCGATTGACATTATGGCGCCGGGCGCACAGAACAAACTGCAAACATGTGCGCGGGAGATACTCAGCGCCATATTGAGGAACTACGCGCGCTTTAACGTCACCACCATCGACTCGTTCTTCCAGTCCGTCCTGCAGGGCGTGTTGTACGAACTCGGTCTGCCCGCCGAGCAGCAGCTCCTACTCGATGAGACGGACATTCACAACCAGAGTGTGGACCGGATGATTGACAGCCTGCACGATGACCAGAAAAGCATGGCGGTGCTGAATCCCATTTTGGATTTCGCCAAAGACAGTCTCAACGACAACAAGAGCGTATGGGACATACGCAAGGAGCTGAAGAGCGAGGCGGAGAAACTCGGACAGGAGGTGTATAAGTTCCAAGCCGAAGCCATTGAGGAAGAGAGCCGTGGAGGCCGCTATGACACGCTGCGCAAGACACTCTATGCCAAGAAGGCACAGATAGCCAGACACATTGAGGAGGCTTGCGACGGCTTCCTTCAGAAAGCATCCGCATACCCTCTCAGCGGAAAGAAACCCGTCTCTGTGCTGGTAACCGCCGCAGTCAACATGCGCGGCCTGAAATGGGACGGCCCCAACCAGACTGTGCAGAAAGTGCTCAACGGGGAACTCAGCGGCGATTCCGTCTACGATGACTTCACGGCCCTGTACAACACATATATGCAGTGCCTCCCGCTGCTCAACACGCTTACTATTGTCCTTCCTAATCTCTACACTATCACCCTGTTGGCAAACATCGAAAGCAATATGAAGGACATCCAGAGGGAGAACATGCAGATGCTCCTTTCCAATGCCAACCTTTTCCTGCGCGACCTGCTGGCAGGCGATGCGCGCGGCTTCGTCTATAGCAAGACCGGCCCCAAGCTCAACCACCTGCTCATCGACGAGTTCCAGGACACCTCGCAGATGCAGTGGGACAACCTCCAGCCGCTGGTGGAGGAGTTGAACAGCAACGGCAAACACTGCGTCATCGTGGGCGACATCAAGCAGAGCATCTACCGCTTCCGCAACGGCAAGTGGAAACTGCTTGCGGACATCGCCGGCAACTGCGGTTCCGTATCCCTCGGCGACAATTTCCGCAGCACACGTGCCGTTGTACAGACCAACAACGAGCTCTTTCCCCTGCTGGCACAGGAGATGGACCGCATACTGGATGCCAACGGCTACGGAACGGACTACCTGTCGCCCGTATACGATAAAGAGGAAGTGCGCCAGAACGTGAAGAAGGAGGGCGGCAACGTGCGGTTCTACCTCTATCCCAGAAAGACAGGCGAGGCCAAAGAGGCGGAAGAGGAACGCCTCAGACAGGACTTCTGCGGGCAGTTCAAGGCCGTCCGCCAAGGGCTGGCGGCAAACAATGAGTCCGCATCCATCGCCATACTGGTACGCACCAGGGACGATGGCGACCGGGTGTTGGAATGGATGCAGCAGGACGAAGACCTGAAGAACCTGTCCGTCGAGACGGAGGATTCTTACCAACTGGCGTCCTCGCCTACCCTGCAGCTGTTGGTGGCCATGCTCAAGTACATCGCCGCGGAGGACATGGACACGCGTCAGCACAGCGTCGAAAGACAGTATATCGAGGACCGGCTGGGTCAGGAGGCGTTGGACGAACTGGAAAACAGCCGCACACATTGGCTCAGTCATCCGCTGTACGAGATGAGCGACCGGCTGATTCGGCATTTCGGCCTGACTCGCATGCACGAGGACGAGTTCATAGAGAAGTACCTCTCCTGCCTCAAGGCATGGCTGACGGCAAACACCAGCACCACGTCCGGCCTGACCGCCCTTCTCGCCTTCTGGGATGAGACAATGAGCAAGGTGAAGGTGAACAAGACGCCCGAAAAGGACTCCGTCACCTTGATGACCATCCACAAGTCGAAGGGTTTGGCGTTCGATTATGTCTTTGTGCCGCTGTTCAACAGCACGATGAACAAGGAGTACAAGACAACGCTGCTTTGGGACACGCGGACGGTGGCGCAGGACACGGGCGGCTACGGCATCTGCCAGGACCTGCAGTCCGTGTCCGTCCTGTCGGTCACCTCGCTCAAGAGCCGCACGTCCCAGTCCCTTTGGTCAGCGCCCTACAGCGAAGAGGTCCGACTGCGTTTCATGGATGCCATCAACACCGTCTATGTCGCTTTCACAAGAGCCAAGCAGGCCTACTGCTGCTGGTGCGCCTACTCGATGAGTCCCAAGACAACCGACACGGACTCTATCGGGACACCTCTCCTGAAGGCCCTTGGCAGCATCAGCGGACTCGGAAGGGAGGAGCTGACGGAGGACGTCATCGTTTTCACCGGTGAATGTGCGCAGCCGGAACAGACAGCAGCCAAAGCGGAAAAAGAAACGGCCGTCAGTCGGCTGGACATCACGAAGAACGCCGGACAGAATCCGATCATAACGCCGATGTTCCCTGACACGCGGACCCTTCCCGTCGAAATCGTCAACAGCAACCGTGCCTTGCGGCTCTTCCGTGACATTCAGGCGGACACGGCCGACATACAGGAGCAGAAGTCGTTCATTGACGACGGACTCATCTATCACGCCCTGTTCGAGAACCTCGCCACGCTGTCCCCTGAGCACGTGCGGCAATCCGTTGACCTGTACCGGCTGACTCATGAACTGGACGAGCGGCACGAACAGGCGTTCCGGCAGTTCGTACAGGAGGCACAGACCAGCGACATCCTCCGCGAAGCCTTCTCGCCTGCAGCCCGCATTCTTGCCGAAGCCACCTTCATCGTCACCACTCCCGACGGCGTGGAGACCGTCCGCCCCGACCGCGTGGCGTTCTTCGGTGACCGTGCCTTAGTCATTGATTACAAGTTCTCTTTCTACCGGCATCTTATGCTCGACGACGAACGGCACGCCCTCCAGCGCCGGCAGTACTTCGACCAGCTCACCGGCTATATCGGCATGATACAGCGTTTCTACCAGGTTCCCGCGGAAGGATGGTTGTGGTTCCTGCGCGACAACCGAGTCATTAACGTCAAAAGCCTCAATTAGATATGCAGACATTCCTCACACGTGTTGCCAACCGCCTGAAGGACGCTTTCGGCAACGATATGCGCCGGGTCATTGTTGTTTTCCCCAACAAACGCATCGGACTCTTCCTCAACAGGGCCATCGCGAAGGCGCACGGCGGCCGGCCTGTCCTCGCGCCGCAGTACACCACCATCGACGAACTCTTCGAGTCGTACAGCGACAAACGCCTTGCCGACCCTGTGACGACTGTCTGCATGGCGTATCAGGCGTATTGCGATGCCCGCCTGTCATTTACCATGCCCCTTGACGACTTCTACGGATGGGGGGAGATTCTTGTGCGCGACTTCAACGAGATTGACCAGCAACTGGTCGATGCCGACCGGCTGTTCCAGAACGCCAAGGACCTTGAGGAAATCGACTTCCGTTTATTACCCGAAACGTTAGATGCGAAGACGGAAGCCGTGCTGGACCGCTTCGGGGGCACGCCTCACGCCAAGAACCAGCTCCGCCGGTGGATGGACCTGTGGACCAAGATGCCTTCCGTCTACCACCGCCTCAACGAACTGCTTGCCGCAGCGAAGGACTTTCCGCTGGCATACAAGGGTGCGTTGCAGCGGGAAGTAATCGAAAGCGGGAAAGTACGGCCGAAAGAGGGATACACGTACGTGTTCGTCGGCTTCAAGGTGCTGACCGAGACCGAGAAAGCCCTGATGGACGCGCTGCGCGATGTGTCCCTGTTCATCAGCGATGATGAGGAGGAGGGTGACAACCGTCCCGAGATAAGCGTCATCCAGGCGTCCACCGACATACAGCAGGCGGAGTACGTCCACACATGGATTGACACGAACATGCGCAACGGACGCATCACGTCCGACCGCCTCACCCACACGGCCGTAGTGCTGGCGGACGAGGGACTGCTCCTGCCCGTCATCTCGTCCCTGCCGCCTGTCGAAACCAACATCACGATGGGCTACCCGCTGGCGCAGACGCCTCTGCTGCCCTTCATCAACACCTTGCGGGAGGAATTCAACCGGACCTCGCCCGACGGCACGGCGGAGGACTACCTGCAGTACGTCATCCAGGCCGTCCGCCAGCGGATGCAGGAGGGACCGGCGGACAGGAACGCCCCTTGGTTCTTCCATCTGATGGACGAAGCGCTCGCGCAGGCGCTCTTCGAGACCGACAAACTACTGCAGAACATCCGCACCGGGCTGCTCGGCAGCATCACGGGGCTGTCCCTGCCGCTCGTCCAGCGCATCCTCATACGTATGCTGGCGGCGCACTCCATCGCCTTCCACGGCGAACCGGCAAAGGGACTGCAGGTGATGGGCGTGCTGGAGACGCGCTCGCTCGACTTTGACAACCTGCTCATCCTCTCCGCCAACGAAGGCGTACTGCCGAAGAACGAGCGCGCCAAATCAATGATTCCCTACATCATACGCAAGCATTTCCACCTTGCCGATGAGGAGAAGCAGGTCGCCATCTATGCCAACAATTTCTTCCGCCTATTCCGCCGCGCGCGACATATAGACATCGTGTATTCGCTTTACAACGCCTCCGGCGAAGCCGAGGAGTCGCGGTTCATCCGCCAGCTGCTCGCGGAAACCGACTGGCCCGTCACCTTCCACCGGCTGACATCACCCGCCGCCCCGACGGAGGGCAAGGTGCGGACAGCCGTTCCCAAGACGGAGGAGACCGTCCGGGCCATGATGGCGCGACCCTTGTCCCCGTCCGCGCTCAACACCTATATCAACTGCCCGCGCTCTTACTGGTATTCACACGTCAGGGAACTGCGGAAGGAAGAGACGCTCACCGCGGACCTGCAGTCGGACCAGATTGGCACGCTCTTCCACAAGGCGGCGGAATGTTTCTACCGCCCCTATATGGAGAAACAGACGCCAGTCACCGCGCAGGTCCTCGACCAAGCCAAGGCGTCCGGCGAAGCGGAGCGCGCGATGGACAAGGCGTTTGAGGAGGTCATCTACAGCAAGAACCCGCAGTTGAAGTCCGACCCGGGCTTCCTGCTGGTCATACGGAGCGTCCTCGGCGAGATGATGGCACGCCTCATCGAACTGGACAAGGCGGTCACGCCCTTCACGGTTTTCGCCCTCGAAGAGCGCTGCTACACCACCCTCTCCGTCAACGGACAGCCGCTAAGCATCGGGGGATACATCGACCGTATCGACCATCTGCTTGACTCCGGCACCCTGCGCATTATGGACTACAAGACTGGCAGCAAGGAGAAAACCGGGAAAACCGCCTATGCCTCGCTCGACGAACTATGCAGCATCGACTGCTACAAGCCGGCCGCGCACTATCAGGTGCAGCTCCTTCTCTATGCCTATGTCCTGCAGCGGAAATACCCGGGCAGGACCATTCTGCCCGCCCTCTGCTTCCCGCTCAGCGGCAGGGAACCGGACTATCAGCCCCGCGTGCGCTACGTCAACGCCGATGGCGCACTGGACACCATCCTGTCTTACAACGATGTGTGCGAAACCTTCGAGGCGCGGTTCGAGGCATTCCTCAGAGACGAGATGTTCAATCCCGACCGTCCCTTCGAGTCGCCGTGGGACACAAGCAGGGGAAGGGATGCCTCCTTCTATGACAAGTCCGACACCACCCGCTGCCACTACTGCGACTTCCGTTCTCTCTGCGGATTGGGCAAGCCGAAAGAGTTCTGACCGCGCTGTATCCGTGTTCTGACCGTACCGTTTCCGTACCCTGACCGTACCGCTTCCGTATTCTGACCGCGCTGTTTCCGTATTCTGACCGTACCGCTTCCGTTTCGGAGGCGGTACGTATTATTTACGTTAGATACACGATAGATATACGTTAGATATACGATAGATATACGTTAGATATACGATAGATATACGTTAGATACACGATAGATAAATGATAGATTAAGCGGATTTCACCGAGGGACGCACATAGTCAGAAAGCCTGTCAATGGATACGTTGCAATAGGTTTTTCTGTAAAAGGCGTGAATTTGGCGGATTTTTGAACGATTGAACTATCCTTTGTCCTGCCTACAAAAAGATATTCGCGCACATAGAGATGTGTCTGAAAAGAATATACTTCCGTAATTTTCAGAATCTTTTAGATTCCGGTCAGACAAAGCTTTCATTGGCATATTGAACATTCTTCGTTGTCGGTTCCTTTTACGGCTTCAGACAGCCGATAGGGACAACGTACACGCCGTCTTTGCGCCGATATGCGTATGGACCGACAGCGGTAAGCACCATCAGGAATGTCGGCTCTTTCATCTTGCTTGTGTCAATATTGGCGGCAACCGCTTTCAGACTACCCGCCGCCGTCTCAATATTATGCGGACCGCCTAACTTGACCTCGCATAGCCCGTATGAACCGTCGCGGCGGTGAATAACCATATCGCACTCCAAACCGTTACTGTCACGGAAATGAAACACATTGGCTTTCAGTACGTCGGAATAGGTGCGAATGTCACGAACTGCCATTGTCTCAAACATAAAACCGAATGTATTCAGGTCGTTTATGAGGTCTTGGGGAGAAATGCCCAATGCCGCTGTGGCAATAGACGGGTCAATGTAGTATCGGGTGGGAGAAGTCCTGATGGCAGCCTTGGACCGCAGATTGGGATTCCATGCCGGCATATCCTCTATGACAAACAAACGGTTCAACACGTCCAGATAGGAAGCAATCGTATCGTCAGAAACCGACTGATTGTCGCTCGCCGACACATCCGCCCGTATCATACTCACAGGGCATTGCGCCCCTTGATGGCGCGCGTACGAGCGCATTATATATCGCATCCTATCCGATGAACGCTGTACTTTTCCCACACGGTGCATGTCCGTAGTGAGTAGTGACTCCAAGTAGTCATCTGCCTGGTCAAGCGCGGTATCCCCTTGCAGGAAAGTGGATTGGGGCCATCCACCGCGACATACGAGAAATGCCATCTGGTCAATGGTCATATCATTGGTAATGACAGGGATATCCGCATTGTTGAACAAATCCTCCAAAGACACTTCTCCTTTGCTTTCGCCTGATTCAAACAAACTCATCGGACGCATCTTGACACGCCCGATTCTGCCGGTACCGCTGTGCAGTGTCTCTTCCGCTTCCGGAAGAACGGCGCTACCTGTCAATATGAACTGCCCGAATTCGTTCCTCTCATCCACTTCCGTCCGTACCACATCCCATAACGCGGGTATCTGCTGCCACTCGTCAATGATGCGCGGGGTATCACCTGCCAACAGACTTTCCGGATTGATTTCCATCATCTGTCGGCTTTGTTCAAGAATAAGTTTCTTGCTCAAATCCAGCAAACTGCGCGACTGCCGCTTGGCTGTGGTTGTCTTTCCGCACCATTTGGGACCTACAATCAGCACGGCTCCTTTTCCCTCCAATTTGCGACGTAGCAGCAAGTCTGCGATACGGTGTTTGTATTCCTTCATGGTTCCATATATTTGTATGATGCCGCAAAAGTACTGACTATCTTTTAATCGTACAAATATTTTTTGTCAAATTCGGCAAGTTGAGACTATTTCATTCGGCAAGTTGGGACAGTTTCGTTCGGCAAGTTAGGATTGCAAAGCTGAATATTTGCGGAATAGCGTACAGCCTGAACAGGAACTCATAACTCAGAATAGGGTCATAAAACACCGTCTCAAACCTGCGAGCGCAGGGACATAATTACTTGTGCTCACCCGTATTGAACAGGAGCATGATTATTGCCAAAAAAACGCCTGCGCTATTCAAAAGTCAAAAAAAATACAGCCTTTGTTGCACATTTCCGAATTTTGAAATACTTTTGCCCGCAAATCGGTAATTTCTTTTTACGATGAATAGAACAAGGCTATTTTCCAAACTACTGGCGACAAGTCTGTTTGCAATGCTCTTTTCAGGCACTGTCATTGCTCAAGAGGGAACACGTACGACGATAGATATGATGCAGCAGGGCAGCATCGTACAAGGATACTACGATTTCGATGTCGTTGAACAAACCAGCGAAGCCAACATCTGGGGCTGGGTTCCGTACGGCGTCTATGATGGTCCCGACCCGTCTAATCCTGACATACGTATCAAACGCATCACGGACCGCTCCAACACTGACCCGCATATCGGCATCAAAGGCATTCCCGACAATCATTCCTCGTCGGTGCGCTTGGCTACCCAGCGCTATCTGACAGGATGTGACGAATACGACTGCTGGGATGAGTCCGCAAAGGGTGGACGTATCGGATATGTCTTCACCGTCACCGAGCAGAACGCCATCGCCGTATTGGACTATGCGGCTATGCTGGAATATCCCCAGACCCACAATATCGTGGTGGACGGAAACGGATGGAAGTACTACCAGCCGTGGGTGCAGATTTTCATCTCCGTGGTGGACGACGGAGGCAACGAGTACCCGCAGGAACCCACCCGTATGATACACGCCTATGCCGCTCCCAACGGGTTGTCCGGTTGGAAACAGCCTGCCACGGCGGACGGATGGGAGCAACTGAACAATATCCCGCTTCATGACGTCACTACGGGAGACTTGAAACGTTATATGGTGCTGCTGAAAAAGGACTGGTCGTCTGCGGGCTTTGACCTCCGCGCCGCGATAGGCCAGAAGGTTTGCATCTGGTGCGAGTACTACGACTGCGCCATCAGTTACAAGGCGGGGGACTATGAGGACCCGGAGATATGCTGGGATCACCACATGGCACGCCTGTATTCCTCCTTGGTCTGCACGCAAGCCGTCCTCCAGAAGGAATCGGAGACCTGCGAACCTGCATCGGCGGTCACCTACTCCGCACCCGAAGGCTTCTCGTACCGCTGGTACACCGCCGCCAATCCCGGGGTGGTTATCTCCACCGACAGGGTTTGCACCTACCAGTTCGCATATACGGGCGAAACGACCACTCTCTATTGCGAGATGCAGTCCCCGTCCTTTATGAGTCCTACCACACTCAGCGTGGACATAACCGACAAGTGCGTTGTCGAATGTTCGTATGAGTTCCCGCAGTATGTATGTGCGGATGCGGCCACTCTCGATATAGCATTCAACTACACATCGGGCTATCCAAAGAGCTATGACATCGTCTTTGATGACAACGCTGTGGCAAACGGCTTTGTCAACAGGACCGACCAGGCCATCCTGCAAGGCTCGAACAAGATTTCTGTTCCGATGCCGCCGTCAAGTGCCGCACAGTACGCACGGCCGAATTTCTACTCCTATACCCTCCGTGTTCACCAGTCGAACGGCACAGACGCCGTCTATACGCAGATACTGGAAGTGCGCTATCCGTCATGGCTTATCAGCCAGCGCTGGGATGATGTGCTTGCTCTCCTCAACCAGAACTACAACGGCGGATATGTGTTCTCCAAGGTCGAATGGTATCAGGACGGCGCGCCCGCATGGACGATGGCTCCCTATCAGAGTTACCTCTACCAGCCCGGCGGTCTGAACCCCGAAAGTGATTACTGGGCTGTGCTCACACGCACGCTGGACGGACTGTCCTTCTGCACTTGTCCCGTCAGCCCTGCCGCACGGCAGTATGCACCCGAGCGGACTGACGAGCGCATACAGCTCACGGCGGACAACAACAACGACCGCATCGTCCGCGTGAATACAGACCTATCAGGAACATATACTTTGTACAACATAGACGGAAAGACCCTCGGACAGGGCGTGTTTGGTGCCGATTACGGCTCGCCCGTCATCCAGTTGCCCGCAGCGGGTGTCTATGTCATACGCTTCCGTGACAGCGAGCAGAACGAGGAAACCAAGAAATGGCTCGCCAGATAATGACTGTTGGGAAGAAGGAACTAATAAAACACAATATCGTGAAACACTCTTGTAATCTGAAGACTTGGGTCGCCGTGGGGCTGATGGCGTTGGCGGCCGGCACTGCGTGGGCACAGTGCATTGACATGTCCAATTTGGATGACGGTACCAAACGTTTCATCAACATCGAGGCAGGTATTACGTACCATGCGGAGAGTGAGTTGGGGACAATGGACTCTATTGGGTGGAAAGCCCCCTATCTTTCCCCGACATCGCATCCCCGTCAGACGCTGATGACGGCGGAGGGAACGGACAACCTGTGCAAGGAGTTGTCTGTGTTGCCGCCTGAACTGACGACCAGCGTCCGGCTGATGAACGACGGCTATGCGGAAAGCGACTCTGCAAAAGGCGAATGGGTTGTATTCCGTCTGACAGTGGATGCCGCCCATCCCATTATCCTTATCAATTACGCCGCCGTACTGGAAGCGCCGAACCACTATAACATCCCCGGCTGGTATCAGCCATATTGCGGCTTCTATGCGCAGAACCTTGACGACAAGCACAAGGATTACGGACAACTCTATGGAGAATTGTACCATTATACGACCGACAAGGCGAGCATCAAGGGATGGGAGTCTTTCAACAACAGCGAACGGAAGGATGTGCTGACCTACTGGAAAGACTGGTCGAAAGTGGGTATTGACCTTTCCAATTGGGCGGGAAGCACCGTAGGTATAGTCTTGGCGAATTACGACTGCGCCATCAGCGCTGTCGGAAGCAAGGAAGTGCAGATATGCACGGAACGCCATGAAGCGCACATGTACGCGCACGTCACCTGCGCCGCGAAGGAACTTGTCTTCAGCAAGGACTGCGAAGGAAAGGAGGACAGCATCTCCATTACCGCTCCCGAGGGCTTCTCCTACCGCTGGTATGAGAAGAGCGACAAGGGAAAAGAATTGTCCACTGAACGCACGCTCCGCATGCCTGCGGCGGATGTGGATGCCACCTATGTGTGCGAACTCACCAACCACGTCGGCACCTTCGAACTGGAGCAGTTTGTGGATGCCGCTGAAGTCATTACGGACGACCCTGTGGAAGTGGACTTCGGCAAGACGTTCACATGGCCGCGTTCGGGCGAGACAATATCCTATACGGGCGACTATGAGTACATTGAGCCCTATACAGGCAGCGACCTGAATCATTACAGCAAGTCCTGCGCCAAGAAGATTTACCGCATCCACGTGGAGGCGGCTTCGCTGGACTGCCCGGGCACGTTCACGGTCAAGGACAGCATCTGCGGCGACGCAAAAGGATTCAAGGTGGCTTTCCATTATGAGGAGAAGAGAGACGACACCAAAGACCCGCCCGTCGTTATCCACCCCTCTGTGCAGACTTTCAAAGTGGACTTCTCGGACAACTGGAACAACCAGGAAGGCACGACAGTGAAAATCGACGACAACACCTCAATCGTCAGAACAGGATACGAGGATATCACTACGGCTGTCACCGTGAACGGCACGTCAATGGACAGCATCATCACCATTCCGATGCCCTATGACTCCGTTTATTACGACAAGACAGGCGAATACATCTACGCTTACCCGCGGCCGGACGACTACACAATGACCCTCACCGTCCAGAACAGTTGCGGACAGGAGGAGAAACACCAGATCGGATTCACCGTACTCTATCCCGCTTGGGTCATCTACCAGCGCTGGAACGACATTCTCTCTATCAAGAACGAACAGTTCAACGGAGGCAACCCTGTTGCCACTGTCCGCTGGTTCCGCAACAAACAGGAAGTGGTAGGACGCGGAGAGCACCATTCCTACATCCACGTTCCCGATCTTGTAACGAACATCGATTCCTACTATGCGGAACTGACACGCTCGGACGACCGCAAGACGTTCTGCACCTGCCGTTTCACGCCGCAATACAACAGCGCGGACGACAAACCCGTATTCAAAGGAGAAGGCATTGACCTGGCCCCGCGCAGAGGAGACAACAGACAGTTGCAGGTGCTTACCGTCACTTCCGGTGCATACACCATCTACGACATGACAGGCCGTGCCGTGCAACAGGGCAACTACGGTGAAGCCTACGGTTCGCCCGACATCACCATCAACCCGTCTGTGACAAGAGGAACGTATGTGATCTTCTTCCGCTCCGACGACGGAATGCAGACAACGAAAAAATGGATTGTGGAATAAACAAGCGGGAGGAAAAAACTATGACAAACACCAAGACAATGAACAAATACATCGCTTTGATTCTTCTGGCAGCAATGCCGCTGATGCTCTTTGCGGAGAAGAAGACATCGGTCACCGACCGCGCATGGACGCAGGCCAAGAAGACCTACACCAAACCCGTTCACTACATCGGACTGAGTCCGAAGATAGGTTACAGCCAGTTCCCGATCACCGGGTCCGACCTCTCTTTTCCGGGCGGGCTGAACGCCGGACTGGAGTTCCGCTACAAGATGGAGTACAACCTCTTCCGCATGACTGTCGGTATCGACGGTACGTATGCGGGTAACAGCGCGAAAGGTACTATACAGAAGGAATATGAACTGGTTTATCCCGATTTGAGCACCTACAACTTTGACTTCTCTTCCATCAAGGAGAGCCAGTCCACATTTGAGGTGGGGGTGCCCATTTTGTTCGGTGCCGACATCTACAAGGGACTGTATGCCATGGCAGGTGTCCGCGTAGGGCTGCCCTTGATGTCATCCTATTCCGTCAATACCGATTTCACACGCTGGATTAAGGACGGCAAAGGCATTGACCCGTACACGGATTTGGGTAACCACCAGCTCTTCTCTGATTCAAAAGACGACAAGGGCAAGATGAACCTCAAGAAGTTCAACCCGCAGATTGCGCTGGAGATAGGCTACAACCTCGACCCCTATATGGCTTCCAAAGCGGCCATTCCCGCTCCGCCAAAGAGCAACGGCAAGAACGAAGTGAAACAGAAACTCCCCTTTGCGCAGTTGCTGCACTATGAGGTGGCGCTCTATGCCAACATCGGCGTGATGGACTATCACCAGACGCCCGCAACCGGAGCCACTTTCTATACGCATCCTGACTCGCAAGGCAAGATTGCCAACATTTATTCGGTAACAAAGGACAGCGAACTGGCCTCGGGCAAGATGCTGCCGTGGAACGCCGGTGTGCGCTTCAATGTCTATTACGAGTTCTACGAGCAGCCGCCCGTAAAGAAAGCGAAGAAAAAGAAGAAAGTGCAGCCCAAACCCGAGGTGGTGGATACTGTTGTGGTTGAGCCTGAAATCATACCGCAGGATACTATCGTTTACAACGGCGACACCATCCAGGCTGGTGACACCATCGTGATGGAGAACCTCTTCTTCGACAACGACCGCACCAACATCCGCCATATCAGCGACAACACCCTGGACGAACTGGCTGACCTGCTGCAGCGTCATCCGTCCGCTCACATCACCCTCATCGGACACACCGACAATGTCGGCACAGAGGAATACAACCAGCGCCTGTCCGAAGGACGTGTCAACTCCGTCAAGGCGGAACTCGTCAAACGCGGCATTGATGCCAACCGCATCAACACCATCGGCAAGGGTGAATCGGAACCCATCGCCGACAACTCAACGCCCGAAGGACGTGCGGAGAACCGCCGCGTTGAAGTGGTCTTCGACGAGATTATCGTTGAGAACATCCAGACGCAGATTATCGAGCATACTCCCGCCGGAGAGCAGCCACAAGAGGCTGACTCTCCGGACACGGAGGGTGACGCACCCGCTACTGAGCAACAGTAAACAAAAGAACTGAAGCCCGTAACAGATTGACTAATTTCACAAAAACGAATATGAAACACCAACACCTTATCATCGCGTTGCTCGCGCTGCTGCCACTGACTGTGAAGGCAAACGACAACCTCGGAGCCCACGGATTTGTTATATGGGCTAATGGTGGTATCTCCAACTATATAGGGTCCACCCCCGGTGCCAAAATGGGTATCGGAGGCGGTGGAGCGTTAGGTTTGGGATACGAATGGCGAGGCTCGGCATTCCTGCTGCAGACCGGTCTGGCAGGCAAGTACGCATACTCAGGACTCCGCATCGACGATGCCACGTACCTGCTGCCCAACCAACTTGACCCGCAGGCTGTGGACGGACTGTTCGACTACCAATACATTCAGAAGAACCGCAAGGACAGTTATACCACCATCACGGCGCAAATCCCTTTGCTGGTCGGTGCGCACATCAACCATTTCTATTTCCTTGCCGGTGCCAAAGTCAATCTGAACGTCATCAACAACTTCAAGGCGGAAGCGACCTACTCGGCTGTAGGTATCTACAAGGAGTTCATTGACCCGCTCGCCAACATGCCCAACCACGGGTTCTTCACGGACTACGCCCTGAAAACCGAAGACAAGACGACCATGAAGGTGAACGTGGCAGGCTCCGTGGAAATAGGCGGTGAGATGACTCTGTCCGGTTCGGGACGCTCGGATGCGGAGAACTACTTCCGCATTGCCCTGTTCGCCGACATGAACATCCTCGACGACCGCATCAAGTCCAGCCAGCCGATGCTCTCATACCCCCAGCAGTATGCCGCCAACGCGGACATGACCGCAGGACTGAAGATGGTCGATTACCTGAGCTCAAGCGCCGCCACATCGCCCGTGCGCAACCTCTTTGCCGGTATCAAACTCACCTTTGTACTCTCATCGGGTGTCAAGTACGGCTGCGTAATGTGCCAGTCGGGATTCCCGACACGCCGCGACCGCCGGCGCGGAAGCCGTGTAATGATTTATTAAACGTATAAACCTATAAAATACGAAGCGGCGGAAAGCCGCTTCATTTTGCACAATGGCAAACTTTCAGAAACTCACTTCCCGACAGGAAGACTACAGCAAATGGTATAACGAACTGGTGGTAAAAGCCGACCTTGCCGAGCAGTCCGCAGTGCGCGGCTGCATGGTCATCAAGCCGTACGGATACGCCATCTGGGAGACCATCCAGCGCGAGCTGGACAGCCGCTTCAAGCAGCAGGGCGTACAGAACGCCTATTTCCCCCTGCTTATCCCCAAATCGTTCCTCAGCCGCGAAGCGGAGCATGTGGAAGGCTTCGCCAAGGAATGTGCCGTAGTGACACACCACCGCCTGATGAACGACCCGAACGGCAAGGGCGTGGTGGTGGACCCGAACGCACGCCTTGAAGAGGAGCTTATCGTCCGTCCCACGTCGGAAACCATCATCTGGTCCACCTACAAGAACTGGATATCCTCATATCGTGACCTGCCCATCCTCTGCAACCAGTGGTGCAACGTCATGCGCTGGGAGATGCGCACGCGCCTCTTCCTGCGTACCGCCGAGTTCCTCTGGCAGGAGGGACACACAGCCCACGCCACCCGTGAGGAGGCGGAGGACTACGCCCGCCGCATGCTCGACGTCTATGCGGACTTCGCGGAAAAGATAATGGCGATACCCGTCATCAAAGGTGTCAAGTCCGCCAACGAACGCTTCGCGGGCGCGCTCAACACCTACTGCATCGAGGCGATGATGCAGGACGGCAAGGCCCTGCAGGCGGGAACGTCCCACTTCCTCGGACAGAACTTCGCCAAGTCCTTCGACGTGCAGTTCCTATCCAAAGAGAACAAGTACGAATACGTATGGGCTACCTCGTGGGGCGTCAGCACCCGTCTGATGGGCGCGCTCATCATGACCCACTCCGACGACAACGGACTTGTACTGCCGCCCGCCCTCGCTCCCACACAAGTGGTCATCGTTCCCATCTTCAAGAAGCAGGAGGACCTTGCGGCACTGATGGAGAAACTCAACCCGCTTGCAGACGAACTGCGCCGCCGCAACATCCGCGTCAAAGTGGACACCTCCGACCAGTCGTCACCCGGCTTCAAGTTCGCCAACTACGAACTCAAGGGCGTGCCTGTCCGCCTGGCTATGGGCGCACGCGACCTTGAGAACAACACCATCGAGGTGGCAAGGCGTGACACACTCACCAAAGAGACAATGCCCGTAGAAGGCATTTGCGGGCACGTAGAGCGACTTTTGGCAGACATACAGTATAACTGCTACAAGAAAGCGCTTGACTTCCGTACAGCGCATATACGCACGTGCGATTCGTATGAGGAATTCAAGACGGAGATACAGAAAGGCGGATTCCTGCTGTGCCACTGGGACGGCACGCCCGAAACGGAAGAGCGCATCAAGGAGGAAACCAAAGCCACCATCCGCTGCATCCCGCTTGACCCGCTGCCCGGATTCAAGGAAGAGACAGGCAAGTGCATGGTAACAGGCAAGCCGTCGCCCCGCCGCGTGGTCTTCGCCATCGCATACTGAACAGACACGGCGGAACAATAAGGATTGCGGAACAACGGAAGACCAGACTCCGTTGCTCCGCATCCTCATTTATAACAGGTTATATACTTTCTGACAAAATTATCGCAAAAATATTTTGTCAGTCCGCAAAAAGACACTATTTTTGCGCCCGCTTTTGAGGGCAAACCGTGTTGTTTCATGGTATTTATAGTTTGGTTTGCAAGCAAAAGCGAAACGGTCCATTAGCTCAACTGAATAGAGTACCACACTACGGATGTGGGGGTTGCAGGTTTGAATCCTGCATGGATCACGAGACATGAAAATGAACAAGCGTCTGAAAGTTTACTTTCAAGCGCTTGTTTGTTTTTATGGCTTGTAAGACTTCACACCGAAGGGTGAAGGATTACGAAGAAATCCTGCATATATCACTAACCGAAACAGAAAACCTCATCTGAAAGTTCACTTTCAAGTGAGGTTTTTTCGTTTTGATTTGTAAGACTTCACACCGAAGGGTGAAGGATTACGAAGAAATCCTGCATATATCTCGGACAAGAGAGGCATATATCACGGACAATAGAGGACAGGTAACGGATATCCGTTTCCTGTCGTTGTTTTGACCCGTATCTACCACTGAACATATCCGCGAAAGCACGAAAGCAACGTGCCGGGAAGGCTCAAGCACACACGGACAAGTGCCGAAAATGTGTAAAAACACACAAAAAGAAGTGCCGAAAATGTGTAAAAACACACAAAAAGAAGTGCCGAAAATGTGTAAACGTACACATTTCCGGCACTTGTCATGCATCTATGTTCCTATGCGGAACAGGGAAGCCTTTAGTCGATACGGTTGCCCAGTGCATCCATACGGACACCGTTGCGCTCGATGATGAGAATACCGTTCTCCATGCGCTTGGTGGTGGTGTCAACCAGTTCGCCGTCCTCGGTCAGAACCTTCGTTGTCTCCACACCGTCAATGCTGATGACAACGCGACGAGGAGCAGAAGCGGCGTCATTAATCTTACGGAAGAACGCACGGTTGCCCTTCACGGTCGTACCGGTGGTGGAGGCGTAACGCAGGGTGCTGTTCGCGCCTACATAGAACTCGTTGCGGCCGTAGATGGTCCGCTTCCACAGGCTGCTGACGAACTCAACACGGTTATCCGTAGTGGGATGTTTCTCAACGGGTGTCTCAAGTTTAACTCCGTAGAACACCACCTCATTGACCGCCTGGCGCGGCACAATCAGATAAGGCTCGTTCGCCTCAATGGCATTGGTGCGCACGAACTCGAAATGCATGCTTCCGCCATCCTGAGAGAGTGTGGCAACACTGAGTCTGTAAACCATATTGTAAAGGGCGTCATCCGCGGTAAGCGTAGTGGTGAACGGTACGGACAGCGTAGCCCACTGGTCAGCGGTGAAGGTGCGTCCGTCAAGAACAACGGTCAGCGTATTGGCGAAGTCGTAGTTGCTCAGGCAGTCCGCCTCAGTCCATGTGTCAAGCATGGTGAACGGCGTGTTGGCAGCGAAGGTCGGGGTGAACGTCTTGTTCTCATCGATCTCGCGCACGCGCACGCTGGCGTTGGTGGTATGGTCGCTCCACTCCGTGAAGTGGAAGCCTCGATTGGCTGTAGCCTTGACGATGATGGTGGTTCCCTCCAGGTAGTTATATACGCCGCCTTCCGCAGGAACAACCTGCACGTCGCCGCCTGCTGTCAGCGTTACAGTACCGTTGCTGTATGCGCCTACGGTGATGTTGTAAGTGGGCACTACCACAATCGGCGTTGCGGTGAACACAGCCACATAGTCCTGTGCGCCGGTCACTTCCGCCACTTCGTCCACGATACCGTCATTATTGGCATCCCATCCCGCGAAAGTGTAAGTGTAGTTTTCGTCATCTATCTTTGTCATATCCTCGTCAGCCGGGGCAATGGGGTTTCCGCCGTAATTGACGTTGCTGCTTTGAATTACGGTCTCGCCGTCCTCCTGCAGGAAGCGGATGAGGTACTGGCGCGGAGCGGTCGAAGAAGAGAACTGCGCCGTATAGGTGGTGTTGGTCGTGATAGCACCAAGAGCGGGACTCCATCCTGTGAAGGAGTAGGTGGTAACCTCAGATACAGTCTGCGTGCTCGGTTTGGTCGGAGTTGAACCGCTGTAAGTCGGAGTCGTTCCGGAAACAACGGAAGTGTTCTGATACAACTGCGTACCATCATAGTTGTTGAACGTAGCGGTAACGTAAGTAATAGCCACTGTATAGGTTATCGTAGCGGTAGTGTTTGAGGTAACGGTGAACGTCTTTTTACCCGTTCCGCTGACACCACTGGTCCATGAAGAGTTGTAACCGCTAACTGTTGCAGGTGTAATATCAACCTGCTGATTGTTTGCCACGTAGTAGTTGTTCGTGGTGGTAACACCATCTTTCACTACGTTAATAGTGAGTTTCTTGATGCCGGCGGCTGCGAGGTCAAAGACAGGACGTACCCAAGCCTCATACGATGAACTATTTGAACTATTCGGATAACTCCATGTCTTACTAGTTCTATTTGCACGACCGTAGTAATTGTATGAACCGGATGAATAACTGCACCACAAATCCATTGCGCTAGCTCCTTCCGTCGCAATTATAAGTTCGACACCATTATAAGCCGTTTTGTGAGTTAAAACAACATTGTTGCCAACAGCATTTACGTTGAGATCATAAAGTCCACCTGATGATTGAAAATCAGCAGCTGCCGGGAGGCGCCAACCAAGTCCTCCAAGTGTAGCAGAAGACAATGCTTTTGCTGCTGAATTCGTGTATCTCGTTCCTCTACTATCAACAGAAGAAGCACCTACACTCTTTTTTGCCCAAAGCACCGCGAAACCTAAATCTACAGAATTGGAGAAATTAGGAATCTCCACATTAGGACCTAATTGCATAGCGTTTGTTCCCGGAGTAGCAGTATAGCTCACTTTTGCCCCAGCTGTCGGTGCAACTGGACCCGAAGGAACAGTACTTGGGTCAATGAAATGAGCAACAATAGTAATGTTACTTGGTGAACTTTTAGTTGAGAACTTTAGGATTCTGCTTGTACCACTTGTGCTTGGGGTAAAAGTTAGAGTATTCGTGACAGCAGAGGTTGTTACGTCTGCAGAAGTAGATCCATAGGTCACAGTCCATTTTTCAAAATCCCAAGTAGGTGAGGTAACTGTAATGGTATAATCATACCATGTTGATAAACTTGATCCGGATGTAACACTTGTTACAGAAGAAGTTCCTTTGGTAGCTGATATTGTCCCGTTATTTGTCGAGAACGTTAATGTAGCCGCCCACATCTGCGATGAGATGAGAGCCATAAGAATTAGTGAAAACAGTTTTTTCATAATTGTACGTTTTTTTGTTAAACAATATTTTGTTTGTTGTTTTGGTTGTTATTCCTTGTATTTACTGACACTTTGTCATTCGGCAAGGGTAGCTCAACCCTTCGGCATCCCTTCGGCAAGGGTAGCGGATGTCTGCGAACCTGCCGCGATATCAAAATGTCACAATCCCTGTCCGAAAAGATTGTAGGTGCGGTTGCCGCGGATAATCGTCACCCTGCCGCCCTGCATCACCTTGCGGGCCGCTCCGGCAGACGACCGTGTTTCCGCGTCCGTCTCCTCGACACCCGTGGGAGTCTCCGGCTCGGCAAAGGCGGTGAAATAGTCGCCTATGCCCACGCGTTCCTTATATAAGTCGCGGCACCCCTCTGGGTACTCCACCGTTATGTCCTCGGGCGTGGCGTTGTCCGCCGCCGTCCACGGGTTGCGGGCGTCGCCCTCCGCGACAGCGCACTTGGGAGGCGTCATTCCGAGGAAACGGAGTTTCTGCAACCGGTTAAGCACGATGCTGCTCAGGCCGAGGCTGTCCAACGACGCAGGCAGAACCAGCGTGGCGATGAACGACTGGGTTTTCTGCGACGAACGGATATACAATCCCTCCTCCTCGATGACGCGCAGCGAGGCAGGCAGTTCGAGCGTCTTGATGCCCAATCCGTACAGTCCCCTGCGGCGGATGATGCGGACCTGGCTGCCTTTTCCGAACGCGAGCGTCTGCGCCCACGCACCCTCCAGCGCACCCTCGCCTATCTCCGTCACGGTGTAGGTGTTCTCGCTCTCCGAACTGCTGTCACCTCCCATGCTCGCGCCGCTGACCGTGATGGTTGCGGGGACAAACACGTTCGCCTGCTCATAGACATAACCGGTATTGGCATCCCTGCAGGCAATCAGCACCGCCTCCTTCGTGCCGGGGTCGCAACTGTAGTACAGCCCGTCGGCATCGTAGGTGAACGTCTGCGCCGCAAGCCGCGGAACAAACGCAAGCAGAAGCAGCGGCAACAACGCGCGGCACTTTGCAAGCACTATGTGATTCAGACTCGAGTTCATATCCGTCGTTTCAAGCATCCTTCCGGCTGACGGGTTTACCATATCATGGCATTGGGATCACTGGGATCCTCGTCTTGAATGACAGGATCAGCACTGATAACGGTAGCATCCATAATACGCTCCATGGCGCCAAACGGAACTGTCTCCGTCAGAGGCAAGTAATACGTTTTCTTCATACACTTGTTGGTTTTATAAGGTTAATATTCGGTTTATTCTATAGTTTCTTCCCACAGGGCGTTAAACGACCCTTTTTTCAGGGAGGGTGGCAAAAGTAGAGAACTCTTTTCATTCTGCCAAACAATTCGACCGTTTTTTTCTCTTTTTTATGATTTTATGGCATTTTGCCTGTTTTTATGACACAATCTCTCCCTGTATTCACACATTCCGTTCACCGACATACGGGCTTATGCCGCTTGTATCAACACTCTCATAATGTTTATAATAAGGCGCCGTCTGCGACGACCGAAAAAACGGTCGTTTATTAAGTCGTTAACAGATAACCCCAATTGATAACATTAAAAATGACAAACAAATGAAACAGAAACAAGCTTATTCTACTCCCTGCTGCGAAGAGATCGTCATGTACGCGCTGCATGCAATGATGGATGGCTCCACAGCCAACTTGTCCGGCTCCATTACCGATCCCGGTACAGTGCCAGATGATGACAATCCCGTATAAGAATAGCAGACGGCACCAAAGAAGACACGAAACGACATCACAATGCGAACATTCGGAAAGGTCATATTATTCCAGTTGATTCTTCTCTGTGCGGCAGCGACGGAAGCCGAGCCGCAGTTGCAGCCGTTCGTACAAAAGGATGCAAGCGGACTATATTTCCGCTGTGACCCTAATACAATGACCGCTTCGCTTTTGCCCACGCAGGAGAAGAACGCAAAGAAGTACCGTATGGAGAATATAGTTGTTCCTGCCACCATCACGGTAGAGCAGGGAACGATTTCGACAGGCGGCACATCACAGGGCGAAATGGTCTTTACGGTGACTGAGCTGGAGGACAATGCTCTGAAAGGTGCTACAGCTTACAGCATCACCTTTGCCGAGCCGTCATCTATTGTCACGCTCGGAGAAAGAGCCCTCTACGATGTCTGGGTCAGCGGCACGCTTACACTGCCCTCATCGCTGAAACTTATAAAGAAGGAAGCGGTTTATGTGGTGGTGGGGAAAGAAACTGCCGACTATATCTCCAAGCTGGTTCTTCCTGCATCGCTGGACTCTCTCTGCGTGAGTGCCATTGTGCTTGACCGACTGCAGGAGTTGTGCTTTATGGGAACAACCCCTCCCCGTTGTGAGGTTTTGCGCGAAGGTATAGGTGCATACAATCCGTGGACGGATGTAGAAGCATGTACGTTGCCGGATGTGAAAGTGACTTACCCCGAAGGTGCATACGAGGCGTACAACGATTGCTTCGGCATAGGCGACTATTTCAACTCGTTTGAAGGTCCACAAGACACAGAGACGCCAACAGCCGTGGAGCAGACGCACGTATCAGATGAACAGACATCCTCCGTATCCGCCCGCAAAGTGCTGCATGGCGGCAGGGTGGTGATTATCCGCGGCACGCGTAGTTACAACCTCTTCGGTCAGGGGCTGTAAGACCCGCAGCGTAATGTTGCGTGATAGCACAAGCGAGTGCTATCAAAAAATGCTCTTTGACGTATTGGTATTACCGCAAAGGGTAATTGAATACTCTACAAATTACTGTTTTTTCGTTGAATATTTGTCAGTTTAGTGAAAAGGCAGTACTTTTGCAGACGCAAACCGAAAAGCTCTTTCAGATGAGAGAATGGATAAAGAGCAAGTTATAGATATAGTCAAGGCGTACAAGGCAGCTATCCTGCAGCACTATACGGATGCGAGGGTGTATCTGTATGGTTCTTACAGCAAAGGAACTGCTCACAAGGACAGTGATATAGATGTTGCAGTTGTTGTACCGAAAATCAGTGGCAATTGGTTCACGGTAGTTCCTCCTTTATGGAAATATGCTCGTCAGGTCAACTCAATGATAGAGCCTGTCATTTTAGAAGCCGGTTCTCATTCGCCTTTATATGACGATGTGATGCGAACAGGATTGGCAATATAAAGAAAATGTCATAACGAAGAAAGCGGTAATATCAATAGGAAGCGATATTGCCGCTTTTTGTGTGCAATAGTTGCTGACAGACAAGTGTCAGCAAACGTGTGAAAAGAATAACAAAACAACAAACCAAATAAACTTATTGTTTAACTAAAACTCAACAATTATGAAAAAACTATTTTCTTTAATTCTTGTAGCTCTCATCTCCTCGCAGATGTGGGCAGTAAATTTTATTGTGAGAGTAAGTCCTGAAAACGTAGCAACGGTATCAGGTACATATACGCCTGATAAAGGAAGTGCTGTTTCAATAAGCACCTCTACCAGTGTTACGAAAACTTACACAACTTATGTTGCATTTAATTTATCTTATACTATAACAAACTCTAGTTATAAGTTTAAGCAATGGACGTATGGAACACTTTCTCCTACTATTTCTGGAAATAGTATAAGCATGGGGGATACGTATGCAAAATATTCAGCTCCCACTATCACTGCAGTCTTTGAACTTGATGTTTCTGATGTCACCGTTGCCGTAGCTTTGGCAGATGGTTGCACCGGTATGGGTACTGTAAGTGGTGGCACCACAGTTGCTTCTGGAACAAGTGTCACCATTACTGCTTCTGCAAATGCTAACTATTATTTCAAAGGTTGGAGTACAACACAGAATGGAAATACTATAGTAAGTAACAATGCTTCTTATACGGTTTCTGCAAGTGATGCTACTTATTATGCAGTATTTGCTGCTTACAAGACAAGTACTGTAAGTCCCACGGACAACAACAGCAATACCAATTGGACTTCAGCCGTAGTTCCTGACGGATATGTTGATTTGGGTCTGCCGAGCGGAACATTATGGTCCACAAAGAATCTCGGTGCTGATTCTGAATATGCTCTGGGCAATCTGTATGCTTGGGGAAGTAAAACCGCAAGAAGTAACTCCTCATACAATCAGTTCACATACGCCAATTATGATGCGACAGCATTAACAGCCACTTATACAGGTAACAGCACTTATGATGTTGCCACATCGACCAATGCTTCCGACCATACCCCCACTCAAGCGGAATGGCAAGAACTATTAGACAATTGTACTTGGGTATGGAGTTCAAATAAATTTACTGTTAGCAATGCAGGACAATCCATTACATTACTTGCTTGTGGTATAGGTCGTGGGGAACAATGGAATAGTTCAAGTTGTTGCTATTATTGGTCATCTACCTACGAATCGGGTTCAGGAGCAACTAAAATGCCATATTATCTTTTAGGTTATAATGGTTACGAAGCTAGGGTTACAGATGCTGCTGGTACAGGTCATTCTGGAGACGGCTATGCACATCACGGTATGCCTATCCGTCCTGTTCGCGCTGGTGTTGCTGCCAAGGTGCTGACTATCCAAGTCAAAGTGGGTAGCAGTGTGGTTGCTACACATACTTATCGTTGCAATGATGGTGAGAAAGTTAAGATAACTGCCGATGATGATGTCAATGGTTATGAATTTACGAACTGGAAAGACGGCAATAGTGTTCTTAGTACAAATGCCACACAGGAGTTCACTGTAACTACCGATAAGACTTACACCGCCAATTACACCGCGATTCCTACCTACTCTGTAACCTTCCGCACATCGGCGGAGGATCAGAATCCTGCTGTCAAGAGTGACTATCACAGTGGCGATTTAATTACCAACCGCCCAGCCATTGACCCTCAGCGCATTGGTGATGAGACACACACATATTCCTTCATCGGATGGCTTCTTGAAGGTACGGGGAACACCTATTCGAATGCCCAAGTTGATGCAATGACCGTCAGCGGCAATATGGTATTCACTGCCAGCTTCGACGAACAGATTATAGAGGCTGGTCCTGTTACTTACAATATCACCATCGGCAATTTCGCCGCCAATGCCAACGGACAGGTTGTTATTACCTCACAAGGCAATACGCAAACAGTAAGCTCCACAGGTGGAGTATTTACATTCGGTGCAGGCAAGAGCGTTACCATTCAGGCTGTTCCGAACGCTTACTACCACTTCAACGGTTGGGTAGAAGACAACGAAGAAGAAGCCGTTATTGATATCCGTACACTTGGCAGTGATTTGACCTATACTCCTACGTTCGCTAATAATACCACTATCACGCTTGAGGACAACCACAACCAGGCTTACTACACCTCTCTCTATAGCGGACACGACGGCGAAGTGCTGACCGTTATTATGCAAGGCAGACAGCTCACTGAAGGCAGCTGGATGACATTCTGCGCTCCGTTCGACTTCGACATTCCTGCAGGTCACCCGTTCCGTGGTGCTGTGTATGAACTTCAAGATGCAACTATGTCGGGCACCAATACGGCTGCATATATCAGTCTTGACTTCCGCCGCACCTACGAGATGAAAGCCAACGTGCCTTACCTCATTGTTCCCACGATGACCACTCTGAGCGACCTTGAGTTCGACCATGTAACGATAGACGAAGCACCTGCGCAACAGACCGTAACTGCCGAGTCCAATCAAGTACAGTTTATCAGTTTGCCGTGGCAGACTACACTGATTAACGATGCCCAGAAACCCGATTTCTATCTTGCAACAGGCAACAACCTGCGTTATGTCAAGACTGAAGGCGGTACCACATTCCGTGCTTTCCGTTCGTACTTCCACCGCATAGTTAATCTGGGCGCACCCCGCCGTGTTGTTATCAGTCTTGACGGCGTGGAGACTACTAAAGAACTGACCGAAGACGGCGAAGTGGTTGACGTTACCGAAAAACGTATTGAGAACGGCATCCTCTATATCGAGCGCAACGGCGTACGCTACGACGCACAGGGTCAGCGTGCCGAATAAGCACAGACCTCATCGCACATACGCGAACGAGACGAAAGCAAATAGCTGAATCAGAGTGGGCGGCACACAGGCCGCTCACTCTGATTGGTTATATTCCGCATGGCCAAAAATATCAGAATAACCGCTCACTTCAAAACGGCTTGAGAAAACAGAGAGAAAATAAAAAGCGTGCAAATGTATCGGCATATCAAAAAGGAGTTGTATTTTTGCCGTTGTTTAACCAAACCCAACCGAACATGAAAAGGAATATCTATTGTGTCATAGCCGCAGCGCTCGGCCTGACATCGTGCATTGTATCCACTCCGGTGGTCACCAAACAACCCACCACCGTAGTGGTCAAACAACCCGCTACTGTAGTTGTCAAGCAGCCTGCCACCACGGTCGTTACAACCAAAACAGTGACGACACCTGCGAAAACCGTCTATGTCAATGCCACCTCCGACTTGAGTTACGACCTCGACCTGCAGGCAGTAGCCATCGCCTTTGCAGAGGCACGCACACTGGAAGAGTTCGAATGGTTCCTCAACGACTATACCCGCCAGATAAGCAATCTGGACCTGAACCGCGACGGATATGTGGACTACCTGCGGGTGGTAGAGCAGATATACAACGGCACACACCTGATCATCGTACAGGACGTGTATGCGCTGAACGCCTGTCAGGATGTCGCCACTATCGTGGTTGAGAACAGTTACTACACCCAGATTGTCGGCAATCCGTACATCTACGGCGCGAACTATATCATCGAGCCTGTCTTTGTGAGCCGTCCGGCTGTCTATTCGCAATGGGGTGCGAACTACAAGGTATGGACATCGCCCTATCACTGGAACCACTACCCGCCCCGCCACCAACACCACGCACCGAAACCCCAACAGACCTACTATTCGCACATAGACATATACATCACCAACCACTACTACTGCTCCGATTTCGGCTACGCCGAGACGTATCACTACAACAATTATCCCACGGTATATCAATCCTACCACCGGAATGACTACGGACGCCAGTACCCTGACCAGTCGTTTGCCTCCCGCCTGACGACAACGTATAACGGCACCCGCGCGACCAATGCGCGCCAGCTGACAGGCACCCGCGACATCAGCTCCACCCGCACCATCTCCACGCGCACAAAGACATCCTCCTCGACATCCGGCACGAGAGCCAGCTCAACCGGCAGCACCCAAGACAACAGCACCCAGTCATCGTCCGCCTCACGTTCCGCCACACGGACGAGCACAAGCACGAATACAAGCGCAACCACAACGGGCACAAAAGCAAACGCCGCCGCAAACGGGAAAGTGACCACAACGAGCCGGACCGCTAACAGCACCACAACAACCACATCGCGCAAATCGGGCAACACAACACGCTCCAATTCAACGACACGGATGGTGGACGGCGACAAGCAGGTAACGACCCAGACACGTGTCCAGGCATCGCCGACACAGACGAAAATAACGACTACCACCACAACCACCGACCCGACATCCACATCCACCCGCAAAGTCACCACGACCACGAAAACCAACCGTACCACCGGACAGACATCCACGCGCAGCAAGGTCTCGGAGCGCAGCAGCGCCATAAGCAACCGTGCCGAGACCAATCAGGGCACAACCAATCCGGCTACAACGAACCGTGCCGCCAAGACCACAACAGCTACACCGGCAGCCACCTCAACGAAAAGCACAACGCGCAGCCGCGCGAACGAGAACACCGGTGTACGCGATGCCAAATCCTCAAGCGACAACACCTCAAGGACAAGGAGATAATACAAGTTTACGCAGTTCTTCAATACCCGCGGGCATAGAAGACGAATCAGCGCAAAAGAGACCGGCTGCCAGATGTCTGGCAGCCGGTTTCCTTTCTGCTGACCGGATGTGCCGGTCAGCGTATTTTTATGCGATTAGCGTCTGATGACGTTCTTGGGCATGGTGGTGAGGACGTGACGGTCGAACTGCATCGCCTTGCGTGCGGGAGCAGCTTCCTCGTCATCGGTGGCGGTGTGTTTGTACTTGATCATGTCGCCAAACTCGAAGCCGGTGCTGATGAGCGTGTACTCGTTGGTGATTTCGTTCATCTCAACCTTTACACCCCAACCGTTGTCGCCATAGAGAGGCTGGAAATGCATCTCTGCTGCGGGAACAGTGTACATGTACATCGACTTGTCGTTGTAAGCGAGCTGCATGGCACCTGCGGGGATAATAGCAGCGGGCATGAAGTCGTAGCCGTAACCACCATAGGTGGGCATGTACATCATGCGGATAAGCTGTGCGCCATGGAAAGCCATCGTGTCAGCCATCGTCATCTCGTTCTGGAAAATCTCGAGAGCGGCTTCATCTTCATAATCCGAAGCGATATACATGTTGAAGTTGTCGATAGCGACTTTGACATGCTCAAACGCCTCCTCCTCATTGGAAACAGTACCGGCGGTGAGAACTTTGGATTTAGCCTTGCTCTGCGTGCTCCAAACACCAGGGGTGAGAGAAGCCGAATAGTCCCAACCACGGTCGGAGTTCATTCCTTCGGGAGCATACCAAGCCTTGCCGGGGAACGAAGCGACATAACCTACCGACGAACCGGCATAGTCGCCTTCATCGCTGATGAAGAAGCCGTCCGAGAAGAGATTCACATTTACATCTACAAGGAATGCGCGGAGAGGAATTTTCTCACCCTGATCGTTGGTCCATGTGAATACGCTGTCCACTGTATCCAGTGTGGCAAGATATTCATCACCGTTGAAATAGGAAACGCTCGCCTGGGTGAACGAAAGGCTCTCAAGCAGCGACACGATTTCCACCTCGTAGGTAGCAGTGGCTTTGCTCGTTTTCTCGGTGATGGTCAGAGTGGTCTTACCCGTGCTTACAGCGGTGAGTGTTACCACGCTCTTCGCAATCTTCCACGTTACGACACCTTCCACCGAAGCGGTGATTTCATAGGTGCCTTCCTTGGGAGTGATGGTGAAACGGTCGGTGTTGGGCACTTCCGCACCTTGTTCGCTGTCATAAACCGTTACAGCCATCCTGACACTTGTCTTGCTCAGGGTCAGTTGTTCAGGGTTAGTCTTACCCTTGTTGGGGTCATCCTTGCAGCCTGTGAGTACAGAACCCGCAACGAGGAGCGCTAATGCTCCGAAAAGGAACTTTTTCATAGTGTTGAGTTTTTTGGTTATGGTTAAGGTTAATTTTGGGTAGTCTTATCTCTCAGATAAGGATTATAGGTATTCTCCGACGAGGGAATGCTGAAATTAAATTTCGAGTCAGAGGGAATGATGGCCACACCCTTGGCGTAATCGTGGTTGCCACCGCGCTTGCGCTGCTCTCCGAAGCGGCGGAACGTGTCCAGACCGTAGCCCTCACCCCACATCTCAATGCGCCAGTTGTAGATGATGGCATCCTTGAGCGAGTTGCTGGCCGACAAACCCGTCTTGAAACTATTATACTCGTCCTCCCACAGGAAAGCGGTCGTGTCAACACGCTGGTCGGTGATGGTGGTCAGGTAGGAAGCGGCTTGCGTGAAATCGCCCAGTCGCCAGTTGGCCTCGGCGGCGATGAGGTACATCGACTCGATACGCATAAAGACGTTGTCGCTGAGCCAGTCACGGTCAATGTCATCGGCATCGGTGGAATAAGGGTTCATCGCGGAGAAGAACTTGCCGTCGGGGCAATCCTTGTAGATGCTGTTGGCCTTGCCGTCGTTGAACCAGAGGCGGCGCTTGTCCCAAGCGGGAATCATGTCACGCAGCGTGGCGTCAATGACCTTCGTGTCGCCTGCCCATGCATAACTGTAGGAGTGGATATCCACCTGTCCGAACCAGCTCTTGAGTCCGCCGCTGGTCTCTACAGTCACTTCCTGCGCCCAAATCCATCCGGGGTCGGTCACGCTGTTGAAACCGGTGGTGAGCAACTCGCTCTCCTTGAGGGTCTGGTACTTGTTGCTGTTAATCACCTTCTCGGCGTTGTCCAGCGCTTTCTGCACGTGGACGGTATAAAGCGGTGTGCCGGCCCGATAGACGCACTCGTTGAGGTACGCCATAGCGAGAATACCGCAAACAACCTCACGGTCAAGCTCGAGCTTGCTGTCACGGACGTAGTTGGCGCCGAACTCCTCAAACAGCTTGATGGACATCTCAAGGTCGGAGAAAGCCTGATTATACACAGCGGCACTGGTGGAAAGCGGCTGGAAAGCGTCCATATTGTCCTCATTATAGAGAGGTACGCAGTCAAAATTGCCGATGGAGTCGGCGAGGAACTTGTCGCTCTCCTGCACGGGTGTGTAGAACTTGGCGAGTTGGGAGTACATGTATCCGCGCAGACCGAGAACCTGCGCATAGTACAGCGCGTTGGTGTATGCGGTCTTGTTGTAGATGCTGTCCATCTGCGCCTTTTTCATTCCGGATGCCGCCAGTTCGGAAGGCCAGCCGTTCTCCTCGAGGGTACTGAGGAACGTGTTGCCGTTCTTGAACGCCTTGATGGTGGCGTTGATATTGTGAATCTGGCTGAAATAGAAGCCCCAGATGGTACCCGTACGGTTGGTGGTGAGCATCTGCTCGTCGGTATAGAGCCATCCGTATGTCTTGCCGGTGAGGGCTATATCGGATGCGAGTATGTCGGTCCAGAGGTCGATACTGCGCTTGCCGAACTCATCGTGGCTGCTTCCGCCCATTGTGTAGAGACGGGCGTACATACCGCGTACCGAGCCTTCAAGCTGGTTGTCCAGTTTCTCGTACTGGTCCTGACGGATGGTGCCTCCCTCGGGATAACGCTCCAGAAAATCCTTCTCGCAGGCGGTAAGTACGAATGCTGCGGCTGTCAAGGTCAGAATAATGTGCTTTTTCATATCTTGTTTTCCTTTCATATCTGAATTAGTCCGTTTGCTTTATCTCATACCTTAAGTTAGAATTGTATCTTCACGCCTCCGATAATGGTGGAAAGAGGAGTGTAACGGTAAGCGGAGGATGAACCGTCAAGACTGGAGGTCGGGTTGTAACCGCGACGAGCCGAAGCGATAGCGAGGTTGTCAGCCTGCAGATAGAGCTCCAGACGGCTAAGTTTGATCTTCTCAACCAGTTTCTTTTGGAACTTGTAACCAAGACGGATGTTGTTGAGACTGAGGTAGGAGTTGGATGTGAGGAAACGCGTGGAACCGGTGTTGGTGTAGGTATCCGTACCGTTGTTCAGACGCGGGATGTCGGTATCCGTGTTTTCGGGTGTCCATGCGTTGCGCATGTCAATGTGCCAGTTGTAGTTACCCACTTTCTCGTTGGCCATCAACATGGCGTACGTATTGTCGTATCCCCAACCGCCGAGACGATAGCTGCACATCACGTTCAGCGTGAAGCCGTATGCCTCAAAGTCGATACCGAAACCACCATCCAATGCGGGTTCAGCCGTTTTGCCGATGAAGTCCGAACCAATAAGACGGGCATCATCCGTATGAACAGTGTCAATATCTGCATTCGGATGCTCGAGACGATATTTGTACACATCGGAGATGTAGTTGTCAACCATGCCGGTTTTGGACTTTTCAAGATCCTCATCCGTGATTTGTGAGGCTTCTTTCGTGTCACCGAAACTACCTTTGTCCCTGTCGTAGTAACCTACGTACATCGCTTTACCGTTGGCAGGATTCACACCTACGTAGGTGGGCAGTTTCCAGTCAAGCATCGAGTGTCCCACGAAGAGTCCGCCGTTGGTGGTCATCTCCGTCTCGCTGTCAATGCTCTTGGGCAACTCCTCAATGTTATTGTGGTAGTGACCGCCGTTGAGACGGATGTCCAACTTGATGTTACGCATATCCAAAGCGTGCACATTAGCCTGGAACTCAACACCCTGGTTGGTCATCTTACCGCCGTTGATATATACGGACGAGTAACCGATTGACGGAGCCTGATAGCGAGGCATCAGCATGTGGTCAGTCAGTTTCCAGAAGTAGTCAAGCTCAAGGTCAACATACTTGTTGACGGAGAACTCAAGACCGAGGTCCACAGTCTGCGTGCGCTCCCATGTGAGGTCAGGCGCGCCTTTGTAGTTCCAAATGTAGCCTATCTGACCGTCCACATATTCAATGCTGTAATGGTCTTGGAAGAGGTCGGCACCTATACCCTGGTTACCGAGCACACCCCACGAGAAACGCAGTTTGGCATCGCGGATCCACTCGGAGAAGGTCTCCTGCGCCTGAACAAACTGCTCGTTGGTGAACACCCATCCCAGTCCGACCGAACCGAAGTGACCCCAGCGTTTGCCCTTGGCGAACTTGGAAGAACCGTCCGCACGGTAGTTGGCAGTCACCATATAACGCTCGCCGTAGATGTAGTTAGCTTGTGCGAGGACAGACTGAAGCGCTGTCTCATTGGTACCGGATTCGATGTACGACATCTGGATAGCGTTGCTCAACTCAAGACTGTTGGGGTCGGCTATACGGTTCATACCGGCAGACATGCTCTGGTTGCGCGAGTAGCTGAGCTCATGACCCGCCAGAGCGTCGATGGTATGGTCGCCGATCACCTTATTATATTTAAGGAGTTGCTTGGTCTCGAAGAACGTATAGTTGGTCTGGCCTTTGGATATACGTCCGAGTCCTGCGGCATCACCGTAGTACTTGTTGGTAAGGCTCGAACTGTTGATACCCTGGTATTGCGTACCGGCCGTTACCTCAAGTTTGAGGTCTTTGTACAGTTTGAACTCCAGCATACCGTTGACGATAACCTGATGCTGCATCGTGCGCGCCTTGTCATACTGAAGAGCACCGGCAGGGTTGATACCGCTACCGAAACCACGGCCGTAACCCTCGTGCATACCGTAGTCGTAGGCATTACCGCCGGTCTTGGGATCCTTCATTATATTGCCGTCCTCGTCATACATGTAGACGGGATAGATGGGCGGAATACCGTTGACGTAGGCGAAACCGTTGTTCATGTTTCCACCCTGACCGGGATTGTTGAGGTTGGAATAGGTATAAGCCAGGCTGACCGTTCCCTTGAGCCATTTCTTGGCTTGGAAATCCACATTGTTACGCGTGGTGAAACGGTCGTAGTCAGAACCGATGTAGTAGCCTTCGTCCTTGAGGTAGCTGAACGAGGAGAAATACGACACCTTGCTGTTACCGCCGGAGATGCGGACGGTGGTGTTGGCTTTCTGGCCGGTACGGAAGATTGACTCTTTCCATGAAGGCATGTTCTGGTAGCAGTCCTTGAGCCGGAGGTTGCTGTAGAACTCGCCGTTCTCGTCGAAGAAAGGAGCCTTCGCCGTATTGCCGTCCTCATCCACCCAGAGGTTGTAGATGGCGGGCAGTCCCGTCGGCGAGAAAAGATTCTTGTTGGCAAGATCACCATCGTTATTGAGGTTGTTCTTCAAACTCTGCCAAGCCAGACCGAGGTACTCCTGCGGGTCGGTAATTACATCATACATCGGCAGCAGGTGCATATTGGCACCATAGGTAACGTCCACGTCAATCTTGGCATCTTCGTCCTGTTTGCCCTTCTTGGTCGTGATTACGATGACACCGTTGGCACCGCGGCTACCGTAAAGAGATGTGGCGGTAGCGTCCTTGAGCACGGTGGTGGATGCTATGTCACCGGGATCGATGGCACTGATGTCGCCGTTGTAGGTAACGCCGTCCACTATATAAAGAGGTGTGGTCTGCGCATTGGCGGAACCCAGACCGCGAATCACGATAGTGGCGTTGGTACCGGGCTGACCGGAGGTGTTGATAACCTGCACACCAGCAACCTCACCGGCAAGCGCCTTGGATATTTCGGAAGGAGCTTTCTTCTCAATTGTTTCGGAATTAACGGATTGCGCTGAACCGGCGAAGCTTCCCTTGGTGACATTACCGTAACCGGTAACAACCACTTCCTGAATGACTTCTGAATTTTCCCGCATCACGACGCGCATATTCGTACCTTTGATGGCGACTTCCTGCGTCTGCATACCCACGTAACTGATGATGAGCGTCTTTGCATCATTGTCCACTGTGAGGACAAACTGACCGTCGAAGTCGGTAATCGTACCGATAGTGGTACCCTTCACCTGCACGCTTGCGCCGATGACGGATTCACCTTTCTCATCAACGACTACACCACTGATCTGCTTCTGCTGGGCAAACAAGCCGATAGAAAGCAGACTCAACACAAATAGTGTAACTACCTTTTTCATTTTTGTTGATTAGTATTTTATGAATGTTATATAGGCTTTTTTGAAAATTCTTGCAGCTTTTTCATCCGAAAAAAAGCGCACAAAGGTATTTCAATTCTTTTTTGCAAGCAAGAGATAGCAATTTTTTTTTACTTTTTTTCGCCTTTGATGCACTTTTTTTGAATCTTGCGAATCTACTCATACGAGAGGATAAAGAGCCTGTCCGGATTGAAGATTTCCTGCGCGACTGATTGCAGGATTTCAGACGTAACGGATTGAAGTTGAGCGAACGAATGTTGCCACGAATAAGCTTGGTTGAAATAAAGCGTCTGCTTGGCCATCGTCAGGACGCTGTTCTCGCTGTTTTCGGCACTGATTGCCATTTGCCCTTTCAGTTGCCGCAATGCGCGTGCGAGCTGGACACCGGTCAGCGGGGTGGAGGTAAGTCGCTCAAGCTCTTTATACACAAGGTCCATACACTGCTGTTTGTCTTCGGGGTCGCAGGCAAGATATACATTCCAGTAGCCGGTGTCGCTCAACGGCGTATATTGCGATTCGACGGTATAGACCAGCCCGTTCTGCTCGCGCAACGACATATTGAGCATCGAGGACATAGCCCCGCCACCGAGTATGTTGTTCAGCAGATAGAGAGGCATCTGCAGCTTGTGTCCGAGCGGGTAGGCGCGCGCCCCCATCATAAGGTGGAGTTGGTGGGTGTGTTTGCGGAAGGATGCCGCCTGTGATGCTGGTGCAGACGGTGTAAAGGGGATGTCCGAAGGAGAATCGGCGGAAGGTGCCGTGTATGTGCAGCCATCTTCTTCGAGGAGGCGTTGGACAGTGTCCCGTACCTGCTCAAAGGGTGTCCGCGTCTGCGTGAAGATGACCATCCGCTCCGGGCGGTAGTATTGCTGCATAAAGCGAAGCGGCAACCGGGGGGATGAACTGATATGCCGGAGCGACCGGCGTGTGCCGAGGATGGGAAGAGCGAGGGGGTGTCCGTCAAAGAGGAGACTCTCGAAATCATCATATATAAGTTCGGACGGGCTGTCGTTGTAACTCTCTATCTCGTCCAGAATGACGCTTTTCTCCTTGTCCGTTTCTTCTTTCGGGAAGGTGGGTCGCCGCACGATGTCGAGCAGCAGGCGGAGCGTCCGTGAGAGGAATGCGGCAGGGGTGGCGGCATAGAACACTGTTTCCTCCTTGGTGGTATAGGCATTGACCTCGGCGCCTATGTCCTCAAGCCTGTGGATGATTTGGGATGCGGACTGCGGTATGAACCGACCGGCGCGCCGCGTGAGCGAACCTTTGAAGACGCAGTGCTCGATATAATGGGCCATCCCGTTGATTTCGGGTTGCTCGTTGCGTGTCCCCGCGCCTGCCATTATGCCCGCATAGGCAACGGGAGAAGCTGTGTGCCGGTAAACGAGCCGAATCCCGGAAGGAAAAGTATGGTAGTAAAAGACGGACATAATTTGCAGTCGCGTTTGGCGGAATGAAAAATCAACATTACTTTTGCGCGCTTTCCGTAGCACGAGCGGCATTGGCGGAATTGGTAGACGCGCCAGACTTAGGATCTGGTTCGAAAGAGTGTAGGTTCGAGTCCTATATGCCGCACATCGGGGGAGGAGTTATTGTCTCTTTGCTTCCTGCCAGAGTTCTTCCATCTGATCAAGGCTCATTTCATTAAGGGGTGTGCCTTTTTCTTTTGCCTGCTGTTCGATATAGTTGAAGCGGCGGATGAATTTCTGGTTGGTTTTTTCGAGGGCGTTGTCGGGTTTGAGTTTGTACAGCCGAGCCACATTGACAAGGGCGAAAAGCAGGTCGCCGAGTTCGCTTTCCATCCGCTGTTTCTGCTCCTCGCTCGGGTTTTCGCCTTGCGGTACGGCGGCTAATGCTTCCGTCTCAAACTCTCCAATCTCCTCTTTCACCTTGTCCCAGACATCCTCTTTCTTTTCCCAGTCGAAACCGACATTGGCGGCTTTGTCCTGAATGCGGTATGCCTTGACGAGAGCGGGAAGCGAGTCGGGAATGCCGCCCAGCACGGTATGGTTGCCGTCTTTCTCCTTGAGTTTGACCTGCTCCCATAGTTTGGACACCTCTTCGGCGTTGGCGGCGGCCTGCTCGCCATAGACGTGCGGATGGCGGAAGATGAGTTTGTCACACAGACGGTTGCACACATCGGCAATGTCAAATCGGTCCGTTTCGGACGCAATCTTCGCGTAGAAAACGATATGGAGCAGCACGTCTCCCAGTTCCTTGCTGATTTCCGTCATATCCTGCCCGATGATGGCGGCGCTGAGTTCGTTCGCCTCCTCGATGGTGTTCTGCCGGAGGCTCTCGAAGGTCTGCTTGCGGTCCCACGGGCATTTCTCCCTGAGGTCGTTCATTACGGTGAGCAGGCGGTCGAAAGCCTGCAGTTGTTCCTGTCGTGTATGCATATCAGTCAGCTGTTTTTATCTCTATTTGTCCGTCTTCCATCTGCGCGTAGGTGAACTGTTGGAAGAAGTCTCCGAGTATGACCACTTCGGGGTGGGAGGCGCGCTTCAGATGGAGGGTGACGTGCCGGTGTCCGAAGACGCAGAGGTTGTATTCGCTGTGTTCGTCTGCCCACAGGACGAGTTCTTCGCGGTCGTCGCCCTTGTATGGACAAGGATGACGGAGTTCCTTGAGCCGGCTTCGGCGGGCCCATTCGTAGCCGAAGGCGTCACCGAGGGCGGGCGGAAGCAGCCGGAAGAGGAACTGCGGAACGGGATGATGGAAGAAGGCGCGCAGGCGCATGAAACGCCGTATGCGCTTTTGCACATCTCGGGGGAACAAGTCCATGTAGCCGGAAGGAATAAGTCCGTCCCCGTGTGCGAGACACACGCACCTGCCTTGAAGAACGACAGACCGGGGACGCGCATGGACTGTGACTCCCGTATTGCGGGCGAGGTCACCAAAAGTCCAGATGTCGTGGTTGCCCGTGAAGTAACGGACGGTTATCCCCTTGTCGGTGAGTTGTCTGAGCGTGCGCAGGAACGGCTCGTACTGCCGTTTGCCGCGAGGGAGATGCCAGTTGCCGTTTCGGTCCTGCCAGTTGTGCCGCTCGAAGAGGTACTCGTACCAGAAGTCGAACATGTCGCCGAGGAGGATTATCTCTTCGGCGTCCTCCGCCATCTTATTAAGCAGACTGACAAGCCGTTGCTGGTGCTCTTGCGGGTCGGGGATTACGCGCGAACCGAGATGGGCGTCACTCAGAAAATATATCATAGGGCGGTGTGTTAGAGGAATCCTAATTCCAGTTTGGCTTCTTCCGACATGCGGTCCTGCGTCCATTCGGGTTCGAAGACGATGTTCACATTCACGCTGTTGATGCCCTCCACCGAGCCTACCTTCTGTTTTATGTCCTCCACAAGAAAATCCGCAGCCGGGCATCCGGGGGCGGTGAGAGTCATTTCTATATTGCATGTGTCGCCCTGGATATCTATCTTGTAGATAAGTCCGAGGTCATACACGTTGACGGGTATTTCGGGGTCGTACACCGTCTTTATCATTCGTAGAACCTCTTCTTCTGTTTGTAAAAACTCGTTCATAGTGGTTGTTAAAAGGCGCGCAAAGGTAGTCGCTTTATTCGGGGCGTGCAAGTTTGAATTTCGGGAGGGTGAGCCACAGGATGACGGCGGCGGTCAGTGCGGCGAGCGTGTCGCTGACGGGCAGGCTCCACCACACTCCCTCCAGCGGGTCGGCGAAGAGCGCGGGCAGCAGCAGCGTGAGCGGAATGAGATAGAGGACCTGCCGCGTGAGGCTCAGGAAGATTGCCTTCCCGGCCATGCCGATACTGGTGAAGAAGTTGCCTGTCACCATCTGGAAGCCGACCAGCCACATCGAGCAGCAGAGGATGCGCATTGGCGTGATGGACGCGGCAATGAGTGCCTGGTCATGGGTGAAAACGCGTATCATCCATCCGGGGGTGCATACGCCGAGGACAAAGACCACACCCATCACCACGGAGGCGCAGAGGGCGGTCAGGCGGAATGCCCGCAGCATACGGGGGTATTGCCGGGCGCCATAGTTGAAACCCACTATCGGCTGCATCCCTTGGTTGAGACCCATCACTATCATCGCAAAGACGAAGATAAAGCGGTTGATGACCCCGTAGGCGGCGAGAGCCATGTCCCCGCCGAACCGGACGAGTTGCCTGTTGAGGATAACCACAACCAGACAGTGCGCTATATTCATAAGGAACGGCGACGCGCCGATGGCGAACGAGCGCAGGGTGATTTGCCTGTCAAGCCGCCATATCCCTTTGCGGAAATGGATGAGTTCGTGCGGGTTGCAGAAAATGACGAACTGCCATACGACGGCTATCAGTTGCGAGATGACGGTGGCGAGGGCGGCTCCGCGCACACCCATATCGAACGCGAAGATGAAAATGGGGTCAAGGACTATATTGACGGTTACGGCAACAATCGTGGCGGCCATGCTGGTCTTGGGATGCCCCATCGACCGCAGCATGTTGTTGAGTCCGAAGTAGATATGGGTGATGATGTTGCCATACAGGATGATTTCCATATAGTCCCGCGCATACGGAATCGTGTCCGCGCTGCCCCCGAAGGCGCGAAGGATGGGGTCGAGCCACACCAGACCGACTGCCATCACTACCGTACCCAGTATGATATTGAGAACGATGACGTTGCCGAGGGTCCGTCCGGCGTTGTCGTAGTTCTTCTCGCCGAGGAAGATGGCGACGAGCGTGGAGGCGCCCACACCCACAAAACTGCCGAAGGCGGCGCAGATGTCCATCATCGGCTTCGCTACCGTCAGGCCGGAGAGGGCGAGCGGGCCGCAGCCGTGACCGATAAAGATGCTGTCAACAATGTTGTAGAGCGAACTCGCCGTCATGGCGATGATGGCGGGCATCGCGTACTTGAAAAGCAAGTGACGTATGGGTTGCGTACCCAGTTCGGTAGCCTTGAGCGAAGTGGTGCGTGTCATCGGGCTGCTATTCGGGAGGCGATGTCAAGGAAGCAGGAGGCTGCCGGATGGCCTGCCTGCAGGGCGATGGGCGTGCCGTTGTCACCGCTTTCGCGGATGGACTGCACCAGAGGTATCTGGCCCAGCAGCGGGACGGACAGTTCGGCGGCGAGGTCTTTGCCGCCGTCCTTGCCGAAGATGTAGTACTTGTTCTGCGGCAGTTCGGCGGGCGTGAACCAAGCCATGTTCTCTATGATACCGAGAACGGGCACATTGACCTTCTCGTTCCGGAACATCGAGACGCCTTTGCGCGCATCAGCCAGGGCGACCGGCTGCGGGGTCGTCACCACAATGGCGCCCGTCAGGGGCAGCGTCTGCAACAGTGTCAGGTGGATATCCGAAGTGCCGGGCGGCAGGTCTATCAGGAAGTAATCCAGCTCACCCCAGTGCGCGTCGTTGACCAGTTGCTTGATGGCGTTGGATGCCATGCCGCCACGCCAGATGACCGCCTGGGCGGTGTCCACGAAGAACCCGATGCTGAGCATCTTGATTCCGTACTGCTCAATGGGTTCGATGAGGGTCCGCCCGTTCTCCTCCACGGAGTACGGGCGGCAGTCCTCGGTATGGAACATCTTGGGCAGGCTCGGACCGTGGATGTCCGCATCCAGTATGCCCGTCTGGAAGCCCTTTTGCGCAAGGGCGATGGCGAGATTGGCGGCAATGGTGGACTTCCCTACTCCGCCCTTGCCGGAATGGACGGCGATGACGTGCCGCGCTTGCAGCGAGCGCTCGACGGGTGCGGTGGTCGGCTGCTGGCGGAATTTGGTATGGATATGCACGGACGCATTGGCTTCCGCGTAGGTCTGAACGGCTGTTTCTGCGGCGCGGATGACGGATTTGATGAACGGGTCGGTTTCCTTGTCGAAGATGAGCGAGAAACTGACCTGGAAGCCGCTGATACGTATATCGTCCTCCAGCATGCCGCTCTCGATGAGGTCTTTGCCGGTGCCGGGATAACGTACGTGACGGAGGGCGTCTGTTATTTGTTGCGGGTACATAGTGTTAGTAGATGAATTTCGACCACAGACCCTTGCCCGATATCTTCTCTTGCAGGCGGTACTTTACCAGGTATATCTGTCCGTGAACCAGTCCTTCGGTCGGCAGCACGAATATGCTTTCGCCTTCCGTGAGAGGAAGGGTGTAGAGCAGTTTGCCTGTCGCGTCGGACACGCCCAGCGAACTGTCTTCCTCCGCATTGACCGGAAGATAGGCGGTCACTGTTCCGTTCTGGTTGCGGACGAGGAACTGCTTGTTGCTCGACGGACCCGACAGCGTGCGGACCGGGATGCTGTTTCCCATGTCGGTCACATGCGGCTCGCACCCTTTGCTCTCGGCGGCGCGCACGGCGTAATAGTAGTCTGTGCCGGGCTGCAGGTTCCTGACTGCAAACTCCTTGGCGGGCTCAAACAGTGTTTCCACCGTATCCGTAAAGAAATAGACGGGCTGCGCGGAAAGGGTGTAGGAGATGGAGGAAAGGGTGGCGTAATGGTTGCCTGCGAGTGCCTTGTACGTGAAGCGGAACCGGTGGTAGTCCTGCGCTGTGGTGAACGTATACACGCGTTGGATGGTCGAACTGAGCGAACGCACGCCGACACTGTCCACGCGCTCCCAGGTCTGGTTGCCGGTGAGCGCGTCGATATACACGCAGCCGCGGAAACTGCTCTTGTCCGAACTGAACGACTGCGCGATGCCAACACTGAGCGAGGACAGAGGCAGCAGCGAGTAATCGGTGCTGTAGGTGGAGCCTGTCTGCGACATGCGCAGGTTGGGCGTGAATTTCCGCGTCAGCGGTTCCTCTTTGATGGTATAGACTGCCAGATGGTACTCTTCCGCATCCTCCTGCGGTTGCCATTTGGCGGTGAAGGAGTATGGGGTTATGTCCTCGGCGTCAAGGGCTTGCACGGGTTTGATGAGCGTGGCGCGCTTGCTCTCGCCGTAGAGTGTCACCTGCGTGACCTGCTGCTGGTTGCCGGTCTGCGCGTAAAGCAGTCCCGTGTTCGACGAGCAGATGATGGCGGGCTTGTAACGCACATACACGGTCACGTGGCAGGTGCTGTCGGCGGACACGGGGACGGAAAGCGCGGACGTGGTCCAGTTGATGCTGTCAAGGCTTATCTCAAAGGAGACGCTGCTGGCTTTGATGTTGACCACCGAGTCCTGGACGCCGATGCCCTCAAGTTGCAGCACGTCCACGCCCATTTCCTGCCGTTTCCCGTTGAGCAGCGTGCTTTGCATGGTCGGAGGCACTTCGGGCGAGAAGAACAACCCGGCGCCTGTGTTCTCGCCGTGGTGGAAGGCTATATTGACGCTGTTGAACACGCGGATGTTGGAGAGGGTGTGTTCGCCCAGTATCTCGTTCTTCACGCTGGTTGGCACAAACTGCGTGACGCGGTACTGCCCGGGATACGTGTCCGAACCGGTGGTCACGGACGGGTTCTTGTTCCATGCCTCGCAGATGTCATAGACGAGGGGGGTGGCGTTGTTGGGCGTGTTGCTGTCCCAGCGCTTCTTGTTCCAGCATATATGCGATATGAGCAGGCCCGTACCCGCAAGGCAGCCTGCGGGCTGGTCCCACCCCAGCCGTTGACGGTTCTCTATCAGCCAGTACTCGGCGGGGTTGGGGGTGGAGGCGTCGAGATTATGGGGCTTCGACGATATGAGGTATGCCTTGTTGGATGTCTCGATGGGTTCCAGCGTGAAATCCTTCGCCTCGGTGAGTTCTTCGGGGGTCATCCAGCCCAGCAGGAAACGCTCGAAGGCGGAGAACGTCGGAGGCGTGCGCCCCTCGTTGTTGTAGTTGCC
>JAGCWE010000002.1 GCA_017962005.1 Paludibacteraceae bacterium | reverse complement strand
GCCAGATGAAGACGCTCATTGACCGGATGAACGCTATGTACCCGAAGGATTATCGGTTCCGCGACATCTACCTGCTGACCACCGCTGCCGAGGACGAGGACTTCACACCCAAACGTGCCGAGAGCGGTCTGCAAGGCTGGATTGACTGTTTTGAGAAGGCTTCACTCAAAGGGCATCTGTTCTGCGGTGGTGTGAACGACCCGCATGAGATAGACAGCAATCCCAAACTTCAAGAAGCGTACGAATTAGGAAAAAAGGTGTAAGTCTTTTCCAACCGCCGATATCCGTCTTATCTAACTACAGACACTAAAAGCCGATTTGGATGAATATGCAAAGAAAATCGGCACTTCTTTCGGCAAAAGAAAAATTTCTGTTCACCTTTCAATTTTCACCTTTCAATTTCATCTCATTGAACCCCGTTCGTGGTCTGATGATAGGTGTGCAGTGAGAGGTTGTCGCTGACCACCTTGAGCGCGGAGACACGCTCAAAGCCCATCGCGGCGATATATGCCAGTTCCATGTCAAAGACACAGTCCCTGTAGTCTGACTGCAACACGAAATCTGAATTGGTGTAGCATACCGCGCGGCGGTCCGCTATCGGGAACAGGGACGGCACACCACCGCATTCTGCCGGTTCGGCGGATTCCGCCTCGCAGGGGGCAAGTGCCTGCACAGGCTCATCGTACTTGCAGTTTGGGTGGTTCAGGCGCACCTCACTGACCTCCACCAGCGTGCCTATCTCAAAATCGGCGCTGCCCGCATACCCGATGTTCAGGATGTGGGTGTCGCGCGGCAGGTCACGCAAGGCGCGGATGACGTTCACGGCCCCCACACCCGTAACAAGGACCTCCCAACGGCAGTCGGGCAGGTACTTCTCTATCAGTTTTCTCTCGCCTTCCTCGGCAATCAGAATCAGGTTCATACGATGGATTGAATTAGTGAATATTATAATTATGGAAATAGACAGCGCAAAGATACTGCCGATTTCCAATCCCCACAAAAAGTACCAATAATTACCGATAATTACCGAAAAGTACCGCAACATCGGCATTTTATTTGTTTGCGTCAGATAGATGTCGTATCTTTGCGGGCTATATTTCAGTTACAGCAATATGATTTACACATTGACCTTTTCGAGCGAGGAAGTTGAGAATTTCCGGCTCGTTTTCGCCGCCGACAGCAGCAGCACATTTTTAGATCTTCACAAGGCCATTCTTGCAGCCGCCAAGTACAGCGACGATCAGATGACCTCGTTCTTTATGTGTAACGACCGATGGGAGAAAGAGCAGGAGGTGACGCTCATCGAGATGGGCAGCAACTTCGAATACGACAATATGACGATGGAGGAGACACGGCTGGAAGACCTGCTGCACGAGAAGGGCGACCGCCTCATCTACATCTTCGACCCAATGTTCGAGCGCTATTTCTTCGGCCGTCTGACCGATATGAAAGCGGGGCATACGGACGGTGTCAAATGCACACAGAAACAGGGCAAGGCGCCCAAACAACTGCAAACGGAGCAGGATTTTGACGCGCAGATGAAAAAGAACGGCGCGGACTTGGATATGGATAATGAGTTCTACGGGGACTCCGAGTTCGAGGAAGGGGACATTGACAGCGAAGGCTTCCAAGACCTGAGTTTTGACGATGGTTCGATGTTCTGATTATTTGTCTGTTATAATTGGACCTACTGGTGTAGGAAAGACCGATTATGCCTTGCGTCGCGCCGAGGAATGGGGATGCCCTGTCGTCAATTGCGACTCACGGCAGATCTATCGCGAACTGCCTGTCGGCACCGCCGCCCCCACAGCGGAGGAGCAGGCACGGGTCAGACACTACTTTGTCGGGACTCATTCGCTGACTGAAGACTACAATGCGGGGCAGTACGAGCAGGATGCAGTCGGATTGCTCACCGGACTGATGAACAACCACTCGGGCGACCGTCCTTTCGCCATCCTCACCGGCGGCAGTATGCTCTATATGAACGCCGTGCTCAACGGACTGGACGACCTGCCTTCCGTACCAGCCGGTGTCCGGCAGTCCGTACAGAACGAGTACAAAGAGAAGGGGATGGCGTGGTTGCAGGAGGAGGTGCAGCGAGTTGATGCTGACTATTGGAACGAGGTGGACAGGACGAACCCGCAACGGCTGTTGCACTGCATCGAAATATGCCGCACGGCAGGGATGCCCTACTCACGCCTTCGGAAGCAGTCATCCGCGAAACGGCCTTGGAAAGTGCATATAACCTGTCTGGCGCGTCCCCGTAAGGAACTGTACGACCGCATCAACCGGCGCGTGGACGCGATGATGGCGGCCGGATTGGAAGAGGAGGCGCGGCGCGCGTATCTGCCTTTCAGGGAACAAGGTCTGCCTCTGCCCAACAGCCTGCGGACAGTCGGATACAACGAAATGATTGACTTCTTCGAAGGACGCTGCACCAAAGAAGAAGCCGTTGAAAAAATCAAACAGCACACACGCAACTATGCCAAACGGCAGATGACGTGGTACAGAAACAGCTTGCAGTGTTTTTCATAGATTATCAGATTTTCTGTTCAATGAATATCAAACCTTTATATTACTTCATCCTATGCATCGCCCTGATGGGCTGCCATAAGGTCACGGTCGATTTCTCGTACTCGCCCGCAGAACCGAAAACGGGCGAGAAAGTGACTTTCACCAACTTGTCCGAAAACGGGGAGGACTATACGTGGGACTTTGGCGACAATCACTCGGCAAGTACCAAGAGTACAAGTCACACCTACAACAAAGCAGGGACTTACGTGGTTACGCTCAGCGAGAAGCGCACCAAGAAAACGTGCAGTCACGCAGTTACTGTCATTGACAGCCTGATTTCAATCGGCATACAGCCGGACACAATCCACCGTTTTGACAGCGTGTCACTGAAGGCACAGGTTTGGAATCCGTTCTCTCACCTTGTGACATACCAATGGCATCTGGACGAGAACACTGTATTGCTGGACGGCGGTTTGGACGGTGACAGTATCGTGGTGCAGTTCAGACACCGCAGGCACATTTCGTATGACTGTCCGACAACGGTGCAAATAGGCTTGGATGTGACAATGGACGGCACTGTCCATCACACCGGACAGACAGTCACAGTCTATGACAGAAAGACTTGGTCACTGCTTTTCCGCACATCGGAAGCCGACTGGTACCAACTCGTCTGTTTGCCTCATTACGACATGGTCAGCAGCCTGGATTGGATAGAAGGTTCCTTGGGGTACACCGCCGATGAGGGACACTCCGCATTGGATGCCGTCTCCCCTACCCTTCAGGCGACCGACCGGATGGAACACAAGCGCTATACGGGCGGCAGCAACGGGCTGTATGTGAGCAACCTGAACGGAAGCAACGAGGTGCAGTTGACTGCCGACTCCATAGGGACAATGGTGCTCGACAGCATCCACCAACGGCTCTTCTTCACCACCGCACAAGGCGTTTACGCGCTGCCGCTTATTTATTCGCCCAACAACCAAAGCAAGGAGCAGCCGGTACGAATCAACGAATTGTCCGACATAACGGCAATGACGATACACGAATAACCTTTCACTATGCCTGATTATATATTTGAGACATCATGGGAAGTGTGCAACCACGTTGGCGGCATCCATACGGTGCTGTCCAGCCGTGCTGCACTGATGCAGTCTCTCAACAAAGACCATATCATCTTTTTCGGTCCCGACTTGAAAGAACGTTCGGACTTGGAGTTTCGGGAAGACCGCCGAATCCTGCGTAAATGGCGGGAACTGACCGGTCGGGACAAAAACCTGCCAAAAGTGCGGGTGGGAAGATGGAACATATCCGACAGTCCGATAGCCGTACTTGTGGATTACAGCCATTTATGGGCGGACAAGGACACTATCTATGGCTGGGCATGGGAGCAATTCGGCGTGCAGAGCCATGCTGCCTACGGTGATTATGACGACTCCTGCCTGTTCGGATATGCCGTCGGACAGGCGATGAAATCGCTATATGAGTGGCTTTCTCCTCAAGAGAACAAAAAAACGTTTGTGGCGCATTCCAACGAATGGCAGACGGGCTTCACCGTTTTCTATCTCCGTGCCTTCTGTCCCGCCGTGCGGACGCTGTTCACCACCCACGCGACAGGCATAGGTCGCTCCATAGCAGGCAACGGAAAGCCTCTGTATGACTGCTTCACCGCCTACAACGGCGACCAGATGGCGCAGGAACTCAATATGGTCAGCAAGCATTCGGCGGAGAAACAGGCGGCACACCATTGCCATTGCTTCACGACTGTAAGCGACCTGACTGCCCGCGAATGTACGCAACTGCTGGAAAAAACGCCGGATATAGTCACGCCCAACGGGTTTGAACTGTGCTCCGTGCCGCAAGGAAAGGCGTTTACCGCCAGACGCAACAAGACACGGCAGGTACTGACCGGATTGTACCGGCATTTGCTCCGACTGGATAACACGCCGGCAAACCCGTTGTTTGTAGCCATTTCCGGCCGTCTGGAATGGAAGAACAAGGGTATAGACGTATTTCTTCAGGCGATGGAACGTCTGGCGGACGGACAAATTGACCGACCCGTTGTGGCGTTCGTGCTGATTCCATATCTGGACAAGGCCTGTTGGACCAAAGGCAATGTGACGGTTGTCTTTCTGCCCTTCTATCTGCCCTTGAACGAAAAGGAGAATTACGACAATATCAGCCAACAACATATTGACCGTGCCGCCCTGCAACCGCTTATGGGAATGACTTACTACGACCTCCTCATCGGCATGGATATGACCGTTTTCCCGAGTTACTATGAGCCGTGGGGCTACACGCCGATGGAGTCTGTAGCCTACCATATCCCCACCGTGACCACCGATTTGGCAGGGTACGGAATATGGGCGAAGCAGGCATCCGGAGAAAGCGGATTCCCGCCGGTCACAGTCATTCACAGGACGGACGAAAACAGCGAAGACGTGATTGGTCGCATCACGAGCACTGTTCGCAGTTTTATCTCCCTCGGCAACAATTCGGTGGAAGCCATAAGGAAAGCGGCGGCGCAACTGGCTAAAAAATCCACATGGGAGCATTTCTTCGCCTGCTACGAAAAAGCCTATCGGATAGCATTGTCCAAATAAAGGACACTCTGTTAAGGAAATCATATATAAGAAAAAACAATGAATATATCTTACAAATGGCTGCGTCAGTACCTTGACACTCAGGACGACGCACAGACAATAGCCCGCATCCTGACCGACATCGGTCTGGAAGTCGGCACAGTGGAAACAGTGGAAAGCATTCGCGGCGGACTGCGTGGCGTGAAAGTCGGTCAGGTTATGACCTGCGAGATGCACCCCAACAGCGACCACCTGCATATCTGCCAGGTGGATTTGGGTGACGGCAACCTGACGCAAATCGTGTGCGGCGCACCCAACGTGGCTGCCGGGCAGAAAGTGCTCGTTGCCACCATCGGCACCGTCCTCTATCAAGGTGACGAGTCCTTCACCATCAAGCGGGGCAAACTGCGCGGTGAGGAATCGCTGGGAATGATCTGCGCTGAGGACGAACTGGGTGTCGGCCCCAGCCACGACGGCATAATGGTGCTGCCTGAGGACACGCCTGTCGGCATGGATGCCCGTGATTATTTCCACATTGAGGACGATACACTCATCGAGGTGGATATCACGCCCAACCGCAACGACGGTGCCTCCCACTATGGTGTGGCGCGCGACCTCTACGCCTACTACCGTGCGCACGAGGACGAACTCTCGTTCCCCTGCCCCACTCTCCGTCTGCCTGACGTGAGCAAGTTCAAGGTGCAGAACCACAATCTGCACATACAGGTCACCGTGGAGGACGCGGAAGCCTGCCCCCGCTATACGGGCGTGAGCATTCAGGGCGTCACCATCAAGGAATCGCCCAAGTGGCTGCAGGACAGACTGCAGGCCATCGGACTGCGCAGCATCAACAATGTGGTGGACGTGACGAACTTTGTACTCATGGAACTCGGTCAGGCGCTGCACGCTTTCGATGCGGACAAGATTGGCGGACGGCATATCATCGTGCGTAAAGCCAAGGAGGGAACACCCTTTGTCACGCTGGACGGCATCGAGCGCAAACTGAGCGGCAAAGACCTGATGATTTGCGATGAAGAGCGTGAGATGTGTATCGCGGGCGTGTTCGGCGGAAAAGACACAGGCGTCAGCGACACAACTACGAATGTCTTCCTCGAGAGTGCGAACTTCAATCCCGTCAGCATCCGCAAGACCGCCCGCCGCCACGGACTGAGCACCGATGCCTCCTTCCGTTACGAGCGCGGCTGCGACCCCAACTTCACCATGTATGTCCTCAAGCGTGCCGCCCTGTTGATACAGGAAGTGGCAGGCGGCGAAGTGGCAATGGAAATCGCTGACGTGGTGGACGGAAAAGACAACACCGTCGAACACCCCTTCCCGCTGTGGCAGGTGGAGATGAACCTCGACCGCGTGGAGAACCTGATTGGCAAGCGTATAGGAGCTGAAAAAGTGGAGAAGATTCTCACCGCCTTGGAGATACGCTTCACCAAGAACGGCGCGGATTATCACCTGCAAGTGCCCCGCTACCGCGTGGACGTGCAGCGCGAGTGCGACGTGGCGGAGGACATCCTGCGCATCTACGGTTACAACAACGTCGCCTTCCCCGAGAAAGTGAACACATCACTCAGTTACAGCTCCCACCCCGATTCAGAGCAGCTCAAACGCCGTCTGTCGGAACAACTCACCGCACAGGGATTCAACGAGATACTGAACAACTCGCTCACCAAGACGAGTTACTACGAGCGCGGCAACTGGCTCGACAGTTGCGTCAAGGTGAAGAACCCGCTGTCCAGCGACCTCGGCGTGATGCGTCAGACATTGCTCTTCGGCGGACTGGAAACGATACAGCGCAACATCAACCGCAAGATGGGAGACCTGCGCCTGTATGAGTTTGGCAACTGCTACTTCTACAACCCCGCTGCCATCAAGGACGAGCCTATTCAAGCCTACTCGGAGAACCTGCACCTTGCCCTGTGGCTCACCGGCAACAAGTCGGCGCAGTCGTGGATCGGCAAAAGCGAACAGACCACATTCTATCAGTTGCACGCCTATGTCAACAACCTGCTGCTGCGTCTGGGCATAGACCCTGCGTCGCTCGTCCTTGAGCCCGCCATCGACCCCGAAGGCGACAAGTGCTGTGGCATCGTGGAGTGCTTTGCCGACGGACTGGTAATCAAGACGAAGCAGGGTCTGTCGCTCGGCTATATGACCTCGGTCAGCCGTCAGTTGCTGCGTGAGTTCGACATCGACCAAGCCGTCTATTACGCCGACCTCTACTGGCCCAACCTGATGCAGATGAACAAGCAGTACAAGCCCGTCATCGAGGACCTGCCCAAGTATCCGTCCGTCAAACGCGACCTGGCGCTCTTGCTCGACAAGAACATCTGCTTCGCCGAGTTGGAGAAAGCGGCATTCCAAGCGGAGAGGAAACTGCTGCGCGCCGTAACCCTCTTCGATGTGTATGAAGGGAAGAATCTGGAGGAAGGCAAGAAGAGTTACGCCCTGTCGTTCATCCTTCAGGACAAGGACAACACGCTCAAGGACCAGCAGATCGAGCATATTATGTCCCGCCTGCAGAAGACTTTCGAGGAACAATTCGGTGCCAGACTGAGATAACGGCAAGACAATAGACACATAACCTCTTGTCTTTATCCGCAAAAGAAGCACTTATGCAGCCGCATTGCAGCAAGCTGCCTTATGTGATTCTTATGTGATTTATATGTTAGTCCGCATACCACACCGATACATCACCGTAGGAACAGTGGACAAAAACCGTCACCATTCAAAAACATACCATTATGGCAGAAGTGAAACTGCAGATTCCCTTCGATGAAATTCACGGAGCGATTGAGAAGCACGGCATTATCAGCCGCCAGAAAAAGTACCGCGATGACAGCGGCAGAGTCATCTTTGAGGGAAAGCAGGTGAAGCGATTAAGCCGCACCTGCCGAAATCCTGTGAATTGAGGCAGGAGTAAATGCGGCGCGCGAGTTTGAAAAGTCCCCACTTTTCAAACATAGAACTCCTTATACGCTGTCCGCCGCCCCCGCGACTTCAAGAAGGACCCGCCGAAGGGGGAGGAACTGAAACATCAGAACCGCTGGAAAGAGGCGTGTCACCGTGCCGCGCAGATACTACAAGCCGGACAGCCGAAGAGCGTAAAAGGCACCAGCCAAGACCCTGACCTCACACCCGAGGTACGCCGCTCCAAAGCCGAGGTGGAGCGCGTCTTCAAAGCGACAAGCCATATCCCTGACGACTACTCGCCCGAAAAAGCCTTGCAACTTTACAATGCCTTCAAGTCGCGTTATGAGAAGCAACTCCCGAACATCCGTGGCAAGCGCCTGGACCCGCAGGCGCCGATAGACCCGCTTACCCGTCTTCCCAAGCGTTACCACCTCTTTCCCGCCTTCCTCCGTGCCATGCTCTATATCGAACTGAAAGCGCAAAATCTTTGAAACCGCCTGCTGTTCTGCTGCTGTTCACACAAAAATGCGGGAAACATCTTGTAATCTCCGCAAAAAGCAGTATCTTTGCCGAAAGTTGAAATATCATTAGATATGGATTTATCATCACTCATAAGACAATACTTCCCCACGTATGACAATGATGTCACGATTGATGTGTTTGACGAGAAAAACATTTACGACGTTTATCATCGTGTCGTGAGTGTCTTGACACAACATCTGGACATCGAGACTACGGTGTTAGAAGCGATGAGTTATTGCTTTTATGAGATATTGGACAACGTGCTAATCCATTCCGGCAAGGAACTCGGCACCGTTATTACGCAATATGACCCGAAAAATCATGTACTTGGCTTCTTAATAGCGGATGACGGAATAGGTGTACAGGCTTCGCTCGCCGGGAACGAGAAGTATGCCAATATCTCAGAGCCGGAAGCACTGAAGATTTGCATCGAAGATACCGTTACGGACGGCAAGGGAATGGGATTTGGTCTGTATTCAACTTTCAGGCTCAATAGTAAAGCAGGTTTGTTATTGGAAGTACGTTCCGGCAGCCACACAATGCAAGTGAAGAACGGGGAGGTAACAGCAATAGAGACTGAACCTTGGCAAGGGACCATTGTGTATATGCAGTTACAAACAGATAAGGAAATTAACCCTGCCGAAGTGGTTGCAAACCGCACAAACGTAGCAGAGCAATATAAAGAAGCATTCTTAAACGACAATGAATTAGAGCAATTATGGTAACATTCTGTTTTAGGGAATATGGAGAGAATCTCGGCACACGTCCTTTAGGGAAACGTGTCCGTGAACAATTGATGCCGTTGCTGGAACAGGACGAGCGTGTCGTTCTTGATTTCACAGGCGTGAATGTGGTAAGCAACTCATTCGCAGATGAATGTATCGCTAAATTGCTGCTTGTCATGCCGCTTGCTGATTTAAAGGCGCGCACTACTTTCCGTGGACTAAACCCGGTTGCATCTGAAAGCGTCTTAACGGCGCTTCAGCGTCGTCACTTAGTTATGGCGTAAGGTCCCAATAGTTGTTTGCTTGTGTATTTATTCATACAGCTTGCGTATGTTGTATTCATATACAGTATGGTTTTGGAGTTGCAATATTTTTTACTGTTAACGAGTTATTGATATATGCATGAACAGGAAGATGAATTATTACCTATAAATTTATGGAGAAAGCAAACCGATAGTTCGCATAAACATCCACCAATTCCCTATGATGCAGACAAATGCTCATATTCAGAACGATTTTTCTTCAAAATAATCAGGAGTCCGCGACTTAATCGAAGTTCATCGCAACTAATTAAGGCGGCTCAAAAAGAAGATATTCAAAAACGAAACCATTTAATAGAGGCGTATCTTCCTTTCGTATATGTGATAGCACGTTACTATTGTACCGAAAACACGATGCTATTAGACGATTTATTTGAGGATGGCGTTATAGGATTAACTGACGCGATAATGAATTACAACCCTGCATCAGAAATGAGTTTCACTACTTATGCCGCGTTCAAGATTTCATCTGCCATTAAGAGTTCGTCCGTTCAATACGACTTATTGGCTTTCAAACAGATTGATGTTTTAAGTGAGTTAGATATTGAAAATAAGGATTGTGAATACTATCCTGACTACAAATTGGCTTTTATAGAGTCATTGCAAGTTGAGACAAATGAAGCACTGAATCATATAAGCGAAAGAACACGATATATGATTCAAAATTTTTACGGTTTGGGTTGTAAGAATAAAACCTTACAAGAGATAGGCGAACCTATTAATCTTACAGGTGAAACAGTACGTCAAAGAATCGTTAACACAATAAAGACAATCAATAAAGAGAATGGATTTCGTAATCTCAAACAATTCATTGGCGGATATAGATATGGATACGAAAGCGATTTTATGCCTGACAACAAATTCAAAATTCAGCAAACAACCTCATTATATAGTTGCGAAATCATTCTAAAGAATATACATTCAAGAAAATATCGGATCAACCAACTCCTCTGTAAGGAGGGTGACAGAACTTATATCCCTGTTGAAAATATTGATGCAATTGTGGAAGTATTAAATGAAATCATAGCAGATTCTAAACAACTACGAAAAGGAGCAAGATATAAAATTGAATTCCTAAACGATTTTTTTCTTGTTCAATTTGTAGATTTTTTAGAACATAATCGTGGTTATGCCATACGAGACAAATGGAAACATAAACAATATGAAAAAATCCATCCATTTGTTCAAAATATATTAGGCATCGCTCATTCTTTTATATCCGATGCTGTAATAAATATATACAAAACTCCTACCACAATTCATAAAAGTGCTATTTGATATAAAAATACCTGAACAAGGCAAACGAAAAGCAGGCAACCCTGCATCGGATTGCCTTCTTTCGTCTGTTGTCTCTGCTGGTAGCCGAGCATCTTTCTTTGTCTATTCCGTCCACATGAAAGCCCAGTGAGCTTTTATGGTTGCGGGATAACGAGAGGACTATTAGGACATGGCTCGCAGGGCCGCCTTATGTCAACTATGGCAACCAACCTGTCGAAATATCCTTATACCGTAATCCCTATATAACGAATGCATCGTGCATTTCCCGCTCATTGTTTCACGGGTGAACATAAAACAAAACAGTTGTTACCTAATTGTCTTGCCGCTGTTGTTTTGGGTATTGTGCCGACTGACAGTCGGCGTTTTTCGTCAATTAAGTCGGTATCTGATGCCGACACCGGCTCTGCCGCTTTCTTCTTGGTAGTTTCCGGCAAATGCTTTTTGCAGCTCAAAAAACGTTGTGCATTACGAGGGTGTGTCAAAATTGCTTTACACACCCTCATCGCCGCACGCGGCGATATCAGTCGTATTTTTTTGCTCCTGTACCTGTGTCACTTATAAAGAAAATGCATTTTTTTGAAAAAAAGTTGCTTTTTAGGTGATAGATTTTGCCCATTTTTTTGCTATATTATGGAGGGGGTATATAATACAAGTTACAAAGTAAGGGAATGGGGAACCCTACAGAAAATAATCAAAAGAGCGTAGCAGTATAAGACACTATTCCCTTTCTTCCATTACGTCCAAATAGAATTTGGATATCAGCTCATATAGAGCCGACTAATTAAGCCGAAAGGTGTTTTTTTCTTCCCTTACCCCGTCTGTCTGCCGGTTCATTTTCTGCGTTGCCAGTTTTTCAGTGTCCATTAGGTCGGATACCATCCAACTCGGCTCTGCCGTTCTCTTCTTGTCCGTTTCCGGCGTTTGGCATACCTGAAACCGCCTCATTAGCACAAAAAGCATATTTCTTTTGGCTGTATGCCGAAATAAGTGTACTTTTGCACTCCAATACCATACGGTATGGAAAACCAGAACATCGAATATAAATCCCAGTGGAAAGACGAATTTCTGAAAGAGATTTGCGCTTTCGCCAACGCGCAAGGCGGCACGCTCTATGTCGGTATTGACGACAAAGGGAACGTCTGTGGCATCAACAATGCCGATACTCTTTTAGAGACACTGCCGAACAAAATAACGATGACAATGGGCATAGTTGCTGCGGTTAATGTATTACAGAAGGATGGGAAGAATTATCTGCAAATAGTAACCGAGCCGCATCCATATCCTATAAACTACAAAGGTGCTTACTATGTGCGTAGCGGAAGCACATCTCAGGAACTCAAAAACAACGCGTTGAACCAATTCCTGCTGCAAAAACGCGGCAAGACATGGGACAGTGTGCCGCAACCATATCTTACAAGCGATGATTTGGACGAACAATCCATACAAATCTTCCGCACCAATGCGTTGCGAAGCCAACGTATGACAGAGGCTGATTTTGCGGGGACAAGGGAACATCTGCTGCAGAAACTGCATCTGTATGAAGGTTCTTATCTCAAACGGGCAGCCGCCCTGTTATTCCACCCTGACCCGGAAACATTTGTTACGGGTGCGTGGGTTAAAATCGACTATTTCAACACAAATACGGATTTGCTGTACCAGGATGAGATACATGGCAGTCTGTTCGTGCAGGTAAAACAGGTATTGGACTTATTGACAACAAAATATATGAAGTCCATTATCCGCTACGAGGATATCCAGCGCATTGACGAACTCCCCGTACCGCGTTCCGCACTGCGCGAAGCCGTAATGAACGCCGTAATCCATAAGTTCTACGGAAGCGGCAACCCGATACAAATCAGTGTGTATGAAGACAAACTGATGATTTATAACACCGCCGTTCTGCCCATTGGTTGGACAACGGAAACATTGAAAGGGAAGCACAATAGCGAGCCTGCCAATCCGGATATTGCCAACGCCTTCTTCCGCGCCGGTGATATAGAGGCGTGGGGACGGGGTATAGAACGTATTATGAATGAATGTAAGGAGTATGGATGCCCGTGTCCGGAATGGAAAGTGACAGAGACCGGCATCTGGACGACATTCCACTTCAAGACTACCCAAAAGACTACCCAAAAGACTATCTTGGATTATCTTGCAGCCAATCCGACTGCCACAAGAGATGAGATAGCGGCATATTCAGGCATAACATCCGACGGAATAAAGTATCATCTTAACAAACTTCAGAAGCAGGGATTATTAGCCCGACAGGGAGGCAGAAAAGAGGGCGTTTGGATTGTAATTCAAAATAATACATCAGAATAGCAAGGTTAACACCACAAAGGAACAGACTGAAACACATTAAAGGGATGTATCACCCCATGACAAGTACTATGGCAGACGAATCAGTCATAAAAATCAAGGATATAACAAGAATCACAATATGACCTTTCAAGAAGAGATACTACGCAGACGGACATTCGCGATTGTGTCGCACCCCGATGCCGGTAAAACGACCCTCACGGAGAAACTGCTGCTCTACGGCGGTGCTATCCACGTGGCGGGTGCCGTCAAGTCGAACAAGATCAAGCGTACTGCCACCAGCGACTGGATGGAGATAGAGAAGCAGCGCGGCATCAGCGTGGCGACCAGCGTCATGGGCTTCGACTATCAGGACTATCACATCAACATCCTCGACACCCCCGGCCACCAGGACTTCGCGGAGGACACCTTTCGCACCCTGACTGCTGTGGATAGTGTCATCATCGTCATCGACAGCGCAAAAGGTGTGGAGACACAGACACGCCGCCTGATGGAAGTGTGCCGGATCCGCAAGACGCCCGTGATGGTCTTCATGAACAAGATGGACCGCGAGGGACGCGACCCGTTCGACCTGATGGACGATGTGGAGAAGGAACTGGGCATCCGCGTTACACCCATGTCGTGGGCGGACGGTCAGGGGCTGAAGTTCAGTGAGGTATGGAAGCGCGGAAGCGAACCGTGGAACACACGCATAGCCGAATCGGAGCGCGAACTGCTCAACGAGGTCTATCCCGCCTTTGACCGGGACGAGTACCTTTCCGGCGACCTCGCACCCGTCTTCTTCGGCAGTGCCTACAAGACCATCGGCGTACAGGAACTGCTCGACTTCTTCGTGCTCAACGCCCCGTCACCCCGTCCCGTACAGGCCGAGGAACGGGAGGTGGAGCCGATGGAGGAGGCATTCACGGGTTTCTGCTTCAAGATTCACGCCAATATGGACCCCAACCACCGCTCCTGCATCGCTTTCTTCAAGATATGCAGTGGCGTGTTCCACCGCAACGAGTGGTACACCCTTATGCCCCCGCCCGGCGGCAAACCCGCCACGATGCGCTTCTCATCTCCCACCTGCTTTATGGCGCAGCGAAAGGAGACGGTCGATGAGGCGTTTGCGGGCGACATAGTGGGACTGCCCGACACCGGCAACTTCAAGATAGGCGACACGCTCACATCGGGTGAGATGCTGCATTTCAAGGGCTTGCCCTCTTTCTCGCCGGAGATGTTCAAGTACATCGAGAACGCCGACCCGATGAAGCAGAAGCAGCTCGAGAAGGGCATACGTCAGTTGATGGACGATGGCGTGGCACAGTTGTTCACAAGCCAGCAGAACGGACGCAAAATCATTGGCACGGTGGGACAGCTCCAGTTCGAGGTCATCCAGTACCGCCTTGAGCACGAGTACAACGCCCTGTGCCGCTGGGAGCCCATCTCGCTCTACAAAGCCTGCTGGATTGAGAGCGACGATGCCGCCCAGCTCGCCGAGTTCAAGAAACGCAAGGCGCAGTATATGGCGTTTGACAAGGCGGGACGCGATGTCTTCCTTGCCGACTCCGCCTATATTCTCGGTCTTGCGCAGAACGACTACCCCCATATCCGGTTCCACTTCACCAGCGAATTCTAAAACTTCTATAATATGACATCAGAAGAACTCCGCCCGTTAATTAAACTCTGGTTCAGCGAAGACATTCGCGAGGGCGACCATACATCCCTGTGCTGCATCCCGAAAGACCTGCAAGGCTGCCAGCAAGTTCTCATCAAGGCCGAAGGCATACTTGCCGGCGTGGAGGTGGCGAAAGAAGTCGTCCGTTACTTCGACCCTGACCTGCGGTTTGAGCAGATTCTGCACGACGGCGATGCGATCACAAAAGGCGACATCGCCTTCCGCGTGTACGGCAGCGAACTGAGTCTGCTGCAGATTGAGCGCACCATGCTCAATATCATGCAGCTTATGTCCGGCATCGCCACCACCACTTACTGCTACCAGTCGCTCATCGCCGACACGGGCTGCTATGTGCTCGACACCCGCAAAACAACTCCGGGACTGCGTTATCTGGAGAAGGAGGCTGTACGCATCGGCGGCGGCAGGAACCACCGCATCGGACTCTTTGATATGATTCTGCTCAAGGACAACCATGTGGACTTCGCGGGCGGCATCACGGCGGCACTGACTGGTGCACAACGCTATTGTAGGGAGAAGAACCTCAATCTGAAAATCGAAATCGAGACACGCAACTTCGACGAGCTGCGCGAGGCGCTTGCCACCGGCATACCCGACCGCGTGATGCTGGACAACTACACGCCCGAAGCCACCCGCGAGGCGGTACGCATCGTGCGCGAATACGAGCAGCAGACCGGCAAAAAAGTCGAAACGGAATCGTCAGGCGGCATCACCATTGACACCATCCGCGACTATGCTTTAGCGGGTGTGGACTTCATCTCTGTCGGTGCCCTCACCCACTCCTTCAAAGCCCTTGACATGTCCTTCAAGGCGGTAAAGTGAACCGCAGCGGACGAATATTGATAATCCTTGATATGCACAACAATACGCTATGACAACCATTCCTCAACGACTGACCGCTCTGCGTGAGCGGATGCAACAGGCTGGCATCAGTGCCTGTATAGTCCCCGGCACCGACCCGCATAACAGCGAATATATGGCTTCCCACTGGGCTGAGATGCAGTGGATCAGCGGTTTCCAAGGCGAGACCGGCACTGCGGTCATCACACTGACCGAAGCCTTGCTCTGGACCGACAGCCGCTACTACCTGCAAGCCGAAAAGGAACTGCAAGGCACCACCGTCCGCCTCATGCGCGAGAGCGACATCGACTGCCCGACCATCGCCCAATGGCTCCAAAAGAACGTACAGGGCACGGTTGCGGTCAATGCCGAGATGTACACCGTCAACGCTTTTCAGCAACTCAAAGAGTCTATCGGTTCTCTACCGCTGACCACTTGCGACCTTATCCGCCCTATCTGGACAGACAACCGCCCCGACATACCGATGAACCCGCTCTACATCTACGACGACATCTACGTCGGCGAATCGGTGGAAGATAAACTCATGCGTGTCCGCCAAGTGCTCAAGGACGAGAACGCGCAGGCACTGCTCATTGCCGCACTCGATGAAGTGGGATGGCTGCTCAATATACGCGGCACGGATGTGGACTATACTCCCTGCGTCATCGGTTACGTGATTGTGGAGAACGACCGCTGCACGCTCTTCGCGGATGCCCGCAAGGTGAGTGGACAGGATGCCGCCACGCTGCAACGGAAAGGCGTTTCCCTCCTCCCCTACGAAGCCATCTACGATTACCTCCGCCATCTTTCCGCCGATACGGTCCTGATGGACGGCAACCGCGTCAACGAGGCTCTGTACGAAGCCGTTACGGGAAGCACTGTCCGTCTGATCACGCCCTGCCCCGTGCAGAGGATGATGAGCGTGAAGAACGAAACGGAGATACAGGGCGAGCGACTTGCCATGATTGAGGACGGCGTGGCGCTGACACGTTTCTTCCGCTGGCTCGACCGCTGGCAGGAGGAGCGCGACAGCGAGGAGACCGAGCTCACCCTTGCCGCCCGCCTGCACGATTACCGCGCGCAGGGCAGACATTTCACGGACGACAGTTTCTGCACTATTGCGGGCTGGAACGCCAACGGCGCCATCGTCCATTATCACGCCGAGGAAGGCAAGTGCGCCACTATCAAAGGAAGCGGTGTGCTGCTGCTCGACTCCGGCGGACAATACCTTGACGGCACCACCGACATCACCCGCACCATCTGGATTGGCGATGAGAAACAGATATCCGACGTACTGCGCCACGACTATACACTCGTCATGAAAGGACACATCGCCCTTGCACGCGCGCGCTTCCCAAAAGGCACACGCGGCAACCAACTGGATGTGCTGGCCCACCAGTATATGTGGCAGGAAGGAATCACATACGGACACGGAACAGGACACGGCGTGGGGCACTTCATGGGCTGCCACGAGGGACCTGCCAATATCCGCACCGACAACAACACCAACCCCATTCGACTCGGCAACATCTTCTCCGATGAGCCAGGCATCTACCGCACGGGAGAGTACGGCATCCGCACGGAGAACCTCATCCTGACCGTCAAAGCAGGCTCGCAGAACATCATATCGCCCGTATATCATCCCCTGTCCGACCGCACAACTGGCGAGGAGTACTACGAGTTCGAGACGCTCACACTATGCTTCTACGACACGCGCCTATTGAATCTTACGATGCTCACAGCGGACGAAAAAGCGTGGCTCAACGCCTACCACCGTTGCGTCTTCGACACCCTCTCCCCGCACCTTGACAAGGAGGACAGGGATTTTCTGAAAGAGAAATGCCAAGAACTATAAAATCTGTCTAATCTAATATGACACTCGAACAACAACTTACCCCCGTCGTGCTTCAGGCCGTGAAAGAACTGTACGGCGTGGAGGCGAATAACCAGCAAGTGCAGTTCCAGAAGACCCGCCCCGAGTTTGAGGGGCATCTGACACTCGTCGTCTTCCCCTTTGTGAAAGCCGCCCGCAAGGCGCCCGCGCAGGTGGCGGCGGAAATAGGCGAATACCTGCAAGCCCGTTGCCCTCAACTCGTTGAGAGGTACAATGCCGTGCAGGGCTTTCTCAACCTTGTCATTGCCGGTTCCTATTGGCTGCAGGCATTGCGCGACATAGCCGCCGATGACAACTACGGTTGTCAGCCCGACCGTCATCAGCTGATGATGGTGGAGTATTCATCGCCCAACACCAACAAACCCCTCCACCTCGGACACGTGCGCAACAACCTGCTCGGAGCGTCCATCGCCCGCATACAGGAGGCCAACGGATGGCGGGTGGTCAAGACCAATATCGTCAACGACAGGGGTATACATATCTGCAAATCGATGCTCGCATGGCTGCGATTCGGCAATGGAGAAACACCCGAAAGCACGGGTAAGAAAGGCGACCATCTCATCGGCGATTACTATGTGCGCTTCGACCGCGAGTACAAGAAGCAGATTGATGAACTGAAAGCCCAAGGTATGGACGAGGAGACCGCCAAGAAAGAGGCTCCTCTTATTAAGGAGGCGCAGGCGATGCTGCTCCGTTGGGAGCAGGGCGACAAGGAGGTGCGCGACCTTTGGGCGAAGATGAACAGTTGGGTCTATGCCGGTTTCGACGAGACTTACCGCAGGATGGGCGTGTCATTCGACAAGATTTATTACGAGAGCAACACCTATCTGATAGGCAAGCAGGAGGTGGAGCGCGGACTTCAGGAGGGTTTGTTCTACCGCCGCGAAGATGGTTCCGTATGGGCGGACCTGACGAAGGACGGACTGGATGAGAAACTGCTGTTACGCAAGGATGGCACATCCGTCTATATGACGCAGGACATCGGTACTGCCAAACTGCGCTTTCAGGACTACCCCATCAACCGGATGGTCTATGTGGTCGGCAACGAGCAAGAGTACCATTTCAAGGTGCTGTCACTGTTGCTGGACAAGTTAGGCTTCCCCTTCGGAAAGGAACTGGTACACTTCTCCTACGGTATGGTCGAACTGCCCAACGGCAAGATGAAATCCCGCGAGGGTACGGTGGTTGATGCCGACGACCTGATGGATGCGATGGTTGAGACGGCGCGGCAGATGTCAGCCGACAAAGTGAACACTCTGACAGATATATCCGACGAGGAGGCAAAGGAGATTGCCCGCATCGTCGGTATGGGCGCACTCAAGTACTTCATACTCAAGGTCGATCCGCGCAAGAACATGCTCTTCAACCCCGAAGAGAGCATCGACTTCAACGGCAACACCGGACCGTTCATTCAATACACTTACGCCCGTATCCGCAGCGTCCTGCGCAAGGCGGAACAGACTTGTTGCGATTGCGATGGGGAATGCGCTTGTCCCGGTTGCGGCTGTACGGCTTCCCTACCCGCTCTCAACGACAAGGAGATGGCACTCATTCAGCGTCTTGCCGATTATCCGTCAGTTGTGAAACAGGCGGGTGACGACTTCTCACCGGCGGTGATTGCCAACTACGCCTACGCACTTGCTTCCGAGTTCAACTCTTTCTACCACGATTACTCCATTCTGAACGAGAAGGACGAATCTGTACGCGCGTTCCGTCTGCAACTGAGCGCAACGGTAGCGAAAGTGATACACAGCGCTACCTCTCTGCTGGGCATCGAGCTCCCGGAACGTATGTAGGAATTCGCCTTCCCCCGACAAAGCTGTCGCATTCTCTTGACAGGAGTCGTATCGTATCCACCTGATAGAGCAGTTTGGCTGCTCGTTTGGTATGAAAACAAACAAGGAGTCCACATTAGGAGAACTCCTTGTTCTTTCAATCTGATTGATTTGTGGTCTCTGTAGGGCTTGAACCTACGACCCCCTGATTATGAGTCAGGTGCTACTAACCAACTGAGCTAAGAGACCCCGATGCGTTTATAGTCTGCATCACGGACTTTTGTTTCCTAATTCTTGCGAACGTACTGTTGACGGAGTTTGTCGGCTCCTGTGGATGTAATCTTCAGTTGTTGTTCGGTAAGTTGGGGCAACATGATGGTTGTACCTTTCGCCACGTAACTTGGAGAGGAGATATACTCACCATTCGCAAGATAGAGGTATATCCAGCAGTTCGGATTATTGTAATGTGTCTGCGCCAGATTCTGGAGCGAAGTAGCTTTCTGCACTGTGATATGCGCTCCGTCCGAGAGATTCAAGTCGTCCGGCACGGTAATTGACACATTATTTTTGGATGTCTTGGGAGTTTTGTTTTTCAGAGCGTCACCACGGTTGATGTCCTTGTTCTTCTCAAGGTCTTTGTACAACTGCTTGGCTTGTTCAAACTCCTCCCTGTTGAGAAGGTGTATTTCCACACGGCGGTTGGGACGGTACGATCCTTTCTTTTTGTTGTTTTCGGTGATGATACCTTTACCGACGGTGTGCATACGTCCCATTTCAACGTTATTGGTGAGGGACATTTCACGTGCTACGTTGTACGAACGGCTGACTGCGAGCCAGTTGTTATACTGGAATGTACCTGTATTATCGCAGGAGCCGACGATGAGTGCGTAGAGGTCGTAGTCTTGTAGCATACGCTGTGAAGCCTCGCTGATAATCCGCTTGGAGGCGTTGTCAAGCGCACGTGAGTCATTATTGAAATAAACAACATAGTATGCGTGCTTGGCTTCCGCTCCGGTATTGATACCCGGCATGCTGTTTGTCATCTTCCCGTATCCGCCATCGCTTATGATGTAAACGGTATCCTTATGGTAGATATAAAGGGTGTCTTTGGCTGCAATGCGCGGTTCCTCCTCGTTCATAGACTCCAGAGCCTCTTTGCTGCGGAAGTTACGTGTATGCGACTTGTCAACGGCATCAATCTTATAGCGGATTAAAGCTTCCATGTCAAATATACCGTCGTTGTTGTTTCCACGAGGACGACCGTCAACAAGGTCGGTGGTGGTATAGTTGTACAGCGCACGTAGACCTATTTGCAGGCTTCGGTTGAGGTTGAACTCAAAACTTGCACCGCCTATGAACATTGCATAGCATTTGAATTTCTCACTTGCCAAAGGCACATCATTAAGTGTATTATGCAAGAAGACAAAGTCTTGCGCTAATTGCCCCACTTGTTTATAGCGGTTGGGGTAATAGACTTGGTTCTTAAACCAGAAAGCCGATGCACCCAAAATGAGGTCAAGGGCGAATAGTTTGTGCTTGTTCTGCGGACGGAAACAGTTAAATACGTCGAAGGTTATATATCCACCGCCCTGGTGTGTACGTCCTGCAAGCAGGGTGTGTGCATGACCCGGTTTACCGAAGACTTTATAATTATGGAATTTATATTCAAGTCCTAACGCCCACGTATTGGTGAAATGATAGGCAGCACCTAATGACACTGTCGGCGCATAGAAAGCGTGTTTTTTCTCACCGGAATAGTCACCGTCGAAGAGGTTCATACCGGCTGCGAGATAGATGGACCAAAGAGATGTTTCGGTTGCAACAGGCGAAGTCTCCCTGAGAGGGTGTACACCTTTGACGACGATTGTATCATATTCATCTTCCAGTGCCGTTGTGTCGCCATCGTATGAAGCAAGGAAATCTTCCAATTCGGCCATATCTTCATCAGCTTGGTCGATATCTTCCTCATCGGAGAAAGGAGCATCCTCTCCGTTGGCATCATCTGTCGTTTCTTCTGTACTATCAACTGGTTGGTCGTTGGTATCGGTAGTCAGTGTTTCCGAGTCATCTGTTGCCGGTTGGGTGACATCATTGTCCTCCGTATCATCTACCAGAAGCACATCGTCTTCTTCTGTAGGAGGGTCGTTCTGAACGGGTTTCTGCGCAAACACGAGAGTGGTTGCGAGCAAAAGAGAGCCAATCAGCAAACAGGGTTTATGTAGAGCCATACGCACGTATTATTTCGTTATTTCAACAAATATCGGCCGCAAAAGTACTGCATTTACCTGTATTGACAAAAAAAATATCATAAAAATCGAAAAAAAAATCATTTGGTTTGTATGCCTATCATAATCTATGTAATTTTGTCGCACTTTGATAAAGTTGAATTTACAAATAATTACGGAATTATGAGTATTTTAGAGAGAATGAAGGCGCGTGCGATGGAGAATCCGCAGCGCATTGTATTGCCGGAGGGCGACGAACCCCGCACACTGGAGGCTGCCAATATCCTGCTCAAAGACAAGGTGGCTCGTTTGATTCTTATAGGTAGCCGCGCACGTATTGAAGGTATGGCGAAAGAGAACGGCTACGAGTATATCAAGAATGCGACTATCTTCGACCCTGCCACGGATGCCAAGATGAAGGAATATGCTCAACTGCTCTATGAACTCCGTAAGAGCAAGGGCATGACGGAGGAAGAGGCTGCCAAGAAGGCTCAGGATCCGCTGTATTTGGGTTGCCTGATGATTAAGAACGGGGATGCTGACGGTGAGTTGGCGGGTGCTCGCGGCACAACGGCGGACACTATCCGGCCAGCCTTCCAGATTCTGAAGACCAAACCGGGTGTGAGCATTGTAAGCGGAGCTTTCCTTATGTTCACACCGGCTAAGCAGTTGGGTGAGGGCGGTTTCCTTATCTTTGCCGATTGTGCGGTCAATCCTTGCCCGTCAGCGCAGGAATTGGCACAGATAGCCATTTCAACGGCCGAGACAGCTCGCACAATAGCGGGCATAGAGCCTCGTGTTGCCATGCTCTCGTTCTCAACGAAGGGCAGTGCGAAACACGAACTGATAGACAAGGTGACGGAGGCGACCCGTCTTGCTAAGGAGATGGCACCTGATTTGCAACTGGACGGTGAGTTGCAGGCTGATGCGGCGCTGATTGAGAAAGTGGGTGCAAGCAAGGCACCGGGAAGTCCTGTTGCTGGCAAGGCCAATGTATTGGTATTCCCTGATTTGCAGGCAGGTAATATCGGTTATAAACTGGTAGAGCGTTTTGCGGGAGCGGATGCGGTTGGTCCTATCTTGCAGGGCATCGCCAAACCGGTAAATGATTTGAGCCGGGGCTGCAAGGTGCAAGACATTGTGCAGATGGTGATTATCACTGCCAACCAGGCTATGGGAGAGTGATGTGCGGTGAAGGATTAGGAATCTTTACTAATGAAACGAATACAATAAATAATATTATGAAGATACTTGTTTTGAACTGCGGTTCATCCTCTATCAAATACAAATTGTTCAATATGGACGACCGTTCGGTAATGGCACAGGGCGGTGTGGAGAAAATCGGTTTGAAAGATTCTTTTCTGCAAGTCAAGTTGCCGAATGGCGAGAAAGTGAAGATTGAGAAGGAAATGCCGGAGCATACAGTGGGCATTCGCCTGATTCTGAATACACTGATTGACCCGAAGATTGGTTGCATACAGGATTTGAAAGAAATCAATGCAGTAGGTCATCGCGTGGTACATGGTGGTGAGCAGTTTGCCTCGTCAGTGCTGATTACGGATGAGGTGAAGGCGATGGTTGTCAAGTGTTCCGATCTTGCTCCGCTGCACAATCCTGCCAATCTGAAAGGTATTGATGCCATTGAGCAGACGCTGCCGGGCGTTCCGCAGGTAGGCGTGTTTGACACCGCTTTCCATCAGACGATGCCGGATTATGCGTATATGTACGCCCTTCCCTACGAGTTGTATGAGAAGTACGGTATCCGCCGTTACGGCTTCCACGGGACAAGTCACCGTTATGTCAGCCAGCGTGTATGCGAGTTTTTAGGTGTGGAGTCGAAGGGCAAAAAGATTGTGACGGCTCACATCGGCAACGGCGGCAGTTGTGCTGCAGTGATGGATGGCAAGTCGGTGGACACAAGTATGGGTCTGACTCCCATTGAAGGTCTGATGATGGGTACCCGCGCGGGCGATTTGGATCTCGGTGCCGCCACATACATAATGGAAAAGGAACATTTGGACACAACGGCTTTCTCCAATTTGGTGAACAAGAAATCGGGTCTGCTGGGTGTAAGCGGTGTGAGTAGCGACGCCCGGGACATTGATGACGCCATCAAGCAGGGCAACAAGCGTGCCGACTTGGCTCGCAGGATGTTCATTTACCGTGTGAAGAAGTACATTGGCGCCTACGTGGCAGCAATGGACGGACTGGACATACTTGTCTTCACTGGCGGCATCGGCGAGAACGACACCTATATCCGGACAGAAATCGCCAAAGGATTCGGATACCTCGGTGCGATGATAGACGAGCAGAAGAGTCTGAAGACTCGCGGTGAGGAGGTGGTCATCTCCACACCGGACAGCAAAGTGACGGTATGCGTCATTCCCACTGACGAGGAACTCATGATAGCCACTGATACGCAAGCCATTGTAAACCGTTAAACATCTTCTGATGAAACCGATTATATATCAGTTATTCCCACGCACATTCACTAATTACAACGAGACCCGCCGCCGCAACGGAAGCCGCGAGGAGAACGGGTGCGGGAAGTTTCAGGAGATTACGCCGAAGGCGTTGCAGGCAATCCGTGATTTGGGTGCGACGCACGTATGGTACACAGGTGTTATCCGTCATGCTACCGCCGAGCGCAACAATCCCACGATTACCAAAGGCAAGGCGGGCAGCCCATATGCCATCACTGATTACTACGACGTAGATCCCGACCTCGCTTCGGACGAGAGCAAGCGTATGGCGGAGTTCGAAAGCCTGATACGACGGACTCACAAAGCGGGACTGAAAGTGGTGATGGACTTTATTCCCAACCACGTTGCCCGCGAATACAAGTCCGTGTGCAAGCCGAAAGGCGTGAAAGACCTGGGCGAGACAGACAATCCCGACTGGGCGTTCTCTCCGCTCAACAATTTCTACTACCTGACCGGACAGGACTTTGCGCCGCAGTTTGCTACGGATTATAAGGAGTCACCCGCGCGCGCAACGGGTAATGACTGCTTCAGTCCCCACCCTGGCGAAAGCGACTGGTACGAGACTGTAAAACTCAACTACGGCGTGCACTATATGGGCGGCGGCGAAAAGCAGTTCGTCCCTATTCCCAACACATGGTACAAGATGCAGGACATCCTGCACTACTGGGGACGCAAGGGCGTAGATGCTTTCCGCGTGGATATGGCAGAGATGGTTCCTGCTGAGTTTTTCAAGTGGGCGATTGCTTCAATTCGCACGTTCTTCCCCAACATTCAGTTCATTGCTGAGTGCTATCAGCCATCTCTGTATCGTCAGTATCTGGAAGCTGGCTTTGATTACTTGTACGACAAGGTGGGTATGTACGAATACCTTCGCGGCGTAACGAGCAAGAACTTGCCTGTGGAGGGCATCACGCAGCAATGGCAAGCTGTGGAGGATATCCGCGACAAGATGGTTTATTTTCTCGAGAACCACGATGAGCAGCGTATTGCATCAGGCTTCTTCTGTGGTAGCGGTCACTGCGCCGAACCGGCAATGATTGTTGCCGCAACGTTGGGGACTAATCCTGTTCTCGTCTATGCGGGACAAGAATTGGGTGAGACAGGTATGGACGTGGAAGGTTTCTCAGGCATGGATGGTCGTACAACCATTTTCGACTATTGGGGCATACGGTCGTTGCAGGCGTGGGCTAATCACGGAAAGTTCGACGGCAAGAACCTGACGGAAGACCAGAAAGACCTCCGTTTGTTCTATCAGCATCTTCTGACCATTGCGCGCGACAACAAGGCGGTCAGTGATGGCAGAATGTACGATTTGGAATATGCTCAAGGCGATCGTTTCAACAAGCATGAGCAGTTTGCTTACCTGCGCAAACAGGATGAGGAGGTGCTGCTGTTTGTTCTTAATTTTGACGATCGAGAGGTGGACATAGATGTGAACATTCCGAAGGACGCTTTCCGTTATCTGGAGCAGCCGGAGTGGCGCGATGCCACCGCAGAGGACTTGCTGACAGGTACGAAATACAAGAAGTTGAGCTTCTGTTCATCGGAAGTTATTCACTTGTCACTGCCGGCATGGAGGGGTGTAATCCTGCGCATTACGGAGAGCAAAAAGAAGAAAAAATAACGTTTTCATATCTCGATAGCAACGTATGAAAGAAACAGTGCGGGACTATTGGCGGCTTGTTCGCGGTGAGAACCTCGTTTTCATAGTCATTCTGATGTGGGCGATGACCTATTGGGTTGCCCGTTCGTTGATGGCAATGCACTCGTTTTCTGATTTGATGCCCGATTGGTTATGGTTGTTACTGACGCTTGCAGCTGTATTGATAGCCGCCGGTGGGTACGTTGTAAACGACTATTTTGATATTAAGATTGACCGCATCAACCGTCCCGACCGGTTGGTAGTGACTCGGACGGTAAGCAAGAACACGGCGATGCGCCTTTTCTATTGTCTGACGGCAGCAGGTGTTGTAGCGGGAATGTCGGCGGCTTGGGTGCTTAGAAGTCCTCGTCTCGGCATCATTTTTGCGATTACTCCTGGTCTGCTGTGGTTCTATTCTGCAAGTTACAAGCGGATGCTGATTGTGGGGAACGTGATTGTGGCATTTCTTTCCTCGCTGCTCCCTTTGCTTGTCGCTATTGCACAAACGGCATGGCTGACAAGATTATACGGTGAGGAAATGATGCGCTATATGCCTGTTGGGCGCCACCTGTTCGTCTGGCTCGGAGGGTTTGCGCTTTTCGCATTCTTGTGTTCGTGGGTTCGGGAGGTCGTCAAGGACTTGCAGGACCAGAACGGCGACCGCGAACTGGAGTGCCACACGATGCCGATTGTGTGGGGGAATATATGGAGCAAGGTTTTTGCAACAACGCTGATAGCCATCATAGCGGCACTGATTGCTTGGCTTCACTGGGGACATCGGATGCCTTTCCCTACCACATGGCATAGTCCCGCAACGCGGTATATCGTCTTCGGATTATATGTTCCGTTGGCTTGCGAAATTGCCCTGTTGTGGTCTGCCAAGATTGACACAGACTACCGTTCGGCACAAGGATTGATGAAGTTCATTATGTTTCTCGGCACGATGTTCAGTTACGTTGTCTTCCGTCTGCTGTGACACGGAGATACAGTAAAAAAGTCAAATATTTGAAACCGTTTATATGAAACTTTCTCTCATTATCCTGACAGCATTATCATCCTTGTTCACTACCTTGGAACAGCAAATATTGCAATCGGATTTCACCATAACCATATCGTCGAAGGACCAGCAGCCGATGACCTACGCGGGGTCGTTCACCTTGCAAGGTGAGCAGTTTCTTCTTCAGGCATTCGGTATGGAAGCCGCTTACGACGGCGAGACGATGTATATTTATCAGGATGAAACGAAAGAGTTGACCCTTTCTTATCCTACGCGAGAGGAGTTGCTTCAGACCAATCCCTTGCTGTTTGCGAAAGCGTTGTCAGAGTCAGGAAAAGTGAGCGAGAAAGCATCTGCCGATGGCAAGACGATGCTGGTAACGCTAGTCCCCCAGGACAAGACAACGGATATCGAGCGATTGAACTTGCGTGTACGCGTTCGTGACAATATGCCTTTGATGATAGAGATAAAGGAGCATAACAGGACAAGTACGATGCGCTTGGGACATCCTCAGTTCGTTCAGAATGCGCCCGACTATAAGATTGAAAAAGAAGGAGTATACGTCAATGACATG
>JAGCWE010000130.1 GCA_017962005.1 Paludibacteraceae bacterium | reverse complement strand
GAAGAAAGAGCAGCGAGGCAGGCGAAAGGAACCGACATCAAATGTCGGGCTAACAGACGAAGGACCTCTGACAAAGACCGCGTCTCACGCGGGACAACGGACGAAAGGGGCGGGCGGAACGAACGGATGCAGAACGGCAGAGCCGGTGTCGGAATCAAATTCCGACGGAATGAACGAAGCAAACGCCGACTCCCAGTCGGCACAATAAACGAAAACAACAGCGGCAGGACATTATCCGAGAAACAGATGTCCTAGAACGCTGCGCTATCCTAGAGAATATAGAAGACCTAGAGCGCTTCGCTAGTCTAGAAGCTATAGATGTCCTAGATGAGCGGATGCTATACCTCCTTTATTTCCGCTTCCAACAAAACAAGGGCGTGCCGACAGCGGCACGCCCTTGTCCAGTTGTCTGAATAGCGTTTACTACAATTCCGCGCCTTGGGCGGTGTAGGTCTTGCCGTTGCGCTCGATGTAGAGAATGCCGTTGTTGATGAACTTGCGGGCGGGCTGAATGTCCTGCATGTCCGCTTCCCCGTTCATCACCTCCAGTTCGCTGACCGTTTCGCCTTCCACCACGATGCGGACGCGCTGCGGTGCTGTAGGCTCATCATCGTCATCGCCTTCCTCAATCACGCCGCCTATACCGCTGCGGAAGAAGCCTCTGTACGCACGGACGGCGGTGCCGGTCGCGGTGTTCGGGTAGTAAATCATGTTGTCCTTCAGTCCGAGGTAGGTGTTTCCACCGGCGTAGTTGTACAACGTGCCTGTGCGGAGCGTGCCGACCATGCAGATACTGCCACGACCCGAATTGTCGTTGTAGCCTGTTAGAGTGGCTATGTCGCCGTTGTCGGCATCGGTGTTGATGGTCACGTTCGGGAAGACGAAAGAGGTCTTCTGTGCCAGTTTGGCGTTGGCATTGACTATATAGCCCTTGCCAGCGTCGAGGGACTGCGCCACGGCAAAATGAGCCACGAGAGTGTTGTTCGCCGTCACCTCCGCATAGCGGAAATCAAAGACGCGGCCGTACAAGCCAAGTGACATCATCTGTCCTTTCCTTACATCGAACGGCAGGCACAACGTCGCCCACTTGCTTTGTGCGAACTGGCGGTTCAGTGTGGCGGTATTGACCGTGTAACCGTTGTAGTCCTCCGCGAAGAAGTCGTAGTACTGCGCGTCCTCGTTCTCCTGCAACACGATGTTGTGGTAGCGCACACGGAGCGTGAAGGTAACAACTGAATCGCAACCGTCTGATGCTTGCAGTGTCAGTGTTTCCGTCCCTGCTTCGTTAAAGGTTACGCTTTCCCATGTGTAGGGCAGTTCGTCCTCCCAGACGGTTGCGCCGTCGGTGGTTTCGATAGTGCCGCATTGTACCACCGATTCAAATACGGCAGTATAAGTGGCATCGCCAGTAACGGCAACAACCTCCTTGTCCCAACCGGCGAAGACGTAGGTGTACTGCGCATCAGCGGGCTTGGTGGGTTCGGCGCAGGTCGGTGTCGCGCCGTAGTTCCACTTGCGGCTGTCAAGAACAGTGCCGTCCTCGTTCAGGAAGGTGACGGTGTACTGATTGACGGTGGTGGTGTATGTGGCGGTGTATGTCGCATCGCCTGTCACGGCAGGCAGTTCATCTTCAGTGCCATAGGTTTGTGTGCCATCGCTCCAGCCTGCGAAGATGTAGGTGTACTGCGCATCGGCAGGCTTGATAGGAGTTTCACCTGCGTAAGTAGGTATAGTGCTGCAATCAACATTCGTGTTTTGCAGTTCAGTATCATCATAGTTCAGGAAACGGACAATATATTGCACCTTGCCAAACGAAGCCGTGAAAGAAGCATCTTCCGTCACGGTAACAGAGCGTGTAAGCAGTTCCGACGCATCTTCCCAGTGAGCGAACATGTCACAATCCGTCGCATTCGGCTGAGCTATCAATGTAAGTTGTGTTCCTGCCGGATAACGACCCTCTATGGAATTGGAGCAACCCTCCGCTTGAACATTAACTGTGAATAAAGAAGTACCACTTTGATCTGTGGCATAAGGTTCAAACTCCGCATACAGGGTAATGTCGGATGTAATAGTCAAGGTGCGCGGATTGGATGTGTCGTCATCCGTCCAACGTTTGAATTTGTAGCCCTCCTTTGGGACGGCAATAATGTCCAATGAAGAGCCTGTGGAAAATTCTCCAATAAACGGACTGCCGCATATGCCTCCGTATATGGTTGCCGTATGTTTCTGCGGCAGTGCTCCTCCGCTTATCGTCTCAAAGACAGCCGTGTAGCTTGCATCGCAAATTACTGTCACATCGCGCGGGTTAGTGTTATCTCCGTCTTGCCAACGTACGAAACGAGAACCTGCATCAGCGGTTGCAACCAGATGAAGGGTCGCACCGTCATCTATCTCGTAAGTTGTGGGTGTTCCTCCTGCGGATGACTGTACTGTTATCTTGTGCGCCTGCACAGGCAACGCAAGCAATGTACAAACCGTCCAGAGGAACAGTGTCTTGTCCCAAATAAACCGTTTCATAATCATTCGATGTTACTGGTGCAATCCTGATTGATATAGATGGTGTAACTGCTCTTTGTGAATTGAGCTGTATATGTGGCTTCTCCTGCGACGTTTATATAACGCGGGTTAGCAGTCTCTCCGTCACTCCAGCCTACAAAAGTGCAACCCGGTTTGGGCGTTGCTGTCAATGTGGCAGTATATCCATTGGGGTATTCGCCGCCTCCTGTCACAGTGCCTCGGTTGGCATCACATGTAGCGGTTATAGTATAACGTGTACCAGCCTGCCATTTCAGAATCGGATAGCCATCGTTGATACCTTCCAAGTCCATTGTAAAATACTCGTCCAATACGTTAATCTGCGACAAGAACCACTTGTCTTTCATCAACTCAACTGCTATATTATTTCCTCGGATAATGGAATTATATGGCACGTAACATGTTTGGGCATTCCATTCCAAATCAGAAGTCATACCCTGACTACATGAACCCGATACCGTGACGTTTCCTACAAAATAACAACATAATGTTTTAAAATAAGTAAAAGAAGCATCGTAACAATTTTTTTCTACCGTGTAATTGCCTTTTGAATAGCAACCTTTTATAGTTATATTGTTATTGTTCTCGTTGCCGTAGTTCAATCCAACAAAGAAATTATAAGAAGTCCCCGTACTATATGACTTTTCTATTAAAGCAGATTTAGTACTTCTGCTATTCCCGATAAAGTCCCCCGAAGTATAGTTGTAATACGAATATCCGCTTACATAGTAGCTGGAGATTGTGCCAGAATTGAAGCATTGGCTGATATAGGTATTATCACAACTTGTTTTGCCTATTAATCCCCCTGCGCTGGTATCTACTTTAGAGGAATTGGTTGTTCCGCAGTTTCCGGTATTGCTGCACAAAATTAGTGCGATTCGTGTTCCTTTTGCCTCACGAACCAAGCCTCCACAACTTACCATTGCAGAACTCACATTGCATTGATTATGACAATTGGTAAGTGTACAATCTCCCGTTGTATTTCCCACCAAAGAAGCCCCCACACCTAACGTGGAACTCCCTTTTATTGTCAGATTCTTTATTTCCGCATTATTGATATATTCGAACAACGTGGTTGACGAATACATATCGCTGATATACTTTTCTCCACCATCATAAACACCTTCAAATGGATATGTATCTGTACCTATGGCTGAACGAGTTTTATTCTGCAAGTTAAAATCCTGTGTTTGTTTGAAATACGCACCAGAATACGTTGTACCGGCATTGACCTGAGAGGCTAAATATGCCAAATGGCTTGGGGACGAAATAATATATGGTGAAACCGCTGTTCCTTCACCTTCTGTCCACGCTATGGATGTTCCATCCCAATCAACAACTGCATACGCATTACATACTCCGAGCAATGCGGCAGCGAAAAATAAAATCTTCTTTTTCATAATTCGTAGTTTTTTAGTTAATTAATATTAAAATAACATGCATAACACAATGGAAAAAATTGCTATAAGCAAAGATAGCTTAGCAATAGAATCACCAGTATGCCAATGATAGCATATTTTGCTGATTGGATAGACATTCACATTATCACCGATATTGACTCCCAGATTACATATTGACTCATAATCTAAAGCGATTTGCCCTTTTGAGACATTGTTGAATGAGTAATACTGCTTGTACACTTTTCTTCCTTCGTTAGCAATGCAAATGTAACGTGTCACCTTACCTTGATTCTTCATCGTCTCCCCCATGATAGTCTCATAGTCACCCGAATAGAAAAACGCATACTTGCGGTCGTCTCTGTGCGGAACATTTGGAATAGAAATAACACTAAACTTATTCATAACAATACTTTTTTTAGTTTTGCCTACTCTTGGTTCGGATTTTCGGCATACTCCGCTATACTGTGAATGTCGTCAGTCTTGGCTTCGGCTTCTTCCTTTTCAAAATGTATGTTGTTCAGCAAAACCGCCGCAAAGTAAGTGCATTTGTTTGATATGCGTCTGGTCCTTGTTGGTCCTTTTCATCAAGCGGCATACAATAAAAATAGCGTGAACTCTCGTTCGCTTCATTTGAGTTTTGAGGTTCTGGACTACCTTATCTGTTCAAAATCTACGCAAAAGCCCACGCCGTAGGCGCGAGCGTCGATAGGCTTTTGCTTGAACAGATATTAAGTTTGAAATTGTCCAGATTTCAAAACTCAAGTTTGGCTTATAACGCTTTTAGTTATGTATGTCGTTGCACTGCCTGTCAGTGCCGGTGTGTCATAGGCGGGTGGTTATGGATAGCAATTACGGCGGCAAAGATACGACGTTTTTTCTGAAAGACAAGGTGTATTTGAAAAAGAAAGAAGACCCTACGGGCGGGGTGTCGCGAGATACGGTAATGATAGCTCAAAATTAGCGCAAAGGCAGCGGAATCACATATAAATCACATAAGAATCACATAAGGGAAGTGGGAAATTGAAAGGTGAAAATTGAAAGGAGAAAGGAGAAAGGGGAAAGGAGGGAAAAGGGAAATATTTGCAGGGATGAGAAAAACGCCGTACCTTCGCGCGGTTTTCAATATTCATTGACGAAATGGAATTCAGTGCCAATCAAATCAGCCAACTGCTCGGCGGAACAGTCGAGGGCGACGGCAACCGCACCGTCCACAACGTAGCAGGCATAGAAACCGCACAAGCGGGCGACCTCTGCTTCTTAGGTGATGACAAGTACATCCACTACCTTGCCGACACAAAGGCTTCCGTGGTGCTGCTCTCACGCAACATCGCCTTCGACGGCACCACCTCCGCCACAATCATCCGCGTAGACAACGCCCGCGCGGCAATGGCCGCCCTATTAGGCGAAGTGGCGAAAGTGCTCAATCCCCCGCGCCGCGGCGTGGAAGCGGGAGCGCACATAAGCGAGGGCGTGAGCGTGCCCGATGACGCATACATCGGCGCAGGCGCATACATCGGAAAAGGCGTCCGTCTGGGCGCAGGCGTGCAGGTCTATCCCCAGACATACATAGGCGACGGAGTGGTCATAGGCGACCGCACCGTTCTCTACGCAGGCGTGAGAGTCTATTACGGCTGCCGCGTGGGCAACGACTGCATACTGCACAGCGGCGTGGTAATCGGTTCGGACGGCTTCGGCTTCGAGCCTGACGAGCAGGGCGTGTACCACAAAGTGCCGCAGATAGGGACAGTGGTGATAGAAGACGATGTGGAGATAGGGGCGAACACAACCGTGGACCGCGCGATGATGGGCGAGACACGCATCGGAAAGAACACGAAGATTGACAACCTGTGCCAGATAGCGCACAACGTGCAGATAGGCGAATCGACCGTACTATGCGCACAAGTGGGGATAGCCGGCTCGACAAAGATAGGCAGCCACTGCACACTGACAGGCCAAGTGGGCGTGGCAGGGCACATCGAGATAGCCGACGGGTGCATGTTCGGAGCCAAATCGGGCGTTGCAGGCACCATCCGCAAGGCGGGCCAGTACATGGGCATGCCCGCCATCGAAGCAAACCGCTGGCGCAAGGCGCAGGCCGTCTATCGCCGCCTGCCGGACATATACAGGAAACTGCTATGACCCAAGCCACACTTTGCGACAGTTTCACCCTTCGCGGGAAGGGGCTGCATACCGGCGCAGACATCCGCGCCACGGTGCATCCCGCGCCCGTTGACAGCGGCATCCGTTTCTGCCGCACGGACCTGCCGGACAAGCCTTCCATGCGCGCCCTCGCATCGTTCGTAGGCGGCACGGCACGGGGCACAGTGCTGGAGCAGAAGACGTGGAAAGTGAGCACGGTGGAGCACCTGATGGCCGCACTGTACGCGATGGGCGTGAGCAACTGCACCGTAGAGGTGGACGCGCCGGAAGTGCCCATACTGGACGGCAGCGCGCGGCAGTGGGTGGACGGCATCAAGCGCGCCGGCACAACCACACAGGACAGCCCCCAGAAGGAGTTCATCGTCAGCGAACCCATCCACTTCGACAACGGCAAAGGCAGCGTGATGACCCTCGAGCCCTGCGAACGGTATGAGGTGCGGGTGCATGTGGACTATCCTTCGCCCGTACTGGGCCAACAGGATGCCGAACTGTCGGATTTGCGTGATTTCGACAAAGAGATTGCGTCCGCCCGCACATTCTGCTTCCTCCGCGAAATACGCCCTTTGCTGCACCTCGGTCTGATAAAGGGCGGCGACCTGCAGAACGCGCTGGTCATCTACGACAAACGGATGTGGCAATGGTCGATGAACATACTTGCGCGCAAACTGGGACAGAAACCCATTGACGCCTCAAAAACCGGCTACCTGAGCCCGCTGATATATGAGAACGAGCCCGCCCGGCACAAACTGCTGGACGTGATAGGCGACATGTCGCTGCTGGGAATGCCCATCCGCGGCAGGATAACCGTATCGCGCCCCGGGCACGCGTTCAATACGTGGTGCTGCCGGCAACTGCTGGAACGGTATCCCGTATAAAGACTTTTTCACCACAAAAAACAGTTTTGTTTCGTTTTGTCGCAAATGTTTCGTACCTTTGCGCGTTTTTTGAATCCGCTTACAAACTTTAATCCATTCCCGGGTATGATTTCACCATTAGCATCCGTCCATCCGAACGCGAAAATTGCACAAGATGTGGAGATAGGGCCTTTCGTTTTCATCGATGATGATGTTGAAATAGGCGAAGGTACAGTGATAGACGCCAACGCCACCGTGTGCGCACACACGCGCATCGGGCGGCACTGCCACGTCTTCCCCACCGCCATAGTGGGCGCCATTCCGCAAGACCTGAAATTCCAAGGCGAACTGACATACACCCATATAGGCGACTACACCGTGTTGCGCGAGTGCTCAACCGTGCATCGCGGCACGGCATCGAAAGGCAAAACAGTGGTCGGAAGCCATTGCCTGATAATGGCTTACTGTCACGTGGCACACGATGTAGTGGTAGGCAACAATGTGATTATGTCGAACGCCACGCAACTCGCCGGCGAGGTGGTGGTAGATGACTATGCCGTGATAGGCGGCGGCACACTGGTTCACCAGTTCTCGCACATCGGCTCGCACGTGATGATACAGGGCGGCAGCCTCGTCAACAAGGACGTACCACCCTACGTTATGGCAGCACGGCAGCCCATTCAGTTCTGCGGCATCAACTCGGTAGGACTGAGCCGGAGAGGCTTCAGCAAGGAGCAGATAGAGAACATCCAACAGATATACAGGCTGATTTATCTGTCGAAGATGAACACGACGCAAGCCCTGCAGAAAGTGACGGAGGAAATACCCGACTCGGAAGAGAAAGACATCATCCTGCGTTTCATCCAAGAGTCCGAACGAGGTATCATAAAAGGCGCATAACCCCACAACAAACTTCCTGCAAGCGCAATGAGTATCGGATGGTACAACATAACGGAATGCGACCTCTACATGATAGGGGCAATGCTGGCAGTCCTTGTATTCCAGTTGTACTTCTACCTCCGCTATATCCGTCTTCCGAAAACCAAGCCCGTTCCTCCCGCCGAACAACAACGCCCGAAACATGCAGGCGACCAACTGGACCTGTTCGGCGATGATGTGCGCGGCGTGTCGGTAATCGTAGCCGCCCGCAACGAGGCACACAACCTGCGTGACTACCTTCACTCGCTGCTGGAACAGGACTATCCGATGTTCGAGATTATCGTTGTGGATGACGGTTCGGAAGACAACACGCGAGACATCCTGGATGAATTCATGCTCCATTACCCCCGTCTGCGGCGGACATTCGTCCCCCAACACGCACGCATAATCAGCAGCAAGAAACTGGCCCTGACACTGGGAATCAAAGCGGCACGGTTCGACTACCTGCTCTTTACGGACGCAGACTGCCGTCCCGCCTCGAAATACTGGATATGGGAGATGATGAACGGCTTTGACCGCTCGGCAGAAACGGACGTGGTGCTGGGCTTCGGAGCGTATTTCAAAGGGAAAGGCATGCTGAACAGGCTGATACGTTACGACACACTGTTCAACGGCCTGCACTACCTCGGTGCAGCACGCTGCCATCACCCGTACATGGGCGTGGGGCGCAACCTCGCCTACAAGAAAGAATGGTTCCTGTCGCACAACGGATTCTCGCCCTACATAGGCGAACGGGCAGGCGATGACGACCTGATAGTCAACCGCTACGCCAAGGGCAAAACGACCGCGACCGTAACATGCCCCAACAGCGTCACGTGGTCGCCAAGCAAGCGTACATGGCAGGAGTGGTGGCACCAGAGACGGCGCCACCTGAGCGTGTCACCGCACTACACCATCTGGAGCAAACTGCGCCTCGGCGCCGAGCCTCTGTCCCGCGCACTCTGGTACGGCCTTGCCGTGGCGCTGATTGTGCGCGGCGCGACGGTCTTCGCTGCCGACCCGATGTACGGCATGACCCTGCTTGCCGCGGTTCTTCTGCTGCTTCTGATGCGCCTTATCCTGCGCGCCGTCGTGCTCAATCAGTCCGCGCACCGACTGGGCTACACGCCCAAAGGGATGCACGCGGGCATAACGCTGACCGACCTTATCCTATGGGATATCCTGCTGCCGCTGTGCAACCTGTGGATACTCATCTTCCCCACACGCAAACCCACCCGATGGTAACAACTATGAAACGCCTTCTCCTCCTTATCGCCCTGTCCGTGAGCGTGACGCTTCACGCCGACCTGCTCACAGACCTCCTGATTGACAAGAAGTATGACCCCAAGTACCTGACTTCGAGTGAGATTGACTCGCTGCTCAACGGGACAGACCGCCCGCGCTACGAACTGAAAGAGAAGAAACGCCTGAAGCAATACCGCTACTCATATTTTGCGTCCTACTCCCTCCGCGACAACAACCGGAAAACAGACAAGAGTCTGAGCGACACGCTTCTGCGTGACGTGCTGATGTCCGATGACGGCAAGTACATCGTCTATGGCAAGGGACAGGACCTGTATCTCTACAAGACGGATTTCAGCACCGAAGTGGCCATAACGCGACGGGGCAAAGCAGATGTCTTCAACGGCGTAAGCGACTGGCTCTATGAGGAGGAGTTCGGCATCACACGCATGTTCGCCTTCTCGCCCGACAACAAGCAGATAGCCTTCATCCGTCTGGAAGAGGCCGCCGTACCCTCGTTCACATGGCAGACCTTCCTGAACGAAAACGGGCAACCCTCCTACCCCGTCAGCCAGACCATCCGCTACCCGCGTTCGGGCAGCGCGAACGCCATACCGTCCGTATGGGTCTATGACATACGCGAGAAAAGCCTCGTGCAGATGAAACTGCCGGAGGAGACCGACCGGTACATCCCCCGCATCCACTGGCGCACCACAGAGGAGGAAGACCGGCTGATGGTGCAGACCATCAACCGCGACCAGACACGGATGGCCGTATATGCGTGCAACCCTAAATCGAGCGTTTCGCACCTGTTCTACGAGGAACAGTCGGACAAGTACTATACGGACTATGCCCTGTGGGACGAATGGCAGTGGCTCAAGAACGGCAAGGCTGTGATACTGAGCGAGCGCGACGGCTGGCGCAGGATTTATCTGTGCTCGGAGCAAGGCGCAATAGAGCGTCCCCTCTCGCCGAACGGAATGGACGTGACGGATGTCTATGGTGTTGACGAGTCATCGGGCGTGGTTTACTATCAGGCGGCACCAACACCCACCGAGCGGCAGATATATTCCGTATCGCTGAAGAAAGGCGAGAATGTGTGCCTGACCAAAGACAATGGTTGTCATTGGCTGTATCCGTCAAAGGACTTCAACCGCTGCATTCTGCGCTACGAAAGCGACCTTGTGCCGCCCACCTATACGCTGTGCCATTTGCAGAGGAACAGCATCAAGGTAACTCGTAACATTGAGAACAACGCCGTTGTCGCCGCCAAATGGAACGCACTCAACCTGCCGCACAAAGAGTTCCTGCGCATCCCCACCGAAAGAGGCGACTCGCTTGACGCGTGGATACTGCGTCCCACCGACGCGTCAGCCGACAACAAACGCCCCGTGGTGATGTTCCAGTACTCGGGTCCCGCCTCACAGCGCGTACTCAACCGCTGGCATCACCGCATAGCCTACGTGCTGGCAGATATGGGGTACATCGTAGTGAACGCCGACCCGCGCGGCACCGACTGCCGAGGACGGCAATGGCGCAACGAGACATATATGAACCTCGGTCAAAAAGAGGCAGAAGACCATTTGAGCGTGGCGCGCCATATGCAGCAACTACCCTACGCGGACGGCACGCGCATCGCTATGGCGGGATGGAGTTACGGAGGCTACCAGACCATACGCACACTCTGCGAACAGGACACACAGAATCCTCTGATACGCTGCGGCATAGCCATCGCCCCCGTCACCGACTGGCGGCTGTATGACACGGGTTACACCGAACGATACATGCGCCGGCCGATGGTCAATGAAGACGGGTACAAGCAAGCTGACCTGACCACTATGGCTTCGCATCTGAGCGGCAGGCTGCTGCTGGTGCACGGACTGGCAGACGACAACGTACACGTGCAGAACACATGGGTGCTGACCGAGGCGCTCATCAACGCGGGCAAGCAGTTTGACATGCAGGTCTATCCCGACGACAACCACAGCCTGCGCAACGGCAACCACTACCTGCACCTCCACCAACGCATCATCAAGTTCCTGAAAGAAAACCTGTAAGATACCTCAACAATGAAACAATCGAACACCCTGACCATCATCATCTGTTTTTTCCTCTTCGGAATGATTTCGTTCGTAACGGGAATGCAAGACCCGTTCGGCGTCATTGTCCGCGCGCAGTTCAAAGCCACGAACGCAATGTCCCAGCTGGGCAATATGGCGAACTTCATCGCCTACGCGTGCATGGGTCTGCCCGCAGGTATGCTGCTCAAACGCTACGGCTACAAGGTGACATCGCTCTGGGCGGTCGGAATAGGCTTTGTAGGTGTGTGTATCACCTTTATGAGCGGCAGGATGGGCAGTTTCGGTGTGTATCTGACAGGCGCGTTCGTCAGCGGTTTCTCCATGTGCCTGCTCAACTCGATTGTAAACCCGATGCTGAACACATTGGGAGGAGGCGGCAAACGCGGGCACCAACTGGTTCAGTGGGGCGGCAGCTGCAACAGCCTCAATGCCACGATTGTTCCCATACTGATTGGTTATCTGATTGGAACGGTAAGCCGGGACACACAGATAGCCGATGCCAACCCCGCGCTGTATATCGCAATGGGCATCTTCGCGTTTGCATTTATTGTCCTGTGTTTCGCCCCCATCCCAGAACCTGAACTGGAGGCGGCACGCGCAAGAATGGAACGGGGAGAAAGGACCGAGGAGAAAATGGGCGAATCAATCCGCAAGACGCTGCGTTACAAGCATTTTGTATATGGAGCAATCGGCGTATGGCTGTATGTGGGACTGGAAGTATGCATCGCCAACGTGACGAATCTCTATCTGACCTCTTCGGAGATAGGCGTTGCAGCATCCGTCAGCGGGACGATAGTAGGAATGTACTGGTTCTTTATGCTCATCGGCCGTCTGACGGGCGGCACCATAGGCGGCAGAGTGTCCTCGCGGGCAATGCTCACCACCGTATCCGTCGCCTGCATCGTACTGCTGGCACTGGGAATGATTTTCTCGGACAGCGTGCAGGTGCTCTTCCCCGCGATTGACAAGACCACCTTCTCGTTCTCGCTGCATGAGATACCGATTGCCGCCATGTTCTTCGTACTGTGCGGATTCTGCACCAGCATCATGTGGGGCAGTATCTTCAACCTCTCGGTTGAGGGTCTTGGCGAACACACGAGTATGGCGAGCGGTCTGTTTATGATGATGGTGTTCGGCGGAGGCATTCTGCCATTCGTGCAGAGCCATCTTGCCGACAAATGCGGTTTCATCCTTTCATACGCCGTACCCCTGATAGCCGCAGCGTATATTCTTTGGTTCGCACTTCGCGGCAGCCGCGTGAAAGCAGATGCAGCAAGTTTACCGCAATAAAAAGCACTGCAAAACACTTTGCACGAGAAAACTCCTAATGAAAGGATTTGAGGTGTAATGCACCTTTGTAATCCGACCACCACTTTTGCTACCGCCTGATATGCTGTCAAGCGGGTCACGGCAAAGTGTATCGGCACGCCATTAGTACATTATTTACCTCGTTTTAATGAATTCTGTTGAGTTTTCCGGTCTCTTGGTTCTGCAGTGCCAGAATATCAATCATTCGTATGCCAGCCTAATGTAAGGACTATGTTGTGCGTCATTGAAAGCATATCATAGGCATCGGATGTGACCACTTTGGATGCGAAAGGATAAATCTGATAGTCCTGATAGCGGAAACGGTAAGCAACCTGCGCAACAAAGTGGCGGTTTCTGAATCCTATGCCCAGACCTGCCATGTGACTCAAGCCGATTGTGCGGTACTCTGCATCGGTACGCACATCGTTATCCGCCAGAAGTGTCGGTTGCTCATTCTTAAGAAAAGCCGACTCGAAAGCGTAGCCGCAGTTGAGGAACAGGTTGTTGCTGATGACCAGTTCGCCACCTATCTTCATCGTATGAATATCCTGCGTCAGTCGAGAATGACGGAAATCATACTGTAGTGAAACAAGGCCGCTCTGTCCAGCTATACATGTCAGTCCCGCCGTTACGCGCAAAGGCTGCGTCAAACGGTCTGAATAGCGGTAAATAGGAGTCTGATTATAGTAATCTTTCGGGGAATCTTTGACAGTCATCTCCGCATCCGTGCGGGTAGTAAGGCTCATTCCGACGGGAGACTGGAAAGACAAAGCAATGCGCAGGGGCTGCACCGGCTGATAAAGAAGACCAACCGTTCCGCTCACACCCACACCACTCATTGAGAGCCACGTGTTCGAGCGCATATACGATGTGTTGTTATCGGAAAAAGCCTCCTCATATGCGGTCGTCTTGCTGTAGGAGAGCGAACGGATATTCAGTCCCAGACCAAGCGACACGTGGTGGGTGAAGAGACTCGCCCAATGGATATTGAACTCGTCCAAACCGCCCGTTTCGTATATCTTGACGGCATTGACAGGTACCGTATTATAGTAAGATGTCCATACACCCCAGACTGTATCACCGTTCTTGTTTATATCAAATGGGTCAATCATATAGGTCTGGAAACCCATTTCGCTGAGCCAACCGATGCGGTCATCATTGTAGGCGTTTTCACTTGCCAGATCTGCTTCCTGCAGACGAACCGAACCGTCGTTATTGTACACCTGATCGAGCATCACATTGGCTATCGTCGGCTGATTGAAGGCGTGACCATGGGACGTACGGTAGAATGTGTGCAGTCGGTTGAAAGAGAACATAAAGTTGCAAGCCCGCATCGCCGATTCCTCGTTACGGTTCTCAAACGCAAGAACGAAACTGGCATTGGGCAACATAAACGAGGACTTGAACTCGTCTTGTTTCTCCCCTCTCTGGCGTGTGTAGTCAAGTTGCTCGTGGAGGGTCAGCGACACATCGAAACGCCTGTACAGAGCCAAACCTGCAGGATTATCGAGTACGGCGGAGGGGTCGGCTCCCACCGCAGCCATAGCACCCGCCATAGCCGTATAGCGCGCCGTACCTATGTTGTCGCGTGAATCAAGCAGTTGCGCGTCTTGCGCACGGAGGACAAATGATACCGCCCCAAACAGACACAAACAGAGAAACAGTCTGCGGGCATAAACGGAAGAAAAGCAGGTCGTTCGCATAACATCCGGTTTTTATTGGTTCTTACGATGAATAACAGCTTTGACCACCGTGTCTTTTACTTGAATGAACTCCACCTTTGGCGTAACGGGACGGTTCGTGGACTGAACCTTCTTAACAGGCTCCGCGGCCTTTTGGGGAACTGGCTGTTGAACGGCAGCAGGCACTTTCTTCACCGTAGTCGTCACCGCATCGCCTGATGCATTAGAAGAGGCTTTCGCAGCGGACGATGTTGTAGGGGAAACCGACACCACACGGTCCCAATAATACGCATCGTCCACATAATCATCCGCCTGAAGAGGGCAGAGAGCCAGTCCGAGTATGACGGACACCAACAGAAATGCTTTCTTCATATTTCTCTCCTTAATTTAATGTGACTGTCCAAACCACTCCGACGCGCACGCGGCATGACGGCTATGCTCTGAAACCAATTATCTGCCGCACTTCACGCAGCGTGGCGGCGGCACTCTCAGAAGCCCGCTCAGCCCCTCGGGCAGCTACCTTCTGAATGTACTCCTCGTTGCTTTGGAACTCCAATATACGTTCACGGATAGGCGCGCAGAAAGCGTTGACATCAGCCGCCAACTGCTTCTTCAGGTCGCCGTAGCGGATGGTCATCGCGTTGTATTGGTCATTGAAATAGTCGCAGGTGTCTTTCGTGGAAACAAGTTCAAGAAGCGTGAACAGGTTCTGAATGACTTCCGGTTTCTGCTGATTAAGTTGCGTGGGGCCGGAATCGGTAACCGCCTTCATCACCTTCTTGCGGATGGTCGCCTCATCATCACACAGATATATGCAGTTGCCGTTGGACTTGCCCATCTTACCAGAACCGTCCAGTCCGGGAACTTTGACCGCCGTCTTGTAGAAATGATAGGACTGCGGTTCCTTGAAGAAGTCCACATTATAGATACGGTTGAAGCGTCGGGCGAAAAGACGCATCATCTCCATATTCTGGTCCTGATCCTTACGCACGGGCACCTTGTCCGCCTTGTGTGCCAACACATCAGCCGCCATCAGGGTCGGATAAGTGAGCAGTCCGGCGTTCACATTGTCGGGCTGCGTGCGGGCTTTCTCCTTGAACGACGTTACGCGCTCCAACTCACCAAGATACGCGTTCATATTGAGGTAGAGGTAGAGTTCCAGCACAGGCTTGACATCGCTCTGCACATAAATGGGAGCCTTCTCCGGATCTATACCGCAAGCGAGATACTCAGAGAGAATAGTACGAACAGACTGGCGTATGTTTTCCGGCGTGGGATGTGTGGTGAGCGAATGCCAATCGGCAATGAAGAACATACAGTCGTACTCGTCCTGCATCTGCAGAAAACTCTTCACCGCGCCGAAATAGTTACCAAGATGCAAGTTGCCGGTCGGACGTATGCCGCTGATTACTTTCTCCATAACAGCGAAATATTATTATTCGATGGGCAGAGTACGGTCAATATGCTGTTCCAGAGAGGTAAGCGTTTCCGTTTTGCTCACACCCGGAATCATCTGAATCTTCGTATTGAGCAGCGACAACAGATCGCGGTCATCTCGCGCGTACAACTTGATGAGCATAGAGAACGACCCCAGCATAAAATGACTCTCCACCACCTCGGGAACCTGCTCCAGAGCACGCACCACATCGTTGTACATCGAACCCTTCTCCAATGTGATTCCCACATACACACACAGGTTGTAACCCAACATCTTGGGATTGACCTGATAGCCGCTGCCCACAATCACTCCTGTATCAAACAATTTCTGCACACGCTGGTGAATAGCCGCGCGACTAACTCCACACTGTTCCGCCACATCCTTGAAAGGAATACGAGCGTTCCGCGTTATAACTTTCAAAATCTTTCGATCCAACGCATCGATTCTCTCAACGGTATTTACTTCCATAATGTTAAAAATTTATCAAATTGTTATTCTTTCCCGTATTTTCACGCACAAAAGTACCACACTTTTTTGAGATTTCAATATTCCACCCTATTTTTGTGTGCATTTTGATGCTTTTTTCTAAAAAAACGACATCTAGAGACTCTTAACCGCTTCAAAACAATGACTAATCCCGCCTACCGCGTATTCGCGGAATATATCGAGCAACATTCCTCGCCTGAACCTGAATACCTGCAAGTCATTGCCCGCAGCACCTATCTGCACGCTGTCAATCCTCACATGCTTTCCGGACACGTACAGGGCAGATTACTGGCTCTCTTAAGCCGGATGATCCGTCCAAAACGCATTCTTGAGATTGGCACATATACCGGCTACTCGGCATTGTGCCTTGCGGAGGGTCTGACCGCAGAAGGCCGTCTGCTGACCATTGAACGCAACGATGAGTTGGAAGACCGAATCCGCGGGAATCTTTCTCTGTCCGCATTGGGTCAGCATATTGATTTGAAAATAGGAAACGCTTGTGAGATTATTCCGTCTCTCCCGCCGGACGAACGTTTCGATCTTATCTTCATCGACGGCGACAAACGGGAGTACTCACAATACCTTACCGCTATACAAGACCGACTAACAGACGCTGGGTGGATACTTGCAGACAACACGCTCTGGGACGGGCATATCGTGGATTCCGCTTACGACAGAGACGCGCAGACTAAAGGGCTGAGGGCGTTCAACGACCTTGTGGCACATGACTCTAAATGGGAAAAAGTGATTGTGCCCATTCGAGACGGTCTAACTATCATTACCCGAAAGAGCTAAATAAGATACTTCCGTACCTTTTCGCGCAACTGACCGAACTGGTTTTCCACCTCCTCGTTCGTGCATTCGCCGTAACTGCTCAGACGCAGACGAATCGTGCCATCTTTGGGTAGGTACGCTAAATGCAACCCTTCGGGCAAAGCGTTCTCCCACGTTTCCAACTCAATAGCCAGCGCCGACTCGGGGATACCCCGAACGGTAAGGGTGCGATGGCAGATATGCGTGTTGATGCCGCGCGCGTGAAGACGATGCTGCAAGAAAGGCAGAATCTGCTCGTCCATAGCCACCTGCATCTCCGTGGGGACACCCGGCATACTCGCCACTATCTTGCTCTCCTGTTCCCATACCATAATCGGCGCACTGCCTATGCGGTTCTCCATAATTATTGCCGTTTCGGGTACTAGCCATTGCGTGGCTGTCAGACGATTTAGGACAATGGGACGGTCCTTGTACAGTTGTTCAACATGCCGCCTCACACCGTCGCTCTCGATAAGACGAGTATGGAAAAAGTCGCACAGAACTCGCTTGGTAATATCGTCTTTTGTCGGTCCCAGACCTCCTGTCAGCAATACGATGTCAGACCTTCGAAGGGAATCCGACAAAGCCTGACGGATATGTTCTGCAGAATCGTGTACGGAAGTTATCTGATAAACGGCTATATCCGCAATGTTCAGTTGCTCCGCCATCCACGCAGAATTGGTGTCCAGCACTTGTCCGATTAACAACTCATCACCTATTGTAATGATTTCTGCTTGCACTATCTGTCCCATTCTTTGGCAGTTAATTCTAGTTCATCGTACCACTCTTTCCCAAACCGCCGGATAAGCGGTTCTTTGAGAAACCGGTACAAAGGCATATGATTTTTCTTACCTAATAAGCGAGCGGGATAGCATATATCCCAACGGTGATACTCCACCCCGACCTTGCCACCCACCCTTGTCAGGCGGACGGGATAGAGCGCGCATGAGAGTGGTTTGCGCCATGTTGTCTTTCCCTGCTCATACACCTGTTCTAGCAAACAGTAGCACCAACGGCGGTTATCACGCTGCATAAAGATACATTCCGCCCCGTCCACAATAGAGAGCACTCGTTCTCCTGATGGATCAAGATAACTCAACCCCTGTTCTTTGAGAATTTTTCTTGCCTTGCGGGTCATCAGTGGCTCCACAATGGGAATGATCCTCTCTATCTCTTGCAGTTCCTCTCCGGATACCGGCGCACCAGCATCTCCCTCAACGCAACACTTGCCGCAACATGCGGCAAGGTCACACGAGAATTCCTTTTCAAGGACATCCAGACTGACTAATGTGTCTTGGATAACAAACATTTTTATTAGGACCTGCGACGACGTACTATGTATCGTCATCGTCCATATAGTAGTGGACTTCCTCCTTTTCCTGCTTGCGGAAGACGCGATTATAATACTGTCCGTACTTGTACCGCCAGCTGTTCTTACGTCTACCATAGCCGGAACCGTAGCCATAGCCGTAACCATAACCCGAACCAGTGCCGTAGCCATAGCCATAGGACGAACCATAACCGTAGCCATAACCGTAACCATAACCGTAACCGTAGCCACGATGGAATCCTTCAGTAGGTATATCCGATAAGACAAGGTTGATTTTATTACGATGGTTGATGGCCAACTGCTTAAGCGTTTGCTTGCAGAACGATTTACTAGTTTGCAGACAACGGATGACAAACAGCGTTGTGTCGGTCTGCTCTATCACGGAATAGGCATCCGGCACCTGACCGACAGGCGATGTGTCGATAATGATAAAATCGTACGTCTGCTTGAGTTTGTCCAACATGAACGTCAGCCGATCGGAGTGAATGAGTTCACCAGGATTAGGCGGTGTTGTTCCAGCGGGAATAATATCAAAATCAAACGGCGCGTGATGCAGGATGACATCCTCCATCTCGCAATCTCCGTTGAGATAATTGGACATACCCGTCGTATATTCAATCAGACCCAATTTGGTGTGGATGTTCGGCTTGCGTATATCAAGGTCTATCAAGATGGTTTTTTTGCCAGTCATTGCATAAAGCGCGGCAAAATTGGTACACAAGAAAGTCTTACCATCGCCAGATTCGGTAGAGGTGATACAAATGGATATACCCGTTTTCTTTGCTGTGATGAACTCCACGCGTGTACGAATCGCGCGCAGCATTTCAGCATAGGACGAGCGTGGAGATGCTTTGACAAGCGTCGGATTCTGCGTCTTGGCATGGCGTATAGAACCAATAAGACGGAAATTACTCAAACTCTCCGCCTCACTAGGAGTACGCACTTTGTCGTTGGTCAGTTCGGTAAGTATAATCAATCCCAACGGAATCAGTAAGCCAATCACGAGACAAGTAGTGGTTGTTTTCTTTTTGCTGTTAGCATTGACAATGAACATCGGGCGCGCTTTGTCCATAATCTCGTTGTCAGGTGTGTTACTCGCTTTTTGTATTTCCGCCTCGGCACGTTTCTGAAGGAAGAACGTGTAGTAATTGTCATCCACACGATAATTGCGCTCTATGCTGATCATCTCCAACTCTTTCTCCGGCAGTTTCCTCATATCCACTTCCACTTCCTCATACCGTTTCTGGAGATCCGATTTTTCAATCTCAAGAGTGGCACGCATCGACTTAACCACCTCTTCAATCGTTATTTTGACGTTGTTGATGTCATTGGTCAGTTTGGCGTAATATACATTCTTCTCACTCAATTCGCCACGCTGCAGTTGTAAGGCATTTAGTTGCGCCACCAAAGTACTCAACGTACTTTCAGGCAATCCTAATGAGGAAGGCGAAGCAATGGTACCCTCCTCGATGGATTCCTGCAGGTAATTGGTCAAATAGTTAAGGTAAGTTTCCTTGAGACGCAGACTCATCTGCTGTTCATCGTATTTGTTTATCTGACCTATCAAACGGGATGCATGCGAACTAACATCTACAAAATTGTTTTCATTACGGAACTGCGTCATAGCATCCTCGCTTTTTTCCAACGAGCCCTGCAACGCATCCAGTTGCTCATTGATGAAAGCGATGGATTTATTGGCAACCTCATTCTTTTTTTCCAGATTCTGAGCCAAATAAACCTCTGCCAGTTTATTGATAAAATCGCAGTCACGTTGCGGAGTCTGACTGCGCAGTGTCAGCCGCAACACAGAACTCCCGTTCATCACAAAATCGTGACGCATACGACTCTGGAACTCATTAATCAGACCATCCCGCGTGCGGAAACGGAAATAAATCTGTCCGGACTGGCTGATGTGTTCGCTGGGCCAGAAAGTGGCAGAGAAATAGGGTGCTTCGACCCGCTCTCCATAATGCACATCCGCCTCATACGGACGTTTTTCATCAGTGGAATGAATATGCATCACACCATCCCCTTTGAACGTTATCTGGAAGAGCAGACCTTTGACCGACTCCTGAATGTATTCCGGCTCAATGATAACGGGCGTGCTGCGATAAAGATTACGCGTCTTAAATCTGCCCTGCGTATAGTAATCCACCTGCATAAAAGGTATGGAATCCACTACGCGCGCCAACAAATCATAAGACCCTAGTATGACCAATTGATTATTTATGTTGTTATACACCGGTTCCAAACCGAAGCCTTGGAAGAGTCCTTTCTGTGAGGCGAGCTGACTGCCAGATTCCTTAATCAAGATTGTACCACTTGACTCATACTCCTCTATCCACTTACGGTTGAGCAATGCCGCCACACCATAAGCCAATGCACCAGCAATAACAAACAGATACCAATAGTGAACCACTCTCACGAGCCATTCCACCAAGTTGAAACTGCTGCCCGACTCTTCCTCTTCCGCTCCCCCTTGCGCACCGGGTACGTTCATATAAGGGTTCTGGTATGGATTCTGATATGGATTAATATACGGATTGGCATACGGATTGGCATACGGATTGGTCGGATCATACGGATTCTTATGCAAATCGGCATACGGGTCAATCAGCGGATTCTGTACAGGGTCTTTGTACGGGTCGGTATAATACGGATTGTCTTTCGCCATATAGTCTAAAATTAGCTGATTTTCATTTCATAGGTATATAGTTCAGCACGGTAACAAGCAGCGAAACCGAACTGGTAATCAATGCGATAAAACTTGAATAACTCTCCTGCTTAAAGAAAGCTGCCGGCTCACGGCTGACGTAAATGAGATCGTTGGGATAAATATAGTAGTATTTCGAGTCAATCAGGGTATTGGTCCGCATATCAAACTCTAACACTTCCGGCTCGGCATTGCCATGTGGCCGGATGATACGTATATGCCGACGATCCCCTGAATTCAAAACGCGCCCGGACATAGCCAGTGCTTGATAAATGGTCATTCGCTCCTTGTAAATGTACCGGACACCGGAACTGACATCACCCAATACGGTAAAATACTTGTTGTACAAAGCTAATTTTATCTCCGCATCCGGAATCAGCTCACGCATATACCGCTTTACTGTATCCTGTGCCTCCAGTTCGGTCATCCCCTCCAAACGTATCGGCGGAAGGAAAGGCAAATTGACAGTACCATCGGAATAAATCCGATAAGAATATGCATAGTTATATCCTCCACCTGTATTACTACCCAAATCTTGCGCGAGTGTTTTACCCAATGTCTCATCAAGCGTAATGATACGGTACACTATCTCATCATTAACCTGCAAACGGTACGGTTGGTATCCCACACTGTCGTAATGCGGCAGATCCTGACGATCCTGCAACAGTCCCACCTGCTTATGACCATAACAGCCCGTGAGCAGCATTGTTATTAAAAAAACAAAGCAAAACGTACTATATGAAATTGTTTTCTTCATTTAGAAGCATTAATAATACGTTGAACAATACCATATATCAAACCGCCGAACGAAATTGTAGTCGCTGTTACGGCGATAGCTGTGGTTATATTACTCACCCGAAAAGCCTTGCCCGACAACTGCTGCAAATAGATTACATCATTAGGCTCCACATAGTAATATTCAGAGTTAATAATGTCTCTTGACCGCATATCGAACTCAATGACTTTAGTCTGCCCTTCCTTTTCGCGCACAATCTTCACTTTTGAACGATCTGACCAATCACCAACATCACCCGCTTGCGCGATGGCTTCGTAGATAGTCATCTTCTCACGACGGATGGAATAATTGCCTGAACCTCCTTCGCTGATAACACTATACATACGCTGTACCACATTCACATCCACCGAAACCATCTTATAGTCGCCGTAATCCTTGATGTACGTTGCCAGTTCCTCTTCGAGACGATACTTAACTTGACGAGTGTTCATACCGCGCACATAGAGCCGACCAACCAACGGGAAATCTATCGTTCCGTCCTCTAGTACGAGATACGTGTACAATTCGCTGGCGTATCCTTGATTCGCCACATTCAACTGTTGGTAATTATTGTTGTATCCGCTCCCCGCTCTTCCACCCAAAGCTGCCGAAAACAGTTTCTGAACTTGTTGGTCAACGGAGTGAACGCGTATATACAGCCGGTCCCCCATACGCAGTTCATAATCTTCATACGAAATCGTGTCTGTATAGGACGGAATCTTGTTATTCTTGGTCGGTTCCTGCATAAGGTTGATTCTCTTGCTAGTTACGCAAGATGACAGCCCACACATAACTACAACTGCCACTATAAACAGCCAACGCGGGATTGATATGATTTGTGTCATTCGCATGCTGCTATCCTAATTATCGTTTTTCATCCCATCCGAAAGGATGAGGTGCTAACGGCAGACGAGCCAAAGGATGATACTCACCCACCAAACCTATCGGCTGTGCGTGCCGGATCTCGCTCACTGTTTCAATGCAAGACCGTGCTTCAGAAATACGGAAGCCCTGTCCCGACAAGATACGCCGATATGATTCGGTATGCAACTCTGTGAAACCTTGCGAGAACTCAAACTCCTCACCATCGATGGAAAGCGTCCGAAACGTTTTTTTCTCACCCTGCACGGCATTCTGTGGCAGGCAATCTGCATTAATACTGAGGAAATAGCGCACCCTTGCCTGCTCCAGTTCCAAATACCCAGCCACACGGTCAAACGACATCACGTGAACGATGTTCCGTTTTACTCTGCCGAACACCCACTGGAGCATATCGTAGAAATGGACACCGATATTTGTGGCAATGCCTCCTGACTTGTGAACATCACCCTTCCAACTTGAGTAGTACCACTTGCCTCGAGAAGTGATATACGTAAGATCCACATCGTATATTCTGTCTTTCGGTCCGGCTTCCACCTTGCGTTTGAGACCAGCTATAGCCTCGTGCAAACGGAGCTGGAGAATGGTATAAGCCTGATGTCCCGTTTCCTGCTCCATTTCGAGAAGATTGTCTATATTGTACGGGTTAAGCACAAGAGGCTTCTCACAAATCACATTCACGCCGAGACGCAAGCCGTAGCGAATGAAAGCATCGTGCGTGTAATTGGGGGTGCATATACTCATCCAGTGGAGCGGATCAGATGTCCGCATCTGCTTGGAACAGAAACGGTCGAACTGTTCATTCTCGGTGAAGAACGAGCAGTCTGGGAACGAACTGTCAAGCCGTCCCACCGAATCAAACTTATCGTATGCCACCAGCAGGTTGTTGCCGGTTTCCGCAATCGCCTTTATATGGCGCGGGGCTATATAACCCGCCGCGCCTATAAGGGCGAAATTGAGCGATTGGGGAGTCTTACTCATTATCTGCGTTTTCTTGTTTGGCTCGTGCTGCCTGCAACTCGGCATACTCTTTTTTGTTGTGTACGCTCAGCCGTTGGAATTCACGCAGTCCTGTACCGGCGGGAATCAGGTTACCGCATATCACATTCTCTTTCATACCTTCAAGCGTGTCAACACGTCCCTGAATAGCAGCCTCGTTAAGCACCTTCGTTGTCTCCTGGAACGATGCCGCCGACATAAACGACTTAGTTCCCAGAGCAGCCTTTGTAATTCCCTGCAGTATCTGTGATGCAGTGGCACATTCTGCGTCGCGAGCCTCTACCAGTTTGCGATCGCGACGGCGCAAAGCCGAGTTCTCATCATGCAGACGGCGTGCTGTAACAATCTGACCAGCTTTCAGCACTTCTGAATCACCGGCATCAGTTACAACTTTCTTCCCCCATATACGGTCGTTCTCCTCAAGGAAATCGAACTTATCCACAATCTGATTCTCAAGGAAGCGCGTGTCGCCCGCCTCGTTAATCTGCACCTTGCGCATCATCTGACGAACAATAATTTCAAAGTGCTTGTCATTGATTTCCACACCCTGCAGTCGATAAACGGATTGAGCCTCATTGACAATGTATTCCTGCACGGCTGTGGGGCCCTGGATACGCAAGATGTCATCGGGTGTAATCGCTCCATCTGACAAAGCCACACCGGCACGCACATAGTCACCTTCCTGCACAAGAATCTGCTTGGAGAGCGGAATGAGATATGACTTAGTTTCACCTTGACGGGACGTGACGGTGATTTCGCGGTTACCGCGCTTGATTTTGCCGTAGCTGACCTCGCCATCAATCTCCGCGACAATGGCGGGGTTGGACGGATTGCGCGCCTCGAACAGTTCGGTGACACGGGGCAGACCGCCGGTGATATCACCTGCCGTACCGAAAACACGTGTCTGGGTGAACAAATTGTCGCCCACCTTGACTTCCGCTCCGTCTGCATGAACGAGCATTGCCTTCACGGGCAGATTGTATGAGCGCAGCACATTGCCTTCCTTGTCCAAAATATGAGCCATCGGCATCTTGCTCTTGTCCTTCGTATCCGTAATCACCACTTCTTTCTTACCAGTCTGCTCATCACTCTCGGTCTTTGCGGTAACACCCTCTATGACATCATCATAGTGTAACGTACCGGCAGTTTCAATCACCAGAGCCGCCTTGTAGGGATCCCATTCGCAAACCACCTGTCCTTTCTTGTACTCCTGACCCGGAGTAACAAACAATTTGGAAGCGTAAGGGATGTTGAACGTGGTGAGAACGACATCCGTATCGGGATCAACCAAGCGCATATCGTTCAAACGGCTGACCACGATAGTATCACCTGTTTCGGTAGTGATGGTGCGCAGTTCGTCAATCTCAATACGTCCGTCACGAGGGATGGCGTATGTGTTTTCGGTGGCGGCATTGCCTGCCACACCACCGGAGTGGAATGTACGGAGAGTCAGCTGGGTACCAGGTTCACCGATAGCCTGTGCCGCAATCACGCCGACAGCCTCACCACGCTGCACCATCTGACGAGTGGCAAGGTTGTGGCCGTAGCACTTAGCGCAAACACCGTGCCGCGCCTCGCATGTCAGCACCGAACGAATCTCCACCTCGTCTATACCAGCGGCCTCGATTGCCTCACATTGCGCCTCACGTATCTCCTCGCCTGCCGCAACAATGATATTGCCGTCCAAATCGAGTATATCGTGTACACTAACACGCCCTAATATGCGCTGGGAAAGGGTAGCCACCACGTTGTCATTCTGTTTGATGGCATGTGCTGTCAAACCGCGCAGTGTGCCACAGTCCTCCTCTGTAATGATTACATCGTGCGACACATCAACCAGACGGCGTGTAAGATAACCTGCGTCAGCCGTCTTCAACGCCGTATCCGCCAAACCTTTACGGGCACCATGGGTAGAGATGAAGTACTCCAGCACGCTCAATCCCTCCTTAAAGTTCGACAGAATCGGGTTCTCAATCGTCTGACGTCCTTCGGCGGCACCGGCTTTCTGGGGTTTCGCCATCAGTCCACGCATACCTGCCAACTGCTTGATTTGCTGCTTTGATCCGCGGGCACCGGAGTCCATCATCATATAAACGGAATTGAAGCCCTGATCTGCCTCCTCCATATGCTTCATCAGGACGTCAGTCACAGCGGCATCCACTTTGTTCCATGCACCTACGACATTGTTGTAACGCTCATCATCAGCCATCTCACCGAAATTATACATCTCAGTAATCTGCTCCACCTCCGAGTTACCTTTGGCTATGAGATCAGATTTCTCTTCGGGGATCAGAATGTCGTTCAGGTTGAAACTCAAACCACCTTTGAACGCCATCTTGTAACCGAGGTCCTTAATATCGTCAAGGAACTTCGCCGTGCGTGCCACACCACAAGTCTTGATGACCTTGGAGATGATATTCTTCACAGCACTCTTTTTCAGCGTGACATTCTGATAGCCGACTTCTTCCGGCACATACTGATTGACCATCACGCGTCCGGGGGTGGTTTCCGCCAATTCGCCATTGATACGAACCTTGATAATCGCATGAATATCCACCTTGCCTTCGTTCAGTGCCACAAAGCACTCTTCGGGGCTATAGAAAACCAATCCCTCACCTTTTTCGTTCTTACGCGGCTTAGTAATATAATACAAACCAAGAATCATATCCTGCGACGGTACAGTAATAGGATTGCCGTTAGCGGGATCAAGGATGTTGTGCGAACCAAGCATCAGCAATTGGGCTTCGAGGATAGCCTCAATGCTCAATGGAAGATGAACCGCCATCTGGTCGCCATCAAAATCAGCATTAAAACCAGCGCAGGCGAGAGGATGCAACTGTATGGCTTTACCTTCGATCATACGCGGCTGGAACGCCAGAATACCGTGACGGTGTAATGTCGGGGCACGGTTCAGCAACACAGGATGCCCCTGCATTACATATTCAAGAATATCCCAAATGACGGGGTCTTTTCTGTCAATAATCTTCTTGGCAGACTTAACCGTTTTTACCAATCCGCGTTCAATCAGTTTGCGGATAATGAACGGTTTATACAGTTCGGCTGCCATATCTTTTGGCAGGCCGCACTCATGCATTTTCAATTCGGGACCAACCACGATGACAGAACGCGCCGAATAGTCCACGCGCTTACCAAGCAAGTTCTGGCGGAAACGTCCTTGTTTGCCTTTAAGCGAGTCACTAAGAGACTTGAGTGGTCGGTTAGCATCCGACTTGATAGCGGTCGTTTTCCGCGAATTGTCAAACAGGCTATCCACAGCCTCCTGCAACATACGTTTCTCATTGCGCAAGATGACATCCGGAGCCTTGATTTCTATCAGCCTCTTCAAACGGTTGTTGCGAATGATGACGCGGCGATAGAGATCGTTCAAATCCGATGTAGCAAAACGGCCACCGTCCAACGGGATAAGGGGACGCAATTCGGGAGGGGTAACAGGAATGACCTTCAGAATCATCCACTCAGGGCGGTTTCTGTTCTTTGACGCACGGAAAGACTCAACGATTTGCAAACGTTTAAGGGCTTCCTGCTTTCGCTGCTGCGAACCGTCTTTAGCTGCAGTATCACGCAGCGAATAACTGAGTTCATCAAGGTCGATACGGCAAAGCATATCGTAGATAGCCTCCGCACCCATCTTTGCAATAAACTTCTGGGGATCGGTATCGTCCAACTGGTCGTTACCTTCTGGAAGACGAGCGAGAAGATTCTCCAAATCCTCTTCTTCCAAAAGCAGTTTGTCTTCCACCACACCATCGCTGAATTTCTGACCAGCTAACGCACCCGCCTGAATGACAACGAATTTCTCATAATAAATAATGGATTCCAGTTTCTTCGTGGGGATTCCCAACAGAGCAGCCATTTTGGACGGCAGCGAACGCAAATACCAGATGTGAGCGACAGGTACAGCAAGTCGTATATGTCCCATACGCTCGCGGCGCACTTTCTTTTCCGTTACTTCCACACCGCAATGCTCACACACAGTCCCTTTGTAACGAATGCGCTTGTACTTGCCGCAATAGCACTCGTAGTCCTTTGTCGGACCAAAGATGCGCTCACAGAACAATCCGTCACGCTCGGGCTTGTAGGTACGGTAGTTGATGGTTTCCGGCTTGAGAATCTCGCCTGAAGAGAGATTCATAATCTCGTCCGGAGATGCCAAACCGATTGATATCTTGGTAAAACCGCTTTTCTTGATGCTGTCTTGTTTATTATTGTATGCCATAATCTTATTCTTTACGATTGGACAAAATAGTGGTTATCGGTTTATTCCATCGTAATGGACAAAGCCAGACCCTGCAATTCGTGCAGCAGGACGTTGAGTGACTCGGGCAGTCCGGGTGTGGGCATAGGTTCTCCCTTCACAATCGCCTCATAGGTACGGGCACGTCCAGTCACATCATCCGACTTGACCGTCAATATCTCCTGCAGCACGTGCGCTGCTCCGTGAGCTTCCAATGCCCAGACTTCCATCTCACCAAAACGCTGACCACCGAACTGGGCCTTACCGCCCAATGGTTGTTGCGTAATCAGGCTGTACGGACCAATCGAACGGGCATGCATCTTGTCATCAACCATGTGTCCCAATTTCATAAAGTAGGTAACACCTACGGTTGCCATCTGGTCGAACGGCTCGCCCGTGCCGCCATCATAAAGTTGTGTCTTGCCGGCACGCGGCAGACCTGCCTTGTCGGTCCACTCGTTAAGACTATCAAGCGTGCATCCGTCAAAAATGGGAGTGGCAAAACGAACACCCAGTTCCTTGCCTGCCCATCCAAGCACCGCCTCGAAAATCTGACCAATATTCATACGTGAAGGCACGCCCAACGGGTTGAGTACAATATCCACAGGTGTTCCGTCCGCCAAGAAAGGCATATCTTCTATACGAACAATCTTGGAAACAATCCCCTTGTTACCATGACGACCGGCCATCTTGTCACCGACACGGATTTTACGCATCTTAGCCAAATAAACCTTGGCAAGTTTAAGGATGCCGTTCGGCAGTTCATCTCCAATTGTGAGGTTAAAATTGCGGCGCTTGAAATCCGCCACCAGTTTCTTGACCTGCTCCAGATAATTGGTTATACAAAGCGAACACAACTCGTTCTTATGCGTATCCGTTGTCCACCCCTCCTGCATAACGGTCTCAAAATCTATTTGTCCGAGACGCTCTTTTGTGAAGGTCTGTCCTTTGGCGATAATCTCAGTACCGAGAATATCCACAACGCCTTGTGAGGTACGACCTTTGAGCAGGGTGGACAGTTTGCCAATAAGTATCTGGCGCAGGTTCTCCACTTTTGCATCATGTTCCTGACGCATAGCCACCAATTGGTCTTTCTCTTCCGCTTTCTCCTTGCGGTCTTTCTGCTTGCGCTCATACAAGCGACGCTCAATAACAACGCCTTCCAAAGAAGGAGTCGCTTTCAGCGAAGCGTCCTTTACGTCACCCGCCTTGTCTCCGAATATGGCTTTAAGCAGTTTCTCCTCGGGAGTGGGATCAGACTCACCTTTCGGGGTGATTTTACCTACAATAATATCACCAGGCTTGATATGCGCGCCGATGCGGATGATACCGTTCTCGTCCAAATCTTTGGTAGCTTCCTCACTCACATTGGGTATGTCAGCAGTCAGTTCTTCCATACCGCGCTTGGTGTCGCGCACCTCGAGCAGATTCTCCACCACGTGTACCGAGGAGAACATATCCTCGCGGACGATACGCTCACTTAACACGATGGCGTCCTCATAGTTATAACCTTTCCAAGGTATGTAGGCCACCTTCAGGTTCTTACCCAACGCCAACTCACCGTTCTGGGTGGCAAAACCTTCCGTCAGTATCTGCCCTTTCTCCACCTTGTCTCCCTTACGGACAATAGGATGAAGGTCAACGGTCGTGTTCTGGTTTGTCTTTTGGAACTTCGGCAGTTTGTATTCTTTTTCCGCCGATTCAAAGGAAACAAATTCCTCATCATCAGAACGGTTGTATCGGATACGGATGGTGTCGGCATCCACGAAAGTTACTTCACCTTCACCTTCCGCCTCGATTTGCGTACGCGAGTCGCGAATAAGCTGTCCCTCAATACCGGTACCAACGATAGGTGCTTCAGGGCGAAGCAAGGGCACACCCTGACGCATCATGTTCGACCCCATCAGCGCGCGGTTGGCATCATCATGCTCCAAGAAAGGAATGAGTGCCGCCGCAATAGACGCAATCTGCGAGGGCGAAACGTCCATTGCGTCAATCTTATCAGGTTCGACAACGGGGAAATCCGCTTCATAACGGGCTTTCACCTTGTTGTTCAAGAACTTGCCCTTCTCATCCAACGGGGCATTACCCTGTGCCACTGTCATATTTTCCTCGTCCTCGGCAGTAAGATACATTATATGGTCGTTGTTGAGGTCAACAATTCCATTCTGCGCCTTGCGGTAGGGGGTTTCAATGAAGCCGAGGTTATTGACTTTGGCATAGATACAGAGCGATGAAATCAGTCCGATATTCGGTCCTTCAGGTGTCTCAATCGGGCAAAGACGACCGTAGTGTGTATAGTGCACATCACGCACCTCGAATCCGGCACGGTCACGGCTCAAACCGCCAGGCCCCAACGCCGACATACGGCGCTTGTGGGTAATCTCCGCCAAAGGATTCTGCTGATCCATAAACTGGCTGAGAGCATTCGTTCCGAAATAGGAGTTGATGACCGATGAGATGGCCTTATTGTTAATCAGGTCGGTAGGGGTGAACACCTCATTGTCACGTACGTTCATACGCTCACGTATAGTACGTCCCATACGGGCCAGACCTATACCAAACTGGTTGTAGAGCTGTTCGCCAACCGTGCGCACACGGCGGTTAGACAAGTGGTCTATATCATCGACATCCGCGTTGGAGTTAATCAGTTCAACGAGATATTGGATAATCTTGATGATGTCGTCATTGGTGAGCGTGCGCTTGCTCATCGCGATCTTCATATTCAGTTTGCGGTTGATACGGTAACGCCCCACCTCTCCCAAGTCATAGCGCTTGTCGGAGAAGAAGAGGTTCTGAATCATCTCGCGTGCCGTCGGTTCGTCAGCGGGTTCCGCGTTGCGCAACTGACGATATATATATAGTACCGCCTCCTTTTCAGAGTGAGTCGGGTCTTTTTGCAAAGTATTGAAAATGATAGAGTATTTAGCCTCTCCTGTTTCCTGCTTGTGGAGCAAAACAGTCTTGGTATTAGTTTCCAGAATGCGCTCCACCAGTTCGGGCGTGAGTTCCGCCTCGCGCTCGATGATGATTTCGTTACGCTCGATGGAAACGACCTCACCCGTATCCTCGTCCACGAAATCCTCCGCCCAGGAATTAAGCACATTGCCCGCGAGCGTTCTGCCTATGCAGCTTTCAAGATTCTCCCGAGTGCATTTCACCTCCTCTGCCAAACCAAAACAGTCAAGGATGTCCTTGTCCGACTCATAACCGATAGCACGAAGAAGAGTGGTCACTGGCAGTTTCTTCTTACGGTCAATATATGCGTACATCACATTGTTGATATCGGTAGCAAACTCAATCCACGAGCCCCTGAAAGGAATGATACGCGCAGAATAGAGTTTTGTACCATTGGAGTGCATCGATGTGCCAAAGAAGACACCGGGAGAACGGTGCAGCTGGCTTACAATCACACGTTCCGCTCCGTTGATAACAAACGTCCCCTTGGGAGTCATATAGGGGATTGTTCCCAAAAAGACATCCTGAATGACGGTATCAAAGTCCTCGTGGTCGGGGTCGGTACAATAAAGCTTGAGTTTCGCCTTCAAGGGCACCGCATAAGTCAGACCGCGCTTGATACACTCTTCTATGCTGTAGTTGGGATGGTCAATGTAATAGTCAAGGAACTCTAGGATGAAATTGTTGCGCGTGTCGGCAATCGGAAAATTCTCGCTAAACACGCGGAACAAGCCTTCTTTGCGTCTCTCTTCGGGTGTAGAGTCAATCTGAAAGAACTCGCGGAACGATTTAATCTGGATATCCAAAAAGTCAGGATACGGGAATTGCTGCTGCATCGCCGAGAAATTGACTCTTTGTGTAGTGTGATTAGTAGCCATTTGTTTTTATATTATTTAAACTAAAAGATGTCTTTTAACCTAATTTTTAATCCGGTTAAGACTTTTCTCTTTTTGAGAGAAAAGGTTTAGACCTCGATTAGCACGAGATCTAAACCGTTGATTCGCTTCTGACGAACGAGATTATTGCAGTTCAACAACTGCACCAACCTCTTCAAGAGCTTTCTTGAGAGCCTCGGCAGCTGCCTTGTCAAGACCTTCCTTAATCTTGGAAGGAGCGGCATCCACAAGGTCTTTAGCCTCTTTCAGACCGAGACCAGTCTGCTCTTTGACTGCTTTTACCACCTGCAGTTTCTGTGCGCCTGCCTCTTTGAGGAGAACATCGAAGGATGTCTTTTCCTCAACAGCTGCCGCTTCAGCGGCTACGGGGGCTGCAACTGCAACGGCTGCGGCTGCGGGTTCAATACCATACTCCTCTTTGAGTACCTGAGCGAGTTCGTTAACTTCCTTTACGGTAAGATTTACCAGTTGTTCAGCAATAGCTTTTACGTCTGCCATAACTTTTATTGTTTTAAGAATTTGTTTTTTATTAGTTGTGTGCAGTCCGGCATACGAATTGATTCACTTGAGATGCCGTTATCTGCTCTGTTTAAAGAGGTTAAGCCTCTTCCTTTTCACCCAGTGTGGTGAGAACACCGTGAATCGTTGTACCTGCCGACTGCAGCGCGCTGACAACATTCTTCGCGGGCGACTGCAGGAGTGCGATAACATCGGCGATAAGTTCGTTCTTGGACTTGATAGCCGACAGCATTTCCAGATTCTCAGCACCCATATAGACGGTTTCCTCAACGTATGCCGCCTTAAGCTGGGGCTTGACATCCTGTTTGCCTTTCTCTTTCTTCAGAATCTCCTTGATGAGTTTGGCAGGCGCATTGCCTGTATTGCTCAACATCAGAGCCGTATTACCCTTGAGGGCATCAAACAATTGGGCATCAATACCCTTTTTTTCGAGGGCTTTCTTCAGAAGAGTGTTCTTGGCTACAATAAGCTTGATATCATTCTTGAAGCACTGGCGGCGCAGGTTGCTGGTTTGCTCGGCATTCAGACCCTCGATATTGGTCAGGTAGAAATGGGAGTACTCGCCCAGAGTCGCTTGCAGTTGCTCGATGATTATACCTTTATCTTCCTTTTTCATGGTAGTGACTGCTTAAAATTATTCGATAGTTTTGGGATCAATCTTAATACCTTTGCTCATGGTACTCGAAAGATAAATACTCTTGATATACGTACCCTTGCTGGCAGCCGGTTTGAGTTTGATGATTGTTTGGATAAACTCGTTGGCGTTCTGCGCGATAGCCTCCGGCGTAAAACTTACTTTACCGATAGAGGTATGCACAATACCAAACTTGTCCACCTTGAAATCAATCTTACCCTGCTTCACTTCCTTGACAGCTTTTGCCACGTCAGGCGTAACGGTGCCGCTCTTGGGGTTAGGCATCAAGCCTCGCGGACCGAGGATACGTCCGAGAGCACCAATCTTACCCATATACTGGGGCTGGGTGATCATCACGTCGAAATCGGTCCAACCGCCTTTGATTTTCTCTACATACTCGTCCATACCGATAAAGTCGGCACCCGCTTCTTTAGCAGCAGCCTCCAAGTCGGGACCAACGAGCGCAAGAACACGTGTCACTTTACCTGTTCCGTTAGGAAGGGAAACTACACCGCGAACCATTTGGTTGGCTTTGCGGGGATCGACACCGAGACGGACATCAATATCCACGCTGGCATCAAACTTCGTGTGGGTAATCTCTTTTACCAATGCGGCAGCCTCTGCCACAGAATAGAGCTTGCCTGCTTCAATCTTCTCAGCAGCCAGCTTTTGATTTTTTGTCAATTTTGCCATAGTTGTGAGAATTTTGATTATTTGACAGTTATACCCATACTGCGAGCGGTACCCTTGACCATTTTCTCTGCACTTTCCACGGTGAAGCAGTTGAGGTCGGTCATCTTGTCCTGTGCGATTTGCTTGCACTGCTCTTCCGTAATCGAACCCACTTTCTTACGGTTGGGTTCAGCCGACCCGCCTTTAAGCTTGGCAGCCTCAATCAGTTGCACAGCTACAGGGGGAGTCTTTACGATAAAGTCGAACGACTTGTCAGAATAAACAGTGATTACAACAGGAAGAACCTTCCCTGCCTTGTCTTGCGTTCTGGCATTGAACTGCTTGCAGAACTCCATAATGTTCACACCTTTCGATCCGAGAGCGGGACCTACCGGCGGCGCAGGATTGGCGGCTCCGCCTTTGATCTGGAGCTTGATGAATCCTGAAATTTCTTTTGCCATTTTGTTAATAGTTTTTGCAATTCAAACGACTTGACTACGTATTAATCCGCTTGACAGAATATGTTTGCTTTTGTTTTCGTCAGATTATGTACGGAAAAGTCTCTTGCGGTTAATAATTAAACTATCGGAACAGTAAGAACAGCCCGTAACAGCGTCTTCTACTCCTTATCCACTTGTGAGAAACTGAGTTCTAGCGGCGTCTGCCGGTCAAAGATAGTAACAACCACCCGCAGCTTGTGCTTTTCCTGCATCACTTCCTGAACGACTCCACTGAAGCCATTGAACGGACCTTCGATGACTTTAACTTTCTCGCCGGCGATGAATGTCTCATCGAGCTGCAAGTTCAGTTCAGTCTCATCTACGGTACCCACCATCTTGTTGATTTCCGATTGCGGGACGGGTGCAGGTTTGATATCCTTGCGTCCGTCACTCAAGAAACCCAACACGTTGGGGATATTCCGCAACAGGGGGTAGCATTCATCAGTCAGGTTGCATTCCACCAGCACATAGCCGGGCAGTTTGTTGCGCTCCTTAATGGTGCGTTTGCCGCGCCGGAGTACCACCACTTTTTCCGTGGGAATCAGTACCTGGGAAACATACTCCTTGAAAAGCGACGATGTCTGCAAGGCGCCTTCGATATATTCACGCACCTTGTTTTCCTTACCGCTAATAACGCGGAGTACATACCATTTGAAATCATTTTCAGCCATATACCAAACGACAGGTTAAAAGTTGTTCAACGGGTGTTTAGCAACAATTTAAAGAACAGTTCAGAACAGACCGTAGATGATAGTCATAATGTGTTCGAAACACCAGTCCATAAGCCAAACGATGAGTGCCAGAATAATGGAAGCGACCAGCACCAGCACCGAACTTTGTCCTAACTCCTTACGGGTAGGCCAACTGACTTTGTTGACCATTTCATTGTACGATTCCTTTACGCTTTCTACCAGTTTCATATCAGTAGATTTTTACTTTACATTCATATATTCACACAGATACAGACACTCCAACTACGGCATCAACTCTCGTCCCTTCTTAACGGATTCGGGACACATCATTGTGAATCCTTCCTCCGCCTATACGGGCGGTTTGACGTCGAATGGAAGCTATGTCTGTAACAAGCACGGAAGGCAGGAATCGAACCCACATTAACGGTTTTGGAGACCGCTCTCCTACCATTGGAGGACTTCCGTTCGTTGGAACGCGCTTGCGAAACCAAAATGCGTCGCACGCATTTGCCTCGCCGCCGTTCCTCCTCTCAAATCAACGAGCAAAACGCTCGTTGATTTGGTAGAGGAATGCTGGATTATTAGTCCAAAATCTTGGTGATCTGACCCGAACCTACGGTACGACCGCCTTCACGGATAGCGAAGCGCAGACCTTCGGAGCAGGCAACCGGATAGATGAGCTTAACCTGAATCTCGAGGTTGTCGCCGGGCATAACCATCTCGGTTCCTTCGGGCAGAGTAATCTCACCAGTAACGTCCATTGTACGGATGTAGAACTGCGGACGATAGTGGTTCTTGAACGGAGTGTGACGACCGCCTTCCTCTTTCTTCAGGATATAAACGGAAGCCTTGAACTCCTCGTGAGGCTTAACGCAACCCGGATGGGTAATAACCATACCACGCTTAACCTCGTCCTTGTCGATACCGCGGAGCAGCAGACCAACGTTATCACCAGCCTCGCCCTGATCGAGAAGTTTGCGGAACATTTCCACACCGGTAACAACACTCTTCTTACCATCGGCACCAAGACCTTCGATCTGAACCTCGTCACCAACCTTGATGACACCCGTCTCAATACGACCAGTGGCAACAGTACCACGACCGGTGATAGAGAACACGTCCTCAACAGGCATCAGGAAGGGTTTGTCAACGGCACGGGGAGGAAGTTCAATCCATGAGTCAACGGCATCCATCAACTCCATTACCTTGTCTTCCCATTCGGGCACTCCGTTCAGAGCACCAAGAGCGGAACCGCGAATAACGGGAGTATTGTCACCGTCAAACTCATAGAAGCTGAGGAGTTCGCGCATTTCCATTTCTACGAGGTCAAGCATTTCGGGGTCGTCCACCATATCGCACTTGTTCATAAATACAACGAGACGGGGAACGTTCACTTGGCGAGCGAGCAGGATGTGCTCACGAGTCTGGGGCATAGGACCATCGGTAGCGGCAACTACAATGATAGCACCGTCCATCTGGGCAGCACCGGTAACCATATTCTTCACATAGTCAGCGTGACCCGGGCAGTCAACGTGCGCGTAGTGACGGTTGGCTGTCTGATACTCTACGTGAGTGGTGTTGATGGTGATACCACGCTCTTTCTCTTCGGGGGCGTTGTCGATAGAATCGAACGAACGCACTTCACTCAAACCCTTCTTTGCAAGAACTTGGGTGATAGCAGCGGTCAAAGTGGTTTTGCCGTGATCTACGTGACCGAT
>JAGCWE010000129.1 GCA_017962005.1 Paludibacteraceae bacterium | reverse complement strand
TTGCTGACAGCTTCCAGCAAGCCGTCTTCGCGGTGGCTTACCTTGAGGATAACACCGGGTTCTTGCTCATTGATGTACGTTGTTCCGTTTCCGCCTTCTCCCTTTTTTGTCCAGGCGGAAAGATCGATTTCTTTGTAGTTTTGCATAATAAGTAAGTAATTTTAAAACTAAAACATGTCCGGCATAATCAGTTTCACGCGAAAGCCACGAGTGGTGGGTTCTTCTATCAGTTCTTTGATTTGCGGACGGAGGATGTCACGCGCGGCGTTGTTGAGTGGCGAGTGGTCGAGGTGCTCCACCATGAAATCCAATGCCGTGACGCCGGATAGCTCTGCGTGGGTGAGACGGAGCGTGAGTGGACGGAACGTGCGCATATGGGTAAAGAGCATTTCTTGGGTCAGCGACCAGGCGAGTTCAGCTTTGTCGGCGATGTTGTATTTCAGGCAGAACTGATTGAAGCCGGTGTGAATCTGCAGGAAATCGTAATCATCCGTGTCAATCTCATAGACGAGTTTCTGGATGCGCTGCACAAAGGCTTTGGTCGCGGAATGGATGGGATGTTCGAAAATCTGTTCTGGAGAGCCGTCTTCCCAAATGACACCTTCGTTCATAAAGAAGATACGTGTGCTGACATCGCGTGCGAACCGCATCTCGTGTGTCACTATCAGCATGGTCAGACCACTCTTGGCGAGCTGGCGGATGACGGAAAGCACTTCTCCGACCATCGTCGGGTCAAGTGCCGAGGTGGGTTCATCAAAAAGAATGACGTCCGGATGCATAGCCAGCGCACGGGCTATCGCTACGCGCTGTTTTTGTCCGCCGGAAAGTTCCGAGGGGTAGGCATCTGTTTTTTGCGCCATTCCCACCTGTTTGAGCAACGCCATCGCTTCTTCTTTCGCTTGGGCTTCGGTCAGATTAAGCAGCTGCATCGGCGCGTCGATGATGTTCTCCAAAACGGTCATATGTTCAAACAGATTGAAGGACTGGAAGACCATGCCTATCTTTAGGCGCAGCAGGTGAAGCGGATAGCCTTTGGCGGTTATCTTTTCGCCGTTCACAACTATCTCGCAGGAAGTGGGCGGTTCAAGCATGTTGAGTGCGCGCAGCAGGGTGCTTTTTCCTGTGCCGGACGGACCGATGATGCTGATCACTTCGCCTTGGCGGACTTCGAAATTGACATCCCGAAGCACTACTAAATCTCCGAACTGCTTGGACAGATGTGAGACTTGTATGATTGTTTTAGGAGTTTCCATAGCTTTCAGTTTCTAAATATCGATTCTATTTCGCCTTTGCGGGTGTAGAACAATATTCTTCCGCTATAATATCCGTCGGAGAAGAGTACATTCTTCTGCCTCTCTTCGGTAACGGCTATAGACCCGATTGCCATATTCGCCTTGCCGGTCTGTACGGCAGGTATCTGCGACGCAAAGTCCATAAACAGGTACCTCAAACGATAGTTCCGGCGGTTCGCCCACTCGGTTACGAGTTCTATCTCATAGCCCGTTGGTTTTCCCATACGGAGGTAGTTGTAAGGTGCCAAGCCGGGGAAAGTAGCGACCGTCAGGCTCTTCCCTGTGCCACGTTGAACCGGTATTGGCATAGCGGACAAGTCCTTGCAGTACATCCATTTGTTCATTATTTGGTTCCATGAACCATCCGCTTTTATCTCCGCTAAGAACTGATTGAAATCCTGCTGTAGTTCAGTGTCTCCTAATTTGAAACACACAGCTATAGGAGAGGGGGGCATTCCGGCATCGATGGTGTCCGCTGCCTCCGCTATCTCGGGGTTGGCAGTGATGGTGATATTTTCTCCGCAGAAGCAATCGATCTTGCCGTTCTGCAAGGAGGCTAACAGATCCGTTATGGAAGTAAGTCGATGGATGTCTGCCTGAGGCGCATAGCGCGTCAAGGCTATGTCTTGAATACTACCGATTATAGTGCCTACCGACTTGCCTTCCAACTGCCGGAAAAGCGGCGGAATGGTTTCCGCATGATCTTCGTAGTGCTCAACTATGGCCGGAACGCTGCCTAACGCCCCCAATAACACCAGTACTATGGCAGCAATAGTGGTCTTAACGCGGCGTCGTTCCATTATGCTGTTGAGCAGCAGACCTATCAGCCATGCGATCACGAAATAGATGATCGCCGTCACTAACAACGGGAAGAACGCATCGAACGTACGGCTGCGTATTAGGTCAGACGCACGTGTCATATCCATCACCGCAATATAGCCCACGATACTCGTTCCCTTCAGCAGGGAGATGATTTCGCCCAGATATACCGGCATGATCTTGCGAACCACCTGCGGCAGGATGATCCGTCCGAACACCTGCCGGGGTGTGTATCCCAATGCGAGTCCTGCTTCGCGCTGCCCTTTGTAGATGCTCTCAATACCCGTACGCAATGCCTCGCCGATATAGGCCGATATGTTCATAGCAAACGTGATGATTGCTACATTGACACCTGTGGTCTTGACAGGAGCTAGGAAAACGTAGTACATGAGCATGAGCAGCACTAATACGGGTGTACCGCGCATGAGGTCGATATAGATGATAGCAACCCGTCTGAGCCACGCACGGCGGCTCATACGCGCCCAACAAACCAACCCGCGGAGCAGCGTGCCTAAGATAGCCGAACAGAAGGTGATAAGGAGTGTGACTTGCAATCCTTCCAAAATCATCTGATAGCGTTGCTCTGTTATCATATTATTGGTAAAACTCTGGGCTATATTGGAGAAGAATGAATTCATAGGACTACTTACTTTCTAC
>JAGCWE010000128.1 GCA_017962005.1 Paludibacteraceae bacterium | reverse complement strand
TTGTGTGTGAGCAGTTCGCCTTTCTGTGCCAGACGGCGCGCGTAGATACTGTGCGGCTCAAACACCAATATCAGCACATACGACATTACCGACACAATCATCAGCGGCATAAACAGATGGTAGCCTCCCGTCATTTCGGCTATCAGGAATATGCCCGTCAGCGGAGCGTGCATCACTCCTGACATCAGCCCTGCCATTCCGACCAGTGCCAACTTCGACTCTGGAACGCCTACGCCGATAGTGTTGAGTATCCGGGCAAAAACAAATCCAACAATAGCACCAGTGAACAGCGTGGGTGCAAAAATACCGCCTACACCACCGCCACCGTTAGTCGCCACAGATGCCACCACTTTCAGCAGAATAATGAGGACAAAATAGACAAGCAACATCCAGTCTTGCACCCCAAACCGTGCCCACGGACTTGATGCGTACGCCCCCATCGGGTCGCCGTTAATCAGTTCGGATATGATATCATACCCTTCTCCATACAGCGGAGGGAACAAGAAAATCAGCAATCCCAGCGTCACACCTCCTACGAGTATCTTCATGCCAATTGAGCGAACATTCGCCTTGAACCATGTCTCCAGACCGGTCGTCGCACGGGTGAAATAGAGCGACACCAGACCGCACAATAGTCCGAGGAGTATGTACCACGGCACCCGACTTATCACAAACGGCTCAATCATCTGCTGGGAGAACATCGCATCCATCCCGGACACAATATAAGCGATAGCAGCCGATGTGACAGATGCTATCAGCAGAGGGGCGACCGAAGCCATCGTCAGATCCATCATCAGCACCTCGAGCGTGAAGACCAACCCCGCTATCGGTGCCTTGAAAATACCGCCTATCGCTCCCGCTGCACCGCAGCCAATCATCAGCATCATCGTCTTTTGGTTGAGCCTGAAGAATTTCGCCATATTGGAGCCTATAGCCGCACCGGTCAGCACGATAGGGGCCTCAGCACCGACCGAACCGCCGAAACCTATTGTCAAGGCGGAACCCACAATCGACGACCACGTGTTGTGGAGTTTGATGATTGACTTGCGTTGGGAGATGGCATATAGGATTTTGGTAATACCATGCGATATGTCATCGCGCACGATGTAACGGACGAACAAGGATGCCAGCGCAATACCTATCATCGGCGTAATCAAATACCAAAACGTATGTCCGTCCTGAATAAGGAACACCGTGACAAACCGCTGTATCCAAGTGATGCAGGCTTTCAGCAGACATGCCGCAAATGCAGAAACAGCACCTACGGCAAACGCCAGAATCAGAATAAGATTCTTCTCCGAGAGGTGCCGCTCGCGCCAACGCAGCAGCCTTTCATAGACGCTATTTACTTCGTCTCTCATTGCCTCATCCCGCTCATGGCATTCGGATTATTCCTCTTCTTCGTAATACCCCTGACTGATGCCGTATTGCAGTTCCGCATCAAGAATAATCTGAATCTGCGAGGAGGTGAGAGAGGACGAGTGTCTGCACTTCTGCGCGTCAATAATATAGTTCAGCTGCTCCGTTTCGTCCACGTCACCATCCAAATAGGTTACTTCGCCCGTCTTCTCGTCCACTTCGAGCAGGCCGATACTCTCCAAATAATCGTCCATCGCGTCAAGTACAAAAAGGACATCCTCTTGTGTCATCGCCTGACGGTCATGAACGGGAATCAGATTCCATATACCGAGGAGTTGCTCACGCTCCTCCGCATCCAAAATTGCAAGTGTTTCCATCATCATCTTTAATATAAATGCAAGCGGTGTTGCCCGCGGTTATTATCGTTTTCGCATATGCCCCAAATTCCAGTCCCAAAAACGGGAAGATTGAAGACGGGGAACTGGAATATAAAGCAACAAAGTGGTTACAATACCAAGCATCATCCCGCCGAAAATATCTTCTATGAAATGCTGACTAAGGTAGATACGCGAATACGCACCGATTACAGCCAACAGAAAACAGACCAGCGAGACTGCCGTTGTTTTGCCTGATATATGACGGGGGGAGCGCTTTGCCATATAGTCCGTCAGAATGATACTCAGGCATAAGAACATGGCAAAAAACGTGGTGGTGTGGCCGGAAGGGAAGGAGTAATACTTGCTCAACTCCACCCCGTCCACAAATGGCAGTTGCACATCCGGCAAATGGTCAGCAAACCACTTGTAGGGACGGTCGGTGTCGAACACATACTTGAAACGTTGGGACAACAATCCCGAAACAACCACACTACTGAGCAGATAAACCGCCCAACCGGCTTTGTAGAAAAGAAGCAGAGCAACCACAACATAAGGTATCCACTCGCCGACAACGGTGTAGTAACGGAACAAGAAATCCAAGAACGGCGAATGACATCCGTTCATCCACAGGTGAACAGCCGCTTTGTCGTAACTCAATAGGACATAACCTATCAAGCAAAGAAGCAGAGCACTGCAAGCAAGAAACGAGGCGTTGCGTTTGAACATTCGGGCGGACAGGATTATTCGGTTTTGATTCCTTGAACGGTATAGAGTCCTCCCGAAGAACGAATATACAAGCGCCCGTTCCTAATGATTTTCTGTGCAACTCTTTGGGCAGAAATCATATCATCGAGTCCCGTTACCGATGACTTGGTGAGCAGATAGAGTTGCTGTAGACAGGCGCGGGAAGATGTACTGCCGCCCACAGAGACCAACCGGACGGAACGGGTTTGCACCGGAAGCAGGATAAGATGATATTGCTCGTTGCGCGTTTCGTCTTTCACCTCTTCTTCGACGGAGCAAACCAACTCATCCCCGGCATACACATCCAACTGCATACGTTTGGACGAGTTGAAAGGTGACGCACGGAACAGCAGATACGATGTGCCGGACAGTTGCAGTTCGTCAAACACTATCTCGCCGTCATCGGAACCGCTGCCCATTGTTACCGCCGCCGTACCATTGGACTGACAGTTCGTTACCGTTGCCACCCCGCGAAGGGCGGACAACGAAGCGCAAGGCAGATTGACAAGCGTGTCAAACGGAATGTCGGCAATTTCATCCGGGCAATATGCGAAATCCGTCACACGGGGCGGCACATAATCCGTTTCCTCTGTGCATTGCAGGTCGGCTAGATGCACGCTCTCTCCCTTGCGGTTACCCCAGATGTATTCGACTAGGTCAGGATAGTCAATATAAGGATTGCGATTGTGCTGGATGGACGAAATGAGATGTTGGCGATGCTGCTCCTTTTCGCTGACCGGATCTTGTCTGTGCCACGACAGCAGCAGTTCGATGAGCCACGGACGGAATTCCAGATACGAACTGTTGTCCAGATACGTGCTGTACTTGTCCTCCCACTCATAGTCTTCGTAGGCGGTGACGACATAAAAATACGCGCGGGCGAAGTCACCCTTGTACTCATCGGCCGGCTCAAAGACGCGGTGACTGGGATGTCCCTTCATGTAACCTTGACGCAGGCTGCCGTTATCGAATTTTACAATACTGTCAACAACCCCGGGCGGATAGTCGCTCTTACCGGCCTGGTTGGCACGGGCATCGGACGGATTGAGATGATACAGGTCCTTGTATGCCGCGTTCTCCGTTTTTCCCCACCACGCTTTCGGAAAACTGTGCTCGATATTGAGCGAACAGCCCGACTCGCCTTGCACGAGAGGATAATACCGCACACTTCGGCTGTACATATCCCACACCCTGCCATCCTCCGTGATGTCTGTTTCCGCAAATGCCTGCCATGTGCCGTATGCCTTCAGGTCGCCTTTCTGCCACGACGGGGGATTATTGCTTGTATGGTACTTGTTCGTGCCGTATTCGTACCTCATACCGCCGGCTATCGAATCGTGCAATGCGGATTTGAGAGCCGAGTCACGCAAGCCCTCAATGTGGGAGTAATAAGTATTCCTGATCGGCTCCGCATACATAACGCCAAGCACGATATGGAGAGCGAGGAATGTATATACCAAACGTTTGCGCATAACAATCATTCCGCATCGGACAGCTCCTTTCGGGAGGGGCTGAAAAGACAGACAAGGTTATAGAGCGTGTACCACAGAATACACCCTGTGCCACCGAACAAGACGAACACGGGTCTTTCGTATTGACAGGCACGGATGACACAGAAAACAAGTATGACAGCACAACCTGCCAAACAGATGTAACGCGATGAGTTGTCACGCCAGGTCAGATTGTGGAACTTGAAGGACAGCATTGGCAGTTCGCTTACCAGCAGATAACAACTTACCAAACTGACCGCCAGAAGCATCCACGGAATAAGATCCGTATGCCCTATAGGAGTTGTCATCGAATATGGCATGGATGTTATCCCGCCCCAGAAAAGCGCGTTGGCAGGTGTCGGAAGACCGATAAAAGACGTTTTCTGCCGCTCGTCGATGTTGAACTTGCCCAAACGCAACGCCGAGAATGCCGCCATCAGAAGTGCAATCAGGCTCCACCATCCGATTAACGGAAGCAGGTAACAGAACAGCATCATCGAAGGCGCAAGCCCGAACGTGATGTCATCTGCAAGCGAATCCATCTGAATGCCCAGCGGTCCGCTCACTCCCAGCTTCCGTGCCGCAAAGCCGTCGAAGAAATCGAACAGCACACCTGCCAGAATAATGAGAAAGGCGTAGGCAAATGCACCTCGGGTTGCCAGCCATACCGCCACGCAACCGCACAGAAGGTTGCAGCACGTAATCATATTTGGGATATGCCGTTTCATCGTCATTACCAATTATCATTTATTCCCAGTCAATCGAATTAAGGCGCGCTCGGTACACATCCGAATAGTAACGGCTGTGGTCCTGTCCGCCTATGAGATAGATATAGTCACCCGCCACCACAACCGACTGACGGTAGCGCGGCGCAAAACCATCCGGAACAGGCAAATGGGCAGTGTCTGCCGCAACGAAGAACAGTCCTTCCGACTCCGACTCATATATGCCACTCACGCTGCCATCCGCCGACAGACCGCCGAAACGAATCAGACGGCCAGCGTAACTGACCAGTGCCGCGCCTGCTATTGCCGACTGGGGATAGCGCGACGAGGCGAGATTGAGCAGCCGGAATCCGTTCTCCGTGTCCTCCAACGACCAGCCCGCAGACGGCATCCGGCCATCGCGGTCAAAACCGCCTTGAAGGAAGGCAGTGGGACAACCGCTCACCGAACGGAACACAACTGCCGCGAAATCGCTCACTGGAAAATCCGAAGGAAGTGTTTGAAGCACACTGACAGATTCATTCGCCGTATCGTAGCAGGCGAGATACATCTCATCGCCGCCCGATGCGACAAACCACAAACGCCCGGCAAACGAGAAGAGTGTTGCCTCTATCGCGAAAGGAGCGACAGGGAAAGCCAGCGTGCTTGCCGTCCATGTCAGGCCATCGGACGAACGGTACAGACTCGTGCCTGCCAGATAGCAGAAATCAGCGGAAACGCTGTCCATCACAATCTGCCGGACGGCCACATCTTGCGGAAGGCCGGTAACAGCCTGCTCGCCAGTCCACGTCACGGCGTCAGCCGACCGTGTCATACTGACCGCGTATCCGTCTGTCAGAAAGGCATAAAAGCCGTCGTTTCGACGGAGCGCCTGCATCGTGCGGGCGGGTAAAGCCAGTTGCGTTTGAAGTGTGTCTATCCGATACAGATAAGGGTCTGCCTGATGGGCATACGCCTCTATCCGATAGTACTTCTCGTCTGTCCGGTTGGCGGCATAGACGCGAAGATAAACAGGCTGTTGTGTCAAATCAATGGTATCATAGCCTGTATAGACATACGATGTGTCGCCTACGTAATAGATGGCTGCGGAAGGGCGCGAATTGAACGTGACACGGGGAACAACCCGGTTCAGCGGCGTACCGTACAGCAGCGAATCACCGTCCTTCGGGGCAATCAGACCCGTGTCAAGCCGGTTGTCAACCGTAAAAACGGCCGCCCCGATCCCGGGAAAACTGTCCTGCGCGGCAAGGGAGAAAGTGCTGACCGTTGCATCCGTTGTGTCGTATGTCACCGATGTGGACGTGTCTTTTGAGCAGGATAGCAGCAGAAAACCGACGGCCAACAACCCGGAAAAATATAGACGTTTCATAATATACCGTGTACTATTTGGCAAAAACAGCGCAAAGGTACATCAATATTTGTACACTGACAAAATTTGTTGTACTTTTGCGGCGCATTTAACGCAGATATATAGGAAGTATGTTGTTTGAGAGTCAGATTATCGACCTGATGCGCACAATGCCGGCGCAGAAAATCGCTCACGAAAAGGAGCAGATGCGGGGGTTGGATTCCCAGCGCCGCCGCGTTATGACCCCCGAGGAGGTGAAAACCGATTCGCGGAAAATAGTGGATCAGATTGTGAGAATGGCTTGCTGGAAAGAAGCCAAGACGGTGATGCTCTATTATCCTATCCACAACGAGGTGGATTTGCGGCATTTGATACACGAGTATGCCGATGAGAAGATTTTTCTTCTTCCTGCCACTGTCGGCGGACATAAGATAGAGGTGCGCCGGTATGAGAAGAACCGCCCGCTGAAGAAAGGGCAGTTCGGTATTCCTGAACCCGACACGGAGGCGTGGACCAAGTCCATTGACCTTATTCTTGTACCCGGTGTGGCTTTCGGTACCGACCGTTTCCGTCTCGGGCGCGGAGGAGGTTACTACGACCGTTTTCTCAAGTTCTACGAACACTCGATGAAAATCGGCGTCTGCTACGATTTCCAGTTGCACAACGACCTCCCGTCGCAATTCTTCGACATTCAGATGGACCGCGTGGTGACGCCCACCAAGACAATCGGATAAAAAAAGACAGCCTTTATTCGGCTGCCCATTCGATGGAAGGTTGGGTATCCCTCTCTTTTTTCAAGCGTCTGTCGGTTTCTTCCGACAGGCGTTTTTCGTGGGGGCGGTAGTAGAATATCAGACCGTATTCCTGACAGGCACGCATACGCGCGTAGGGAAGCAGGTCTTTGTAGTAGCTGTCCACCTGATTCCAGATGTCCAGTATGATTCGGTCTGCTTCCTCGCGGAGGCTGCTCAGGTCTTCCGTGATGCGGCTTTCCGTTTTCTTGTGAATGCCCTGGTCCACCTGACGTTCCCTGAACATGTCGTAGTACACCTTCACTTTCTGAATGCTCGGGTTCTGCAGCGGATAGCCGCCTTGCGCTATACGCTGTTCCTCGCCTTCGATGAGGTTCCTACCCCACACCAGCAGGTCTTCTTCCGAAGACAGATCGGGCAGGATATGGCTCTCGGGATCGAGATGGTACAGCTCCTTCATCTGTTTCTTTATCTCCCCGCGTATCACGGTCAGGTTCAGCACCTGAATGAAGTGGGAGATATACATCCGCGCGTTCTGGACGATATGGCGGTAGTCTTTGTTGGACGACACGCGTGTGCGGAAATTGTCGTGATACCGGCTCACCATGCTCTCATAGCGCAGCAGGAAGTTGCGTGCCTCCGATTGCGTATGATACATCAGCACCTGTTCGTTGAAATCTGCTTCACTGGCGCGTTGGACGGCGGTCTGGAGTGCCTTCAGGCGCATCTGGTCGGTATGAGGAAGTCTTCTGTATGGCATAATGTTTGTGTGTTTCAAATGTTTCTTTTTACGAGTTGCTGTGCCAGCTGACGGAGTTGGGCGGTGGCTTCGTTTTGTGGCAGGTGGTCCAGATGGCCGAGAGCCTCATTGGTCAGACGGCTGATTTCCGCTTTCGCTTGCTCGTCCACACCGAGGCGGCGGTACTCCTGCAGGACGTATTCCGTATCGCGGCTTTCCGGCTGGCGCATTCCCGACGTCAGAGCCGTTACGCGCATCCATGTCATCTTGCCTTCGCGGATGTCGCCGCCTATTGCCTGGCGGAACGTGTCGGCATTGCCGAAGCAGACAAGGTAGTCATCCTCTATCTCGAAACCCTGTCCCAGCAGGATGCCGGACTCATAGAGGGCGTTTTGG
>JAGCWE010000127.1 GCA_017962005.1 Paludibacteraceae bacterium | reverse complement strand
GTGGTCTAAAAGCGTCTCAAGGGTTTCGTCATCTGCTTGTGCACTTCTGGACTTGAGACGGTCAAGGCAGTTGTTTCGCACCATCGTTAAAACAAACGGAAGTGGTGGTTTGTCCGGCTCTATGGTGTCACGCTTGTTCCATAGTTCCGCGTACACATCTTGCACGCAGTCCCGCGCCTCGTCACGGTTACGGAGCAAGTTGTATGCAAGCGCATACATCTTTCCGCTGAACGGTAAATATATTTGCGTGAACTGCTCGTGCGTCATGAATTGTCTTTGCTGCTTTCTGTTTTGGGTTGTGTTTGGCTTTCGGTTTTTTGTGCCTCTATATGTAATACGATTGAGCCACCAAAATCTTACAACAAAGGTACTATTTTTTTTGAAATATGCAAGAAAATGGGGGCTTTTTCCCCAAATCTTGCAAAATTTATGAGATTTGGGGAATTTGCCGCACAAAAAACATTCCCGATTTATATGCATGTGCGTTTTGTTGGGTGATGGGAAATGCAGGAAAAAAGACAAAAGGCAGCGCAAGGGTAGCGCAGGGGTAGCGGGGAAGAAGGTCAGAGCGAAAGGACACGAAGAAGATTGGCGGCAACCGCCTCGTCCGTGAACAGCCCGGCCTGCACATAACCCTTCGCGCGCATCTCAGCGCGCAAACCTTCATCCGTCAGAATATCGCGCAACAGTCCGCCAATCTCCCGAGGATTGCCGGGGTCGGCATAGAGAGCGGCATCACCGCCCGTCTCCCTGAAACAACTGCCCGTGGATGTCAGAACAGGCGTACCCACGCACATCGCCTCCAGAATAGGTATTCCGAAGCCCTCGAAGACGCTCGGATAGCACAGCACCTCGGCAGACGCATAGACGGCCGGGAAATCGGCAAAATCCACATCGTGCCGCAACAGGAGCCTCACGCCCAGTCTGTCCGCCTCCTGACGGCACAGGTCAGCGTACTGCGAGTGTCCGCCGATGGCAACCAGCGGGATGTCGATGGCCGCCGAAGCCATCGCACGGATGAGGTTGAGGAGGTTCTTTCTCGGCTCGATGGCCCCCACATCCAGCACATAGCGGTCCGGAAGGCCGTAACGCCGGCGTACGGAATCCGCCTGCCGTGATGCGCCGTCGTTCCGCGCATAGTCACGGAAGATATGGCTGCACCCCTGATAGACCACGCGGATTTTTCGCTCATCGGCGTGGAAGAACGTAACCAGGTCTTTCCTGGTCTGCTCCGAAATGGCTATGATGATGTCCGCCACATCGCAGGCATACTGCACTTTGCGGGCGAACAACCACCTGTATCCGACGCTGTACAGTTCCGGGTAGCGCATGAAGATGGCATCGTGCATCGTAACCACCACCTTGCAGCCCGTCCTGCGTATGCCGAACGGCACTTCGCCGGACAGCCCCCAATAGACCTTGGGCGTGCCGGGACTGCCATGGTGTCTGATTGTACGGATGCAACCGTACGACCGCCAGAGGGAAGGGAACAACCGCCACAGCCCCGCCGGCGTGACCGCCTGCCGCACGCTTTGACTGCCGCCGGTACTGGGAGTGAGCAGGCAGTAGTCGTTGTCGGGCGCATACGAGGTGAGCAGCCGAATCACATCACGGCTGTAATTGCCCAGTCCCCGACGATTGAGAAAGGCACGCTTCGCATCGAGATAAACAGTCGTCATAGTGGTACCCTTTCTTTCATGCGCTGCAGATTCACGCGCTGCATACAAACGCCGTAACGGCGCATCTCCTCCGCCCGTCCGGGATATGCCGCCTTCACATCCTCCCCGCTGCCGATGCGGTACAGATGCTCCTGCCGGCTGTCCAGCCCGTAGCACCAGAACCATTCGCCGTCGGAAACACCCAGATGGTCGTTGCTGGCAAAGACAGCGTATCGCCGGCTTCCGTGCAACAAATCGGTTCCCAAGGCCGTGTTTTCGTAAGGTATTCCCCACATCGCCAGCGCCGTGGGAAAAATGTCCGTCTGCGAGGCAGGCAGCGCATACCGCTGCGGCTGCAGTCCGGGAGCAACGAAATAGACGGGTATCTGATTGAGCTGCAAATTCATCTCATAGGGCGAGTCAAGCGGCGCACCGTGGTCGGCGGCCAGGATAAAGAGCGTGTTCCGTCCCCATGGGGTCTGGCGGGCTACGGTCATAAAGCGGCGGACGGCATCATCGGCGTAGGCGATGGTACGTTCCTCGTCGTTGCCCCCCCGCGACAGGAAACTGTCGGGAACGACGTAGGGCAGATGGTTGCTGACGGTAAGGAAGGTGGCGAAGAAAGGCTCCTGCTGGCCGTTCAACTTGTCAATCCCCCACCGGAACAGATAGTCGTCCGGCACGCCGAAATTGTTGACAACCGCATTCTCGTCGTAGTCGTAGAGCGAATAGATGACAGGGATATGGTTCTCGCGCCAGAAACTGTTCATATTGTCGTACTGCGGATTGCCCGTCACGAATGCAAGATTGTGATAGCCTGCCTGCTGCAGATAGTAGGGCAACCCCGTATAGTGACCGGCATTCACATCCATCATCGTCCTCGCGAAGTTGGGAAGATAGCCGTACTGGGACGCCACGATGCCGTTGTTGGTATGTATGCCCGCCGAATAGGCGTTGCTCCAGTAGAGGCTGCTGTCGCGCAATGCACGCAGATAGGGCGTGAGGTAGTGACCGTTGTACTGCCGTTCCAGATTGGCGCGGGTCATCGACTCCATCAGCACAAGCACCACGTTCATCGGGCGGCTGAGAGCAGGGATGCCGGTCGTGATGCTGTCGGACGAATGTGTCCGGGCGTACTCCTCCGCCTCCTCCAAGCTGACGGCCGCCAAGAAGTCGGGCAGGGTATTGCCGCCGTTCTCCGCCGTCTTGATGATGTTGAACACGGGATTGACCCCCAGTTTGTTGTAGAAAGGCCTGTCGCAGAACCATGCGAAACTGACCTTCAGCGGATAACGCTGCAGACTGCCGCGCATACCGATGAAGACAAGACCGTAGAGGACGACACAGACTGCCGCGCCGAGCAACCAGGAACGGAAGGGTAGTGCGGCATCGCGGGTGCAGCGCGATGCTGCCGCCTGGCGGGTAATCCTGACCAACAGCCACTCAAAGAGCACAATCAGCAGAAGGGCAATAAGCAGGAAAAGCAGATTGGTCCTGTCCTGCAGCACCATCCCTGCCGTGTCGGAGGCAAAGCCGAACCACTCCGTGACCTGATAGTTAAGATGGTTGTCAAAGAAATGGAAATACCGCGCGTCAGCCACCCCGATGAAGATAACGACAGCGTACAGGACGCCCTCCGTCCAAGCGATAACCCGCCTGCACACATCCGTCAGCCGCTGTCCGTCCGGACGGCGCAGCGTACACAAGGTGAGCAGGGTCAATGCAACCACCGGCAACGCCTGAATGTAGCATACAATCAGGTTGTCAAACTTCAGCCCAATCAGCAGCGACCGCCCAAGCAAGCCGTAATCGACACCCTCCGCCGGCATATTCGCCCAAAGCAGAAGCAACCGGCACAAAGACAGCACCGCCAGCCCCAGAAGATGAAGCCGGACAAGATACAGGATGCTGTCCCGCAAGGGTCGTAAGCCGCTATTCATCATTACAGTCCGATAGTCAGCGTGGAGAGCAGACCGACAGGAATATCCATAATCATCGACGAACGCTTGGCATAGGGGACATCCTGTGTGAAGCCCATCTCGGCAAGGTCGTGGCAGAAGTCCCACAGGTTGTAGCACTCAACATTCAAGGTCATAGGCACCTTGCCGGCGTTCCATTGTCCCTGCACATGCCAGTCGACGTTGTACTTGGCGCAGTGGCGCTTGCCGAAATGCTCGTCGGTGGGGTTGGTGCCGCGCGAGTCGTAGGGCAGAACCACCACCTGACCGTCTTTCTCGTAGTACTGCCAGTCGGTGAAGGGCTTGCCGTCGGTCCACTTCAAGGTCACGCCCGTCTGCACCCACTTGCAGATGTTGTAGCCCACATAGATGCGGCAGATGAACCCTTTGTCCGAATCCACCCTGCCCACGCCTTTGTACAGACCTGACTGGTTGTCCAACACATTCTGCGTGTTGGGATTGGCTGTCGTCTCGCTCAACACGCCAATGGTGTTGGCGGTCGGTCCGTTGCCCAAGGCGCTGTATCCCGCCGTCACGAAGGACTGCCAGGACAGACTGAACAGCACCTTGCGCCCGTAGTAGGAGTAGCGGGTCAGCTGGGCGACATAGTACGGGTTGTTAAGCAGCCAGTTGGAGCCAAAGGCGTCGGTGTATCCCACCTCGTACTCTTTTGGGCTCTGCGACGGGAAGAAGACCTGCACGTTGTTGATGTTCTCAAAGGTGCCGTTGGCATCAATGCCGTCTTTGTAGCGGGTGTACCATACGTTGAAATAACGCCGGTAACTCTGCTGCAGGACGATTTCGTGCCTGCCGAAACGGAAATGCAGCGGCAAGTTGAGTTCGGCAAACGAGGTCTGCCGCAGGTTCTTCTGGTAGTGGTGGTATTGGCCGCCGGTGGTCTGCACATTCGTTGCCGCCTGTTTGCCCATGTCAGCGGCAGAAACGACAGTGCCGTTGAGGTAGTCGTCGGAGAAGTAAAGGAGATAATCCATGGTGTAAGGCATCCGTTCGTGGCTCAGCTCCACCAACATGTCAAACCATTTGCAGGGGTGAATGTCGAACGATATGCCCGCCTGCCAGTTGGGACTGACTTTGCTTTTGTTCCTGATGAGCATCGCATCGGCAGTCAAGTCCAGATGGGCTTTCATATCCACGTGCCGCCCAAGCGCATAATGCGCATCCAGGCCGATGGTGTTCTCCAACAGTCCGCCCGTAAAAGACCGGCTCTGCCACCGGTACTGACAGAGAGGCGTGACAGACGGTATGACGGAAGGAGCGTTCAGATAGTCTATCGGTTTCTGGATATAGACAAGATTGGAGAAAGTCTCTTTCTCGGGCGAGAAATGAACGAGCGAGTTGTAGGCGTCGATATGGATATTGAGCCAAGAGAGGAGCGGCTGACTGTAGTTCACCGCCCAACTCAGCGAGTGGGTCTTGCCATCGGGGACGAACGGGAGAAAGTTCTCGCCGTCCTGGTCGAGGATGTTCTTGCTGAAACTGAGGTCGGAGTGGTGAACCACATCCGTTGACCAGTTGAGCCCCGTGGTCAGGTACTGCCGCTTGAGATACACCATCCCCGAGTAGTTCTTGTGGTCATACACCTCGCCGTAGTTGAACAGGTACTCGCTGCCGCCATCCTCCTTGCCGGAGAAGTTGAGCCGGTAGCCCAGCCGCATGTCCTGCGTGCCGGTTGACGAAAGACGGATGGGGAAAGTGCCGTCCGCCTGCACCTTGTAGTAATCGGCACGATAGAACGGATTGTCGAGTATCAGTCCTGACTGGTCCTCGCGGGTCAGCAGACGCTGCCCGTAAGCGGCGTAGATATGTTGCGGATAGGCGTTCCCTTGCCCGTCAGTGAAGGTATAGGCGGCATCTATCTGTCCGGCACCGCGCTGATGACGGCGTGCAGAAACATGCTTGTAGTGATCCGCGCTCTGCATGGGCGATATGTGGGCTATATTGAGAACCTCGGTGGTACCGGGCATCGGCTCGCCGTTCCCCAACTGACCGAAATTGTATGCCGCCTGCACATAGTTGGCGCCGATGCGGGGATAGGCAGCGGTATCATTATGGGCGTAAGGGGTGAAAAAGAGCTGTCCGGTAGTGGTGTTCATCCGCAGGTCATAGTGCTGCATGTTCGGCACGTAGCGCGTGCTGCCCGGCTGAAAAAGGTCGTTCACGCGCATACCGTCAATGTAGTAGCGGTTGGCTGTGAACGGCAGACCTTCTATGCCGACGGTCAGACGGTCGGGAATCCACCACTGACCGTAGGTGGTCGTTTCCACCACGGTGTGGTCATTATACGCCTCCATATAGTAGATGAGGTCGGAGCGGTGGTACCACTGCTGGAAGAAAGAGGCGGAAAGGGAATCGCCGGAAGCGCGCCAAGGAATAGTGTCTGACCACGCAGACAGGGTGGTCAGACACAGGAGAGGTAAAATAAGCTTTCTCATAAGAGGGATGATATAGGAGCTGTTATCCGAAAATGTTCTTGAAGAAGTTCTTCTTGTCCGCGTTGCCGGGTACGATGTTCGGGCTCTTCTGCAGCTGCGCAATCAGTTCCTTCTCGCTCTTGCTAAGGTTCTCGGGGATATAAACCCCCACGTTAATGAGCAGGTCGCCGGTGCCGTACTGGCGCGCGTATTCATCGATGACGGGCAGTCCCTTGCCGCGCATGCGCAGCACCTTGCCCGGCTGCGTGCCCGGCGTGATGGTGATTTTCACCTCGCCCTGCAGGGTAGGTATCTTCACCTGTCCGCCCAGGATGGCGGTCGGCATGTCAAGGAGCAGATTGTATATGAGGTCGTTGCCGTCGCGTTGCAGGTCTTTGTGCTCCTCCTCTTCGATGAGCACGAGCAAGTCGCCCGGCACACCTCCATGAGGCGCGGCGTTTCCCTTGCCCTGAACAGGTATCTGCATTCCGCCCGTCACACCGGCAGGAATATGGATGCTGATGATTTCCTCGTCGCGTACCACGCCCTCGCCGTTGCAGTAGGAGCATTTGTTACGTATCACTTTGCCTTCGCCATGACAGGTGGGGCAGACCTCCTGCACCTGCATCATACCGAAGATGCCCCGTTGGGTGCGTACCACATGACCCGACCCTTTGCAGGTGGGACACGTTTCACCGTCCTTGCCGTCCGCCGAACCCGTGCCGCCGCAGTGCGTGCAGGGAACCTGCTTGCGGACCTTGATTTTCTTGTCCACGCCAGTGGCTATCTCATCGAGCGTGAGTTTGACTTTCACCCGCAGGTCGCTGCCGCGCTGTACACGTCTGCCGCCCCTTCCGCCTCCGAAGAAGGACGAGAAATGACCACCGTTGCCCATGTCGAAGTCGAAACCCGCATCCGCGAACAGGTCGCCGAAACGCGAGAAGATGTCCTGCATGCTGAATCCGCCTGACGAGAAACCGCCCTGACCACCCATGCCGGCGAAACCGAACTGGTCGTACCGCTGACGTTTCTGCGGGTCACTCAGCACCTCATAGGCTTCGGCCGCCTCCTTGAACTTCTCCTCTGCCTCCTTGTCGCCGGGGTTCTTGTCCGGATGGTACTGGATGGCTTTCTTGCGATAAGCCTTCTTTATGTCTTCCGGTGTGGCGTTCTTGTCCACGCCCAACACCTCGTAGTAATCTCTTTTCTCTGCCATAGTTGTAATCCTTTCTTATGCTCCGACAACCACTTTCGAAAAACGTATTACCCTGTCGCCCAGTTTGTAGCCTTTCTGGGTGCAATCAATAATCTTGCCCTGCTTGTCCTTCCCCATATCGATGGTGGTGATTGCCTCGTGTTCGTCCGTGGAGAAATCCTTGCCATCGGTCTCGATGGGCGTGACGTTGTGATTCTGGAGGAAAGCGAGAAACTTCTGATAAATCAGTTCCACCCCTTCCGTCAGGGAGTCGCTGTGGGCGGATGACTGGTCGTTGTCTGTTTCTTTCGCTTTCTGCATCGCCTGAATGGCGCGCTCGAAATCGTCCACCAAAGGCAGCATATCCCTGAATATGCTCTCGCCCGCCGATTCCATCAGCTCCAGTTTCTCCTTGTTGGTGCGGCGGCGGAAATTCTCGAACTCAGCCATCAGCCGCAGTTTGGTGTCTTCCAGAGCCTCCACCTTCTCGGTCAGTTCCTTTAGCTTCTCTTCGTTATCCTGTGTGGCGGTAGTGCCTGTCTGCTCATTCTCAATGGCTTCAGGCGTTTCAGACTGCACTTCCATCGTGGATTTCTGCGCCTGTTCCTCCTCGTGATGGTGTTTATTATGTTTGCTCATAGTTCCTGTTGTGTTTTTGTTATTTTTCACTCTTCCATAACGTTCACATTTTTTGTGCCAATCGCTTTATTCCTGCCATTTTGGCAGTCCTGGCGCAAAAAACGCGCAAATATACCCTTACTGCATCTTTCCTGCAAATTTATCTTCCTGTATAAGTCGTATCAGACGTGTGACAGCCTCTTCCTCGGGAATGTTTTGCTCAATACATTCTTTGCCTCGGTACAGGCTTATTCTGCCGCGTGCGGCACCCACGTAGCCGTAATCGGCATCCGCCATCTCGCCCGGACCGTTCACAATGCAGCCCATCACGCCTATCTTCAGAGGCTGCGGCGAGAACTTGGAATCGCTCATCGCACTTTTAATCGCCGCCACTGTTTGCTGGAGGTCAAACAGAGTCCGTCCACAACCCGGGCACGACACAAACTCCGTCTTGTAACGCATGATGCCCGCACCCTGAAGAATGTTCTTTTCCAACTGACGAAGCTGCACGTCCGGGAAATGAGGATTGAATAACTGAAGGCGGGGACGGGAACCGTCACTCCCTGTCTTCCACAGCAGCCGCCCACATTCGGCTGACGCTTGCAGCACAAACAGATTCCAGTCGGGCTGGCCGGAACGGTGGGACACCACAGGTTGCCCATCGTTCTCCACTGTACATTGCAAGTTGCCGCTTTGATAGCGGATACTGTCATCTGAATAAAAATAATCCACAAGAGCTCCCGCCACGGGCAGTTCCTGTTCGGGTTCCTCGCTCAGACTGACCCTCACCGTGTCGCCAATCCCTTCCGCCAGCAGCGCGCCGATGCCCACTGCCGACCGGATGCGGCCGTCCTCCCCTTCGCCCGCTTCCGTCACGCCCAGATGAACGGGGAACGCCATCCCTTCCTTGTCCATCTGACTGACCAGCAGACGCACCGTATCCACCATCACGCGCGTATTGCTGGACTTGACCGACAGGACAATATCCTCAAAGCCTTGTTCCTTCGCCACGCGCAGGAACTCCATGCAACTCTCCGCCATACCCGCAGGCGTATCGCCGTAGCGGGACATGATGCGGTCGCTCAGACTGCCGTGATTGACCCCCAGACGCAGGGCGGTGTGATGCGTCCTGCAGATGTCAAGAAGACGGGTGAACCGCTCACGAAGCCTTTGCAGTTCGGAATGATACTCCTCGTCCGTATAGTCAATATGCACGAACTTGCGGGCAGGGTCGATGTAGTTGCCCGGATTGATACGCACTTTCTCAACAACCGCTGCGGCTTTGTCCGCCACATCCGCCCGGAAATGCACATCCGCGACAAGGGGCATATAGCATCCCTCTGAACGCAGGCGCTCGCGGATAAGACGCGCGCTCTCCACCTCCCGCTCGCCCTGTGTGGTGAAACGGAACAATTCGGCTCCCGCTTCCGCGCAGCGCAGTGCCTGGCTGATTGCCGCCGGAACGTCGTTGGTGGATACATTCGCCATCGTCTGCAGGCGAACGGGATGGCTGCCGCCTATCTTCAGGTCTCCGACACATACGGAAACTGTTCTACGTCGTTGGGGAACGGACAATCGGATGATTTCACTCATAACGCTGTTTTCCTTCTTGTATGTGAAATTTTTCAAAAAAAGTTTTGTCAGATTAAAAACTCGCAGTACTTTTGTCGCCGCTTTCGTGAAAAGCAGGAGAATCAGTAGCTCAGCAGGTAGAGCACATCCCTTTTAAGGATGGGGTCCTGGGTTCGAGCCCCAGCTGGTTCACAGCAGTCAGGATGCCGGAAGGTTATCCTGATTTTTTTTTGCATTTACCGGTTCCCTTTGTTTTCCGCTTGCAAAATTACTGCTTTTTCTTCACTCTGTGCAAGCATGGTGATATTTGTATGCAAAAATAACCACAAAAGCACTTTCGAGACATGGAAATCCGGAAGTGCCTTTGCAATGACGCGTCGTGCTAAACGCTCCTGTCAATCCGCGTAATAATCCGTGGCGGCCTCTTCTTCCGCCATATATTTTCTTTTCTCCTCCCGAGGCATACTGGCTGTTAATTCGTATGTGTGCTCAAGGCGTAAAAAATGGCGCATTTTTGCTTTTCTCTCACGTTCCCAAGCATCCGTCATACCTTCACCCGTATAGTCAAACTCTCTCGCGTTCTTGATATTGAGTGATCGCGCCACTTTCATCACGTCCTGATTGGCTCCCATAAAGGCAAAGGTCCATCCTTTCTGTTTCAGCCGTTCCACTATATCGTAAATCATCTTGCCGCTGTATTCCCGCGATGAGTTCTCCTCGCCGTCGGTGATAACCGTCACGGCTCCGACAGCATCCTCATATCGTTCCGTTTCCTTTTCGAGGCGCGTGAGTGCAAACCCCATTGCATCATAGAGAGCCGTGCATCCGTTCGGACTGTACTCGCCGGCAATGTCATGGGTCTCCTCTACAGGAGTGTTCTCATAGATGAATTTCATCTCACCGGTGTTGAACGGCAGCAGGGAAATCGTCTGGACAAGGTTGGGATGCTCTTTCTGTGCCTGACGTATGCCGGAAAGCACTTCGTTGCATCCGCTGCGGGCCTGTTGTTCTATCACTGACATACTTCCGCTCTCGTCAAGAACGATAAGGTTGAAAACATGGATCTTTCCATCATTGACTGGTAGCGCATCGTTGTTTTGATGCTTTTTCTTGTTGATGAATAACATAGTGGTAAAAAATTAAGGTTAATGATTGTCAGTTATCAAAACTCAGACGAACCAACTCCGTCTTCTTTCATCTTATCGTACTTGAAAAGATTGAAAGAGAAAAGTTTGCCCGGCCGATGACCTGTATGTGCTGTTTCCAATTGCTTCTCCTCAACCACTCCCGTGGCTATCATTTTTTTCTGAAAGTTGCGCCGGTCGAATTTTACTCCGAGTATATTTTCATAGAGTCGTTGCAACTGTGGCATCGTGAAATGTTCCGCAAGCAAACGGAATGCTACGGGTTGATGGTGAATATCCCGTTTTAGCGCCTGCCGCGCTTCCTTCAGGATATCCGAATGGTCGAAAGCGAGGCGGGGGAGTTGGTCAATGCAGAACCATTGGGCTCTCACGGCGTCATCGCCACCCTGCACATACTCTTTTTTCACCAGGGCATAAAAGGCAATGGTT